>JANMWT010000615.1:0-4015 GCA_031394145.1 Alphaproteobacteria bacterium | reverse complement strand
AGCTGCGCAAACTCGCGCAGCGACCCATTCAGGGTCTGCGCCGCAGCATCGGCAGTTTCGCCCCAACCATCAGCACAGACGAGGCCCGCGCCTACTTCCGCCACGCAGGCTATGGTGCAACGTGAGCGGAATCTGCTCTAGTGCTAGCGCCTTGAAAATCTTGGTGAGCCCGGCGGGGGTCGAACCCGCGACCACCTGATTAAAAGTCAGGTGCTCTACCAACTGAGCTACAGGCTCTCACAAGAGCGGCGGAACCTAGTTGCCGATTCCGCTGCGGTCAACGCAGATAAAGTCGCAGCGCAGGTTTTCCACAAGGCCGTCCCAAATCTGCTAAAATGATCGAAAGAATAAGGGGATGGACGTAACCGAGGGGACACATATGCGACATCGAATGGGACTGCGAACGGGCGCCGGTAGCCTTGTGCTCGTCGTATTGGCGTTGGCGAGCTGCACCAGCGACCCCAAGCCGAAATCGGGCGGCGGGGTCGACCGCGCGGTTTCCAAGACCCAGGCGGGTGTGGGCGACGCCGCCCTGACCCCGCTTAACGACCTCAATCTGCGGCGCACCCCCATCCCGCCCCGCCTCGAGGCGATCCGGTCGCCTTACGAGCCGATCAAGCGCCGCGACTGCGTAGGTATCGGCGCCGAGGTCGGCGAGCTGACCGCGATCCTGGGCGCCGATGTGGATATCGCGCCCGGGCCTGATGAAACGCTCGGGCAGAAGACCGGCGACAGCGCCGCGACCCTCGCTCTCAATGGCGTCAAGGATGCAGTGACCGGGTTTATCCCCTACCGCTCGCTGGTGCGGATGGCGTCGGGCGCATCAAAGCATGAGCGTCAGTTGCGGGCCGCCTACGAACGCGGCGTCCAGCGGCGCGCCTATCTCAAAGGCGTCGGCTTGGCGTTAGGCTGCGCCCCGCCCGCCGCGCCCGATCCAAAGCATATCAGCGGCCCGCCGAAGCCAAACATCGAATTCCGCGACCCGGACACAGCGCCTCAAACCCCTGGTTGAGCGCTCCAGCGCGCCGCAAGGTCGCTTCGCCAGGCTGCGAACCGGCCTTCGGCGATCGCCGTGCGCGCACTCGCCATCAACGCCTGGAAGAACGCGACATTGTGCCAGGAGAGCAGCATGGCGCCGAGATACTCGCCCGCGCGAAACAAGTGGTTGAGGTAGGCTTTTGAATAGTCGCGACTGGCTGAACACGAAGAGGCTTCATCGAGCGGCGCGTCGTCTTCCTGGAAGCGTGCGTTCTTGAGGTTGAGCGGGCCATCCCATGTCCAGGCCTGGCCGTGGCGGCCAGAGCGGGTCGGCAACACGCAATCGAACATGTCGATCCCACGGGCAATCGCCTCGATGATGTCGATGGGCTTGCCCACACCCATCAGGTAGCGCGGACGATGGGCCGGCAGCAGCGACGCGGTGAGCTCGATCGTCTCGCACATCGCGTCATGGCCCTCTCCCACCGCCAGGCCGCCGATGGCGTAGCCGTCGAAGCCGGTCGCCACGACGCGCGAAGCGCTTTCCTTGCGCAGGTCGGGGAAGGTCGAGCCCTGCACGATGCCGAAAAGCGCCTGTCGGTCGCGTGCGCCAAAGGCGGCCTTGGACCGCTCGCCCCAGCGCGCCGAAAGCTGCATCGCCTGTTCGGCCTGCGCATGCTCGCACGGATTGCCCACACATTCGTCGAGCTGCATGGCGATATCCGAGCCCAAGAGATCCGCCTGGATCTCGATCGAGCGTTCGGGGCTGAGGACATGCTTCGAACCGTCGAGATGAGAGCGGAACTCGACGCCGCCCTCACTCATCTTGCGCAGGTCCGAAAGAGAGAAGACCTGATAGCCGCCGGAATCCG
This sequence comes from Alphaproteobacteria bacterium, assembly GCA_031394145.1. GTDB lineage: Bacteria > Pseudomonadota > Alphaproteobacteria > Caulobacterales > Hyphomonadaceae > UBA7672. The sequence goes on along the minus strand of JANMWT010000615.1, from coordinate 2,165 downwards.
TCAGGATTGGATGGCGCCAGCCCATAAAGCGGTGAAGGCCGCCGAGGCGATGCACGCGCTCGGCCGTCGGACGCAACATCAAGTGGTAGGTGTTGCCAAGGATGATGTCCGATCCTGCCGACCGTACCTGGTCGAGATAAAGCGCCTTGACCGTCCCGGCTGTACCTACCGGCATGAAGGCCGGCGTGGCGATGTCGCCGCGCGGCGTCGCGAGACGGCCGGTGCGCGCCTTGCCGTCGGTTGCGGAAATATTGAACGGGAATTCGGCCAAGATCAGTCCTTCTCGGGCAGCAGCAGGCAGGCATCGCCATAAGAGAAGAAGCGATAGCCTGCAGCGATGGCATGCGCATAAGCGCGCTTCATCACCCCAAGGCCCATCATCGCCGAGACCAGCATGAACAAGGTCGAACGCGGCAGGTGGAAGTTAGTCAGGAGGCCGTCGGCGACGCAGAAGCGATAGCCTGGTGTGATGAAGATCGACGTGTCGGCCGCGAAGGGAGCGAGTTCGCCGGACGACGCTGCACTCTCCAGCGTGCGCAGCGCGGTTGTCCCGATCGGGATGCAGCGGCCGCCTGCCGTCCGCGCTGAACGGATGGCCGCTGCCGTTGCTGTCGTGAGCGTTGCAAATTCTGGATGCATGACATGATCCTCGGTCTGCTCAGCCTTGACCGGCAGGAAGGTCCCGGCGTTGACATGCAGGGTCACGCTCTCGCGCAGAACGCCGGCTTCTTTCAAAGACTGCAGCAGTCCGGGTGTGAAATGCAATCCGGCGGTCGGCGCCGCCACTGATCCAGTGTCGTGGGCAAACAGCGTCTGGTAGTCGTCGGCATCCTGCTCGTCCGGAGCGCGCCGAGCGGCGATGTAGGGCGGCAGCGGCATGGCGCCCACCGCTTCAATCGCGGCCGCGAGCTCAACGCCGTTGCGATTGAACGCCAGCACCACCTCGCCGCCCTCGCCGCGAACCTTCACCTGCGCGCTGAGGCCTTCGGCAAAGCAGATATCATCGCCCTGGCGCAAGCGCTTTCCCGGCCGCGCAAATGCGGACCATGTCTCGGGGGTCAAACGACGGTTGAGATTGACCTCGATGGGCACATCGGCGGCGCCGGCCTCGCGCGCCGGTCGATGGCCGTTCAGGGCTGCCCGGAGGACGCGCGTATCGTTGGCGACCAGCATGTCGCCGGCCCGCAGCAGCCTGGGCAGGTCGCTGATGCGGTGGTCTTCGAGCCGGCCAGCTCCCCCGCGCACCACCAGCAGCCGCGCCGAATCCCGGGGGCGCGCGGGCCGGAGGGCGATCAGCTCCTCGGGCAGGTCAAAATCGAAATCATCGACACGCATGGCCGGGGCGATAGCGGGTTAAAGCCGGATCGCCAAGGCGCCTTGGTTCCGCTGCTTTCGGGGGGATAGCCTCCCGACGGGAGGACGTGCCGATGAGATTCGTTGCCCTGGCGCTCGCCGCGCTGCTGGCCTCACTGGCGGCCGCCTGCTCGCCGGCCAAGCCGAAGACGACCGAAGCCTCGAAAATCGGAGCCGAAGCTCCGCCCCGCCCCTTGCCCGAGACGCTTGCGGCCCTGGCGCAGGCGCACAACTGGGAACACGAGGACGGCAAGGCGTTGAACGACGCCCTTGCCGCTGGCGCGAGCCGCATCCTCAAGCCGGTGTCCCGAGCGGATGCGATCAAGGCGTTGAACGAGGCCGGGTATGAATGTATCTACGGTGAAGCGAGCAAGACTTACCTCGAACCGATGGCGGTGTGCATGCGCAGCTTCGCCACACGCGCCTGCCAGATGACCTGGGAGATCGCGTCAACTGCCGACAAGGGCCGGGTCCAGGATGTCGAGGCGATGTTCACCCGTGACTGCGTTGGCGTCGTCGATGATTGGCCAGAGCCGAAGAAGTCCGCGATCGACGATCAGCTGGCGCCAGGCCCAAAGCCGAAGGCTGACTGAGGGCTGACGAAAGCTGGTCGTGCCATGTCGCGGGGATGGGCGCTTCGACGCACGTCAGCCGCCTTCATCTGATCTAGCGTTTCAGTGATTGGCGGAAGCATATCCGGCTCCGCGAATGTCGTTGCGGCAGTCGTCCTGGCTGATGGCCTGCACGATGTGTCCAGTTTCCCGGATGACGGCGTCGATACGTCGCCGCTGGCCTTGCGCATGACCTGTTTG
>JANMWT010000599.1:0-5028 GCA_031394145.1 Alphaproteobacteria bacterium | reverse complement strand
ATCTACACTGCAAGACCCGAAACCGGCGTCGACATGTATCTCGGCCAGGGCAAGGCGCCCGAAGGCGTGCTGGCGGCGGCGGCGCTGAAATGCGTTGGCGGCCAGATGCAGGCGCGGCTGGTGTTCCGCTCCGAGGGCGAGAGGGCGCGGGCCGAAATGGCCGGGGCTAAGGATCTCAACCGCCGCTATCATCTCGACGAGCTGGTCTCCGGCGAGGCGATCTTCGTCGCCACCGGCGTCACCAAGGGCGGTCTGCTGGACGGTGTGAAGCGCACCAATGGCGTTGTCCACACGCACAGTCTGCTGATGTCGTCGGTCGACGGCGCCTCCCGCACCATCCGGTCCGTGACGCCGGCCGTGGACTGAGCCAGAATACCGGCATGAGCGAAGCCCGCTCCTTCCTTGGCGTCGACAACTCGTTTTCGGGAAAGCTGTGGCGCGCCCGCAGTGTGGACGACAAGCTCGCCGCAGAGCATGCACGGCGGTTGGGCGCGAGCGATCTTGTCGGCCGACTGCTGGCGGGACGCAATGTCAGCCTCGATGAAGCTGCGCTGTTCCTCAATCCGACCCTCAAAGACCTCTTCCCCGATCCGTCGTCCTTCACCGACATGGACACGGCGGCGGCGGTGATCCTCGAGGCGATCGTCTCGGGCAAGCCAACGGCGGTGTTCGCCGACTACGACGTTGATGGCGGCACGTCTTCGGCCATTTTGGCGCGCTATTTCCGCGCCTGGGGCCGCGAGCTCATTCTCTACGTGCCGGACCGTCTCACCGAGGGCTTTGGCCCGACGCCGGGCGCGTTCCGCACGCTCAAGACCAACGGCGCTGAACTGGTCGTGACCGTCGATTGCGGCGCGGCGGCGATTGCGGCGCTGGAAACGGCGAACGAAATCGGCCTCGACGTGGTGGTGATGGACCATCACCTCATGCACGACGACCATACGCCGAAGATCCGCGCGCTGGTGAACCCCAACCAGCCGGGCGACAAATCCGGCTGCGGCCATCTTGCGGCGGCAGGCGTTGTCTTCGTGCTGGTCGTCGCGTTGAACCGGCTGGCGAAACAGCGGGGCGTCGCACCGCCGGGCGGACTGCCCGATCCGATGGCCTGGCTCGATCTTGCCGCGCTGGGCACACTTTGCGATATGGCGCCGCTCAAGGGGATCAACCGCGCCTTCGTGACGCGCGGGCTAAAGGTGCTTGAGCGCCAGGATAATGTTGGCCTTGCTGCGCTGGCTCAGGTCGCCGGCATCGAGGCGCCGAAGAATGTCTATGCGGCAACTTTCGTTCTGGGTCCGCGTCTCAATGCGGGCGGCCGCATAGGCGATCCATGGACCGCAGCGAAGCTGCTTGCGACCGACGATCGCGGCGAAGCGCTACGGCTCGCCGAACTGCTCCAGTCTCTCAATACCGAGCGCAAGCAGGTCGAGGCCGACATCCTGGTTGCTGCAACCCAGCAGGCCGAGGCTCGCCTGAAGCTGAAGCCTGACGCCGGCGTGATCGTGGCGAGCGGAGAAGGCTGGCACCCGGGCGTGATCGGGATTGTCGCGGGTCGCCTGAAGGACAAATTTCATCGCCCTGCGGTGGTGATCGGTTGGGGCGAAGGATTGGGACCGGTTGCACGCGGATCGGGGCGATCGGTTGCCGGCGTCAATCTCGGCGCCTTGATCTCGACGGCCGCGAGGCAAGGTCTGATCCTGGCTGGCGGCGGCCACGCTATGGCGGCTGGCCTCAGCCTCAACCCCGATCAGGTGCCAGCTTTTCGAGAATGGTTGGAGACGCACACCGAAGGCGCCGAAGCCGAACTCGCCGAGGCGCGCGTGCTGGAGATTGACGGCGCCTTAGGCCCCGGCGCCGCCGACGGCGCATTGCTCGATCTCGTTGAGCGCGTCGGGCCGTTTGGCTCCGGCGCGCCGGAGCCGCTGTTCGCGGTCGCCAATATCCGGGCCGGGCATGCGCGCCGGGTTGGCGAGAACCATGTCGCCTTCGAGATGATTGGCGAGGATGGGGCGAAGTTGCGCGCCATCGCGTTTCGTGTCGCGGACCTGCCGGAGGGCGTTGCCATCTTCCGGGGCGAGAGGCTGCATGTCGCCGGCCGCCTCCGAGCAGATACCTGGCGCGGCAAGGGTGCTGTTCAGCTCGAAGTGGTCGATCTTGCTCGGCCTGTCGGGTGAGCCCGAGAAAGGCGTTAGGAGGGTCGCCGACGCAGCACCACGATGCTGGAAGCGGCCGCAAACAGCATCGCGACTGTCGCCATCGCCGCACTGACGCGCTGATGCGCGATCCAGGTGTTTTCCGGCGCCAGCAACTCGAAAAGTTCGATAAATCGGGTGAGCAGCAGCGCCGCCGCCAGCGCCAGGATCAGCGCCCAGCCATCGAGGAAAAACAGGAAGCCAACCAGGGGCGCGAACAGGAGAAAGTCCCAGTCGTGTAGCGGGATGAGCAGGCCGGCGCACAGCGTCGCTGCGATGATCGCGGCAAGCGGGCGGTTCACGGCACCCAGGCGTTGATCAAGAAGGGGGCTTGCGATCACCGCCGCAATGGCGGCGAACCCCAGCCATGCAAAGGACGAAACCTCGACCCCGGAGACGCGCCAGAGGAAATTTCCCAACCCACTCATGGCGTCGGGCGCGTTCTCGACGCGCGAGCCATACCCTGTGACCCCGGAGAGGAATTGCCTGATCACGTCTCCCGGACCGCCGATCAGCAAGGCCGGCAGGGCAAGCACGCCAGTGATCGCACTGGCGATGAGAACGCTGAGCCAGGTCCGGCGGCCGAACAAGAGCACGACCGCATAAACGAGGCCGAGCTGCGGTTTCAGCAGCAGGATGACAAGGCCGACGACGACAAATGCTTGCCGACTTTTGACCGCGCCATAGATCAGCAGCGCCTGGCCGAAGAAGGCGAGCATGCTGGTTTGGCCAAGATAAGCGCCGACGCCGGCGCCTTTGGTTGCGGCGACGAAGCCCGCAAAGAGGACGGCCATCAGCACCAGGCCAGATGATCCAGTTGCAAGCGGCGCCGCGGTCTTGGCCAGCGGCGTAAACGCGGCCCGAAAGCTCATCATCGCGGTGGCGATGAGCCAGGCGGACGCAATGAGCATGGCGGTCGACAGGCCAAACCAGACAAAGTTGGAGGTCGCCGGGTCGAACAGCGCAAGCAAGCGGCTCAGGCCATACCAGTTTGGCGGGTAGGCGAAAGCGACGAGGTCACGGCCGACGATGGCGCGAGCGGCCTGCGGCAGGGCATCGCCATAGGGCGAGATGTTCTCACCCCAGAGCCGACCCGCCACATAAAGATAGGAATAGTCGATCGACAGCGGCCAAAAATGCCGGCCGGTCCAGAAGGAATAGCCAAAGAGCGCCAGCCCGCCGATCAGGACGAGGATGGCGACACCCGGAAAACCGGTCGTCCTCCAGAATGCGGCGAACCCCTGCATGCTTCGTGAAGGTGCACTAGCCATGCCAAAAAAACCACGCCCCACGCACCAGCCGAGGCCAGGGCCGTCGGCGCGCCCAGTCCCGGTCCCGGTCAGGCCGCCTGCAGCCCTGTAGCGTAGTCCAAGACCAGCGCGTCGGGCTTGTCGACGTGCGACGACGGCCAGACGACGCGCCGGGCCCATTTTGTCCGCGCCATGCGCGCCTCAGAGGGGTGAGGGCGCAGGCGTTGTGCAGACGACCGCTGTCGACGCGCAGGGCGGCAAAATTGCTTTGAACGCTCGCAGCATAAGGTTAAGCCGGGCCAAGGACGCCGCGTCGCGCTGGAATGGATGTTGCAGCGAGCCCGGCGACCAACCGCGCCCACCCGGGGGGAAACCGCCTCATGCCGACCGCCAAGAGCATTCTGCGCGCCGTCTTGCCCGTCTCCGTGTTCGACGAGATCCGGCGGGTGAAGGCGAGCGTTGATCGCTCCAACCGCTAGAGCCAGTGGAAGGCGCAGCATCCGGGCGACACTTACGCTTGTCCGTTCTGCCGGAACACGTTTGGCAAGTTTCTGCCCTACGTCACGCCCTACAAGATCACCGAGACGGCCGACATTGTCTCCGGCCAGTCGACCGAAACGGGCTCGCGTCCGTATTGCCTCGCCAACGACCGCGAGCGTCTGCTTGCCCTTTACCTGCAGCAGAACCCGGACTTTCTGCGCGGTAAGTCGATCCTGCACTTTGCGCCAGAAACCGCCCTGTTCGCCCTGTTCGCCCTGTTCGGCCTGTTCGGCGCCTCGGGCCAGGCCAGCTACACGTGCGTCGACCTCGACCCCGAGCGCTATTCGCACCTCACCCGCAAGGTGAAGAAGATCGACATCACGCGGATCGACTTCCCGGACGAACAGTTCGACGTGGTCATCTGCACCCACATTATGGAGCACATCCCGGACGACCGCCTGGCGATGCGCGAGGTGCGCCGCGTGCTGCGCAAGGGCGGCAAGGCGATCTTTGATGTTTCCATCGGCGCCAAGCTGACGGCGACATTCGAGGACCCCTCCAAGACCACCGAGGAAGAGCGCTCCGAGGCGTTCGGCCAGTACGATCACATCCGCATTTACGCCGAGGGCGATTATATGGAGCGCCTGAAGTCGGTGGGCTTCGCCGTCGATCCGGCGGGCCCGCACGAGACGGCCGAGGATATCCGCAAGTACGGGCTCAACGCCCGCGAGAAGATCTTCATCGTCTCGAAGTAGGCAGCGCCGCGCGTCTCGCAACCTGCCTTGGCCCATCCGGTTCCCCCACGTCGTCGACGCCAACCCGGCTGCGACCTGAGGGGCAAGACCGCCAAGGTCCAGCCGCAGCCTCCAGCGGGACATCCCTCTACCCTCGCCACGCCGCTGTCGGCGCCCGGCGATCGGCTCCGACACCCCTCGCGCCCCTCGTCGCCATCCTGCGACATTATTGCATGGGCGCAGTCAGGATGAGGCTCGCGCAGCCAGGGCCGGCGCTGCGGTCAAAGATCGGACCAAAGCGGGGGTGTTTCGATAACGCAAACGATTTCAGGTCGCTGCGACGTCCGCTGGCAGTCCCTAGGGGAGTCGAACCCC
>JANMWT010000595.1:0-6162 GCA_031394145.1 Alphaproteobacteria bacterium | reverse complement strand
GCAGCGGCTTCGGCCTGACGAAAGCGTGCTTCGCCCTGCGGCAGATCGTCAACCTTGATGGCCCCCTGATGTTTCTTGAACCAGGGGACGTGGGCGTAACCGAAAACCGCGACCCGGTCCGCCTGCTGATCGGCTGCGAATTGCGCGGTCTCGACAACGTGTGCGACCGTCTGGCCCGGCAGGCCGTACATCACATCCATGTTGAGACTGCCGATCCCCGCCAGACGAAGATGCAGGACGGCCTCGGTAACCTGGTCTCGCGACTGGATGCGGTTGATGCGTTTCTGGACGCCTTCATCGAGAGCCTGAACGCCAAGGCTGGTTCGCGTAACCCCTGATTCCTTCATCGCCCAGGCAAGTTCATCTGATACGCCGCGCGGGTCGAGCTCGACAGCGATTTCGACGTTGCGATCGAATGCAAAGTTTTCATTCAATCGGGTGAAGAGCCGCCGCAGCTGGTTTGGCCGAAGCGTATCGGGCGATCCGCCGCCGATATGGACATGGGTAACGCAAACGCCGGGCGGCGTCTGGCCCCCGACAAGCATGATTTCGCGATGCAGGGCGTCGAGGTAGGACTCGACGGGATCCGCCCGTGTCGGCACGGACGTGTGGCACCCGCAATACCAGCAAAGCTGCTGGCAGTAGGGGATGTGGAGATAGAGCGAGATCGACGCGCCTCGCCGCAACGAACGGATGGCCTCCGTAGCTTGCTCCGGACCGACGCCCGCGTGAAATCGATTGGCTGGCGGGTAGCTGGTGTAGCGCGGCGGGGCCTCGCTCGCGTATGCGGGAAGGTAGACCCAGGGCGGATCGCCGCTCGTCGCGGGCGGTGAGGGGGCCTTCATCGGCCCGCCCCGGCGCGCACCGCCAAATGTGTCTGCGCGGCAAACAGTATCGATATCGCTATTGCAGCGACGCCCACTGCAAGAAGTATGCAACCTGCCCAATGGCCTTGGGACGCAGCGTTCGCTGTCAGCTTGGCCGAATGCGCCATTGGGCCGCACCATGCCGACACAAGATGCGAGGTGCGCGGCATTTCGCAGGAGCGGATCGAGGCGCCCGTAACCGCCGCCGCCAGACCGCCGAGGAATGGGATCCCAGCTTTCACGAACGCCTCCTCCAGTCGATGGTCTGGCTGTCGATGGTTTGGGATTGGGGGGACGATCACCGACGTCGCCGACTATCCCGCTCTCACGCGCTCGAGCTTGAGCTGGATCAAGCGGCCGTCTCCACCGCGTGATTATCCCTCCGCCATCGTCGACGCCTGACGCGTGACATGAGAGCCGGAGATCGGGATGACGGCGAGACCCCAGACAGACACACTGGATGGCAGCGCGTTCGCGGTCGTGCTTCTCCTATTTGCGACGCTGATTGCTGCATTCTTCTGTGCCGTGAATGCGGTTGATAGCGGGTTTGCCGTCCACGCGGTGATTTTCATGCTGGCGGCCTTTATCGGCATTGTCGGCGTTCTTTACTGGCTCAACGAATCAGAGCCGGCCAAACGCTTCGATCCAGCCGAATACGACGACGGGATTATCAAGGCGGGCGTCGTCGCGACGATGTTCTGGGGGATCGCCGGGTTTCTTGTCGGGCTGATCATCGCCCTTCAGCTCACCTGGCCCAACATTTTCTATTTCCCGGATTTTGGCTTCACCAATTTCGGCCGACTGCGCCCGCTGCACACGTCCGCGGTCATCTTCGCGTTTGGCGGCAATGCGCTGATCTCGACGTCGTTCTACGTTGTCCAGCGCACCTGCCGGACCCGGCTTGCTGGCGGCATGTGGCCCTGGTTCGTCTTCTGGGGGTATCAACTGTTCATCGTCGTCGCCGGCACCGGTTATCTGATGGGGATCACCGAATCGAAGGAGTACGCCGAGCCCGAATGGTACGCGGATATCTGGCTGACCATCGTCTGGGTCGCCTATCTCGTTGTCTTCCTCGCCACGCTGTGGAAGCGCAAGGAGCCTCACATCTATGTGGCGAACTGGTTCTACCTCGCTTTCATCGTCACCATCGCCCTCCTTCATCTGGTCAACGGCCTTGCCCTGCCGGCCAACGTCTTCGGCTCGAAATCCTTTTCAGTCTTTGGCGGCGTCCAGAGTGCGCTGATCCAGTGGTGGTATGGCCACAACGCGGTTGGCTTCTTTCTGACCGCCGGTTTCCTCGGCATGATGTATTACTTCATGCCAAAGCGGATCGAGCGGCCGGTCTGGTCATACCGCCTCTCGATCGTCCACTTCTGGTCGTTGATCTTCATCTACATCTGGGCCGGTCCCCACCATCTTCACTACCCGGCGTTGCCTCAGTGGGCGCAGACGCTGGGCATGACCTTCTCGATCATGCTGTGGATGCCGAGTTGGGGCGGCATGATCAACGGCCTGATGACGCTGTCGGGCGCCTGGGACAAGGTCCGTACCGATCCCGTCGTTCGCATGCTGGTGGTTGCGATCGCCTTTTACGGCATGGCGACGTTCGAAGGACCGGTCATGTCGGTTCGCGAGGTCAACGCGCTGTCGCACTACACGGACTGGGGGATTGGCCACGTGCACTCCGGAGCGCTCGGCTGGGTCGGCTTCATCACGTTCGGGGCGATGTATTGCCTGACCCAATGGCTGTGGCGTCGCGACCGGCTCTATTCGATGGCTCTGGTCGAGTGGCATTTCTGGATCGCGACCATCGGGGTGGTTCTCTACATCACCTCGATGTGGGTCGCCGGGATCATGGAAGGCCTGATGTGGCGCGCCTACAATGCTTTTGGCTTCCTTGAATACTCCTTCATCGAAACCGTCGCCGCCAAGCACATTGAATACATCATCCGGGCTGGCGGCGGAGCGCTCTACCTCATCGGCGCCCTGATCATGGTCTACAACCTGGTGCGGACTGCGCGCGGCGATGTCCCCGCCGCCGCGCGCCGCCGCCTCGCGGCCGTCGCCGCCCTCCAACCGGCCGAATAGGGGAGATCGCTGATGGCGACCGCGCGCAAGAACTGGCTGTTGAAGAAGCACAAGCTCTTCGAGAAGCACACGGCGATCCTGCTGGTTGGCATTCTCGTGGTTGTGGCGATCGGCGGCATCATCGAGATCGTTCCACTTTTCTACCTCAAGAACACCATCGAAAAGGTCGAGGGCATGCGGCCCTATACCCCGCTCGAGCTGGCTGGGCAGCAAATCTATGTCCGCGAGGGCTGCACGGTCTGTCACTCTCAGATGATCCGGCCGCTGCGCGATGAGGTCGAACGCTATGGCCATTACTCTCTTGCCGCCGAGAGCATGTATGATTTCCCCTTTGTCTGGGGCTCCAAGCGGACAGGCCCCGATCTCGCGCGGGTCGGCGGCAAGTATTCAGACGACTGGCATCTGCAGCATCTGATCAATCCGCGCGCCGTGGTCCCACAATCGATCATGCCGCCCTACGCCTTCCTGGAGGGTCGACCGCTGAATGCGGCGCTTATTCCCGATGAGATGAAGGCGCTTCAGGCCCTTGGAACACCCTATACGAAGGAGATGATCGCCAGCGCCGAGACCGATCTTGCGGCCCAGGCCGATCCGGACTCAGACTTCGAGAGCATGCAGGCCGCCTATGCGAAGGTCGCCGGTCGCCCCGGCGCCGTACAGGTCCGCGACTTTGACGGCGCGCCAGGCGCGCCCACCGAAATGGATGCACTCATCGCCTACCTGCAGATGCTCGGCACGCTGGTCGATTTCTCGACCTACCAGGCCGACGACCTCAAGAACCGGAGGTAGCCTCATGACCTACGCAGCCATGTCCCACTTCGCCCAGACCTGGGGGATGATCTACTTTCTCGCGATGTTCGCGGCGGCCTTCGCCTATGCGCTGTGGCCGGCCAACCGCGGGGTCTTCCGCCGCGCTGCTGACCTCCCCCTTCAGAAAACGGACGAGGATGATGACCGACCGCTCGCCTGAAATCGATGAACCCACCGGCGTTGAAACCACTGGCCACGAGTGGGATGGCATCAAGGAGCTGAACAATCCGCTGCCGCGCTGGTGGCTGTTCATCTTTTATGCCTGCATTGCGGCTGCGATCGTCTACTGGGTTCTGATGCCGGCCTGGCCTGGCTTACCGGGCGCAACGGGGGCGACGCCGGGAATTCTGGCGCAATCGGATCGCGCCACGGTCGCGAGCGAAGTCGCCGCGATGAAATCGGATCGCGCGCGGAAAAGCCTGGGCCTTGCAACGTCCAGCGCCGATCAGATTCTCAAGAACCCGCAGCAACTCCAGTTCGCGATGGCGCTCGGAGAGAGCGCTTTCGGTGACAATTGCGTCCCATGTCATGGCGCGGGTGGCCGCGGCGCGGTCGGGTATCCGCGGCTCGCGGACGATGTCTGGCTCTGGGGCGGCTCGCTCGATGATATCGAATACACGATCACGCATGGCGTCAGGAGCGGCGCCAAGGGGGCGCGCACAAACGACATGCCCGCCTTCGGTCGCGACAAGTTCCTGGCCGAGGCGGAGATCAATGATCTGACGGAGCTGGTCGTATCGTTCTCGTATCGGCCGGCGGAGTTAAGCGCGGTCGAACGCGCGCGCCCGCTGTTCGAAAAGAACTGCTCGTCGTGCCACGGGAAAGCCGGCATGGGCGATCAAACCAAGGGCGCCCCCAATCTGACTGACACTGACTGGATCTATGGCGGTGACCGTCCTGCGATCCATCGAACCATTTATGGTCCGCGCGGCGGCGTCATGCCGACCTGGGGCCAGAGGCTCGATCCCGCAACCATCCGGGCGCTCGCAATTTATGTTCACTCCCTCGGGGGAGGCGAATAGACGGTGGGCTCAACGACCCTCATCGATCTGCGTGGTCCTGAGCGCAGCCGATCGCCGAGCGGCGGTGAGCCGCCGGACGGTGATGAGCCGGTCAGGCTCTACACCCCGCGTCGGCAGATCTACCCGCAGCTGGCGGCAGGCAAGATCCGGACGATCAAGTGGATCGTGCTGATTGCCTCGCTGGCGATCTACTATGTTCTGCCGTGGCTGCGCTGGGACTACGGCGTCGGCGCGCCCAATCAGGCGGTGCTCGCCGATTTCGCGGGCGGCCGCTTCTATTTTTTTGGCCTGACGCTTTGGCCGCAGGAGGTTTACTACATCACCGGCCTCCTGATCCTCGCAGCGCTGGGGCTGTTTCTCGTCACCGCGCTTTTTGGCCGGGTCTGGTGCGGCTATGCCTGCCCGCAGACGGTCTGGACGGATCTCTTCATTGCGGTTGAGCGATTGTTCGAAGGCGATCGCAACACCCGGATGCGGCTCGACAAGGCGCCCTGGTCGCTCGACAAGGCCTGGCGCAAGATTGGCAAGCATGTGGTCTGGTTGCTGATCGCATTTGCGACTGGAGGCGCCTGGATCCTTTACTGGCACGACGCGCCCTCGCTGGCGGCCACGTTTTTCAATGGCCACGCGCCAGCGACGGCCTATGTGTTCGCAGGGCTCCTTACCTTTACGACCTATGCGTTGGCCGGCACGATGCGCGAACAGGTCTGCACCTACATGTGTCCTTGGCCGCGTATCCAGGCGGCGCTCACCGACAAGACAACGCTCACGGTCACCTATCGCTCCGACAGAGGTGAACCACGCGGCGCCCACAAGAAGGGCGATGCGTGGGAGGGCAGGGGCGATTGCATCGACTGCAAGCAGTGCGTTGTTGTCTGTCCAATGGGCATCGACATCCGAGACGGCGCCCAGCTCGAGTGCATTGCCTGCGGCCTCTGCATCGATGCCTGCGACAGCGTCATGCGCAAGGTCGGCCGGCCAGCAGGCCTTGTCGCCTATGATACTGACGACAACGTCCTGCGACGGGCGAAGAAGCTTAACACTGCGTCTTTCAAGCCTTTCCGCGCCCGGACGCTTCTCTATATGGCTGTGCTTGGCATTACAGCGGGGTTGATGGTCGTCGGTCTTGCGACCCGATCAAGTTTCGAGGTGAGCGTGCTCAAAGACCGCTCCCTGCCGTTCGTGCAGTTGGCGACGGGTGACATCCGCAACGGATATACGCTGAAGCTGGTCAACAAGCGCAACGCGACGCGCGAGCTCAGGCTTCACCTGGAAGGGATATCTGGCGCGGTCATCTCCGTCGTCGGTTCGGCCGATGCGGGTCAAAGCGTTTCTCTTCCGGCTGAAGGCGATGAAGTCGAGCGCTTTCGCGTGCT
>JANMWT010000534.1:0-3819 GCA_031394145.1 Alphaproteobacteria bacterium | reverse complement strand
GGCGGCGCTGGCCGAGGCGCCGCTTGCTGCGCGGATTCTGTCGAGCACACGCTTTGACCCGTCGCTGAAACGCCGCGCTGAAAATCAGAAGGCGCTGGAGACTGAGCTCTACGGCCCGCTGCTGTCCGCACAGCTTGCGGCGATTGGCGTCGAGCCCTCGGTTGACCTTGCCAACCTTGCTCCGCCCCCCGACGTCGCCAAACCATCCTGGCTTGCAGAGCTGTCGGGCGGCGCCCGGGGTCGGTTCTTCCTCGTGGCGCCGGTGCTGGATGCGGCGGGCTGGACGGGACCGCATGTTGCGGGAGTAGCGCTCGTCGATCCGGCGGCAACCTACACCATGGCCTTCGCCGCCTATCGCAGTCAGGCGATTCTCGCGCTGCTGGTTGCCGCCGCCTGCGCCATCATCGCGACGCTTCTGGTCTATCGGAGCTTTGCGGCGCTGGCGATCCTGGCTCCTTCGGCGTTGGCGGCGACGATGGCGCTGCTGATCCCGGCCGCCTTCGGCTATCGCTTGACCTTCTTCTCGTTCGCGGCGGCCCTGGTTCTGGTCGGCGACGGGGTCGACTATGCCGCCTTCCAGTGGGAGGGCGGCCTCAGGCGTCAACGCTGGACCGCCGTGGCGGTGGCGCTGGATGCGGCAACGACGTTGCTCTCAGTCGGCCTCCTGTCGCTTAGCGACACCGTGCCGGTGCAGAGTTTCGGTCTGACGGTGACCATCGGGATTGCCGCCGCGCTCTGTCTGTCGCACATACCGAAGCTCGCTGCGATGAAGCGGTCAAAGGCAGAGGGAGCCTCACCCCCATGAAAACCGAAACCTGCGATATCGCCATCATCGGCGCCGGTCCGGCCGGCGCGGTGTCGTCTGCGGTTCTTGCGTCCAAGGGCTGGGATGTCCGCGTCTTCGAGCGCCAGCATTTCCCACGATTCTCGATCGGCGAGAGCATGCTGTGCCAGACCATGATGTGTCTTGAGCAGGCCGGGCTCTATGAGGACGTCAAGGCTGCCGGCTTCCAGTTCAAGGACGGCGCCGCCTTCGCCTGGGGCGAGCGCTACACCGACATCTATTTTCCGAACAAATCGGCCGACGGGGTCGGCACGACCTTCCAGGTCCGGCGCGACAAGTTCGACGACGTGCTGATCAAGGGCGCGCAGAAAAAAGGCGCAAAGGTTTCCTTTGGCGACAGCGTCACCGCGTTCAGGTCGGACGAAAACGGCGCAACGCTGAGCGTTATGTCCGAGACCGGCGTCATCACCGAAGTGAAGGCGCGCTTCTGTCTCGACGCGTCGGGCTTTGGCCGCATCCTGCCGCGCCTGCTCGATCTCGAAAAACCTTCGACCATGGATAAGCGACGCTCGGTGTTCCGTCACGTCTACGACCACGCCGACAATTCGAGCTTTGACCGCAACAAGATTCTCGTCACCATCAACCCGGACCGGCCGCAAATCTGGTACTGGATGATCCCGTTGGCCGACGGCATGACCTCGGTCGGTGTGGTTGGCCCGGACCAGGATATCGAGACCGCTGGCGCAACGCCTGAGGAGCGGCTCAACAACCTGCTTCCGCGCGCCAAGCTGATGAGCCGGATTCTGGAGAACGCCGAGATCGCGCGGCCGGCCGGCGAGATCGTCGGTTTTTCGGCCGCCGTGAAGACCCTGGTGGGGCCGAGCTTCGCGCTGCTGGGCAATGCGGCGGAATTTCTCGACCCGGTCTTTTCTTCGGGTGTGACCATTGCGATGATGTCGGCGCTGCTGGCGGCGGATCTCGTCGACCGCCAGCTCAAGGGCGGTGCGGTCGATTGGCAGGCCGAGTTCTCCGATGCGCTGAAGCCGGGTGTCGAATCGTTTCGCGCTTACGTGCAGGCCTGGTATGATGGCAGCCTGCAGCGCATCATCTTCAACCGGCCAATGGCGGACACCAAAGTGACCTCCTACATCACCTCGGTTCTTGCCGGTTATGCGTGGGACAAGACCAATCCTGCGGTGCGCGAGCCCGTGCGCTTCTTGAAAATCATTGACCAGTTATGCGCGCAGCAATAGCGGCGCTGGCGGCGACGCTGACCTTGGCCAGCTGCACAACGGTGCGGCCGGTGAATGGCGAGGCGACGCCGATCGGCAGGGGGCTCGAAATGCGCCTGCCCGCTACGCCGGGCTATCCCGGCCATTTCAGTGCGACGCAAACGGTGATCGGCAATTATGGCGGCCAGAAGGGCGCGTTCCAGGCGGTGCTCGATTTCTCGCCCGACAAGGCAAGCGTCGTGATCACGGCTGTCAGCGGACCGCGCATCCTCGGTCTGACCTGGACGTCCAAAGGGATCGTCGAGGACCGCACGCCGCTCGCGCCCGAGAATCTGAAGGGCATCAGCATTCTTGGAGATATCTTCGTTGCGCTCTGGCCGTTGGAATCGGTTCAACGGGCCATGCCGGAAGGCGTCACCGTCGCGGTTGATGGCGCCATTCGCAGCGTCAGGACTGCCGACCGCGTGATCGAGGAAGTCGAGACCAAGGCAGCGTCCGGCGCGGCCATCCGCCAGGAAGTGCGCAATCTCGATTTTGGCTACCAGGTCACGATCATCACCGAGAAAGCTGGCTGATGGCCGGCGCCGCGTTCATCAATGATTTCACAATTGCCTGCGCTCTTGGCGCAGGCAAGCAGGCGGTCGGCGACCAGCTTGCGTCAGCCAATCCGGCGCCACTTGCGCAGACGGCAAAGCTGAAAGACGGGCGAAAGACGACGGTCGGCGCGATGGAAATCGATGCGGTGAACCCGCGCGGCCGGTCGCGCACCAACGAACTCGCGGCGCGGCTCCTCGATGATCTGCGGCCAACAATCGAAGGGGCGATCGCCAGGTATGGCGCAAGTCGCGTCGGCATCGTGCTTGGCACGAGCACCACCGGCATCAACGAGGCGACGCACGATCTTAAGTGGAAGCTCGATACCGGAGCTTGGCCCGAAGGCTTTGGTTTCGCGCGGCAAGAGCTTGGCGATACGGTCGCCTTCGCGGCCAGCCACGCCGGCGTCACCGGTCCGAGCTATGTCGTCTCCACCGCCTGCACTTCGGGCGCCAAGGCGATGGCGACGGCGTCGCGACTGCTCGCAACAGGGCTTGCGGATGCCGTTATTTGTGGCGGCGTCGATACGCTCTGCGACCTGACGCTCAACGGCTTTGCCGCGCTGGAGTCGATCGCGCCGTCGGTGTGCAATCCGATGAGCGTCAACCGCTGCGGCATCAACATCGGCGAAGGCGGGGCGATGTTCGTGCTGTCGCGCGAGGCGGGGCCCTGGCGGTTGGAAGGCTTTGGAGAAAGCTCCGACGCCCACCACGCCTCCTCGCCCGATCCCTCGGCGGCGGGCGCCGAGATCGCCCTGCGCAAGGCACTGGCGTCATCCGGGGTGAGGACGACCGATGTCGGCTTCGTCCATCTCCACGGCACCGCGACCCGGCTCAACGATCAGATGGAGGCGGTGCTGGTCGATCGGGTATTTGGTCTCGACACGCCTTGCGCCTCGACCAAACCGCTCACCGGCCACACCCTGGGTGCAGCGGGCGCGGTGCAGGCGGGGTTGAGCCTGCTGGCGATGGAGCGGGGGGTCCTCCCTCCCCACCTCTGGGATGGGGTGCGTGATCGAGAATTGGCCCCCCTCCGCCTCGCGACGCCGGGCGAGCGTCCCGCGGCGAGGCTTAACCGCGTGCTAAGCCTCAGCTTCGCTTTCGGCGGCAACAATATTGCGCTGATGCTGGGACGCGACTAGCATTACAGTTGCGCTCTTGTTTTGATGTGAGCGCGCTGAGCGGTGGCCTGGTGGGCTCTACGCCATCG
>JANMWT010000529.1:0-9548 GCA_031394145.1 Alphaproteobacteria bacterium | reverse complement strand
CCGCCTCGCCCGCCTCGATGGCTATGACCTTCTCATCATCGACACATCCTCTGGCAACCAGACCGATGTTTACGAAGCCCATTTGGTTGCCGACGCCATCGTGACGCCGATGAATGAAAGCCCGGCCGACCTGCACGGCCTGTTCACGCCGCCGGGCGCACCCTCCGCGCCCTTGATCAACTATCGCGATCTGATCGACACGGTCCGTTTTGACCGCAAGCGCGCCCAGCTTCCTCTCCAGCACTGGCATGTGTGCCGCAACCGCGCCTCGGCGCTGCAATCGCGGATCGCGACGATCATTGCCGAGAAGGTCGACGAGATTGCCGCGGAGACCGGCTTTGAGTGCGTCTGGCAGTTGCGTGACCGCGTCGTCCATCGCGCCATCTCGCTGGAAGGCCGCACCGTGTTCGACGAACCGGTCTCGGGCCGTCTGACCATGAGCGAACTCTCGGGACGCTCGGAAATCCGCGCAATGCTGTCGGTCCTCCTCGCCCCAACCAGCCAGCCGGCGCAACTTCCCGCGCAGCGCCTGGCGGCCTAGTCGTCGCGGTTCAGTCGTCGCGGTTCAGGCGTCGCGGCCCAATCGTCAGGGCCTCGTCTCAGGGCCTCGGCTCAGGGCTTGAGGCCGACCGTCCGACCCTCAGCGCCGGCTGCGTCGTAATACTCAGCCCCGCCGGCGCGCTGCAGGTTGAGCACCGTCACAAATCCATTCGCTGCCGGCGCCGATCGTTTGGTTTCCGCGCTGTAGGGTCTGGCCGGCTCGTTCCAGAGCGCCTCTGCGATCACGCGGCCCCGGAGCTTTCCGCGAGCGGGCAGGGTGAAACCAAGGATGCGCGCGATCGTCGGCGCGATGTCGGCATTGCTGACCGGAGCATCGTTGACGAATCCTGATTTGAAATCGGGGCCGATGGCGGCCATGAAGTTGCGGGTGTCAGCGCGGCTGGGGCTGCCATGCTGACCCTGGCCCTGGCCAAGCGGGGTATCGGCGATCTCGACCGCGCAGAGTTCGGGTAGCGCACAGCCGGTCGAATGGCTGGCAAAACCCACCACGATTGCCGGACGCGGGGTGCGCGCTGATCCAACCAGGCGCACCGCGCTCATCGGCAGCGCGCCGGGGATCTTGCCATACTGATCATCGACGAAGATCGCGGCGACATAACGCTGCTGGGTCAGCGTCGCGACGATGCGGGGAACCAGCGCCCGCGCGTCGCCTTCCGGCAGCCAGATCAGGTCGCTGCCGCCATTGGCCCCGATGACAATGCGGGGATGCTGGCCGTCGGGGCCGAGCATGGCGCTGGCGCCGGTCGGGAACTGGCCCTGCGCGGGGTCGACCGGCGCACCGGCAGGGGTGAACACCGGCAGGCCGAGGGCGTGGCCAAGATCGATGGTCAGGAAGCCTGGCGGGAGCTCGCCTGCCGGCACGCCCTTGTAGTTGAGACCCGCAGCGTAGCTGCCCATGGCTTCCTTCGAGACGGTGGAAAAGCCGTGGTCGGCCGTAACAAAGATGTCGGTTGTCGCTTCCAGTCCTTGCGCTTTCAGCGCCGCGCGGATGCGTCCGAGCGCGCTCGAGGCGTTAGCGATGGCGCCGCGTCCGGTCGCACCGTTGATGCCGGGGCTGAGCTGATCTTCGGCATCTTTCTGATTGTGCTGGGAGACGTCGGGATCATTCGACCAGACCAGCAGCACGAAGGGCTTACCCGACGCTTTCATCTGCGGCAGCACGACGTCGGTTGCAGCGGTCGTGAACCAGCCGAGCTGGGTCTGGTTGGGATAGGTCCGCGCCGGCGGCTTGGGGGGCAACTTCGCTGCCTCGAGCCTGGCGGCAAGCTCGGGCGACACCATGATCCCCTCCGCCGAGCCGGTTGATTCATCGAGCACGATGGCGCCGACGGCGGTGAGGGCGTCCAGCTTCTGGATCGCCGTCGGTCCGATCTTGCCAAGCGCTGCAACGCTGAAGCCATGCGCAACCGCCGCTTCGAGCAGACTGGTCTCACCCAGATAATTGCCTGAGAAGCGCGCATTCATGTCGCGCAGGATATTGTCGTTCTCGAGGAAGGGCAGAAGGGCGCCATTGGCCGACGGCAAGGTGGGCTGGCCGGCATAGACGGTGTTGGCGAAGTCGCCGGTGTCGCCGAGGTAATGGCCGGTTGCGATCGCCGAGGCGTTGGCGGTGGTGACGGTTGGATAGACCGAATGGCTGTTGGTGAAATTGACGCCGGCAGCGCGCAGCGCATCGAGCTCGGGCGCATCGGTTGGATTGACCGAAGCATAGCGCAGCCCATCGGTGACCAGGATCACCACATTGTGCCGGCCAAGGGACGCCTCAGGCCCCTTTGGCGTCGGGGTTGGAGTTTGGCAGGACGCCAGTGCAGCCGCGCATGCCGCCATACCGATCCAGACCTGGCGCCGCATGCAGTCTCCCGTGCTGTGAAGGCGGGCCTAGCATCGGGTGACGCGACGCGCCACGGGTCCCAGTCGCTGGGTCCCAGCGACTGGGACCATGCGACTGGGTCCCAGCGACTGGGCCATGCGACGGGCGCATCCGGATGGCCGACCCGGCTGATCCTCCGGACTGGCCTGCGATGAGATCGCGCCAACCTGCCGAGCCGGGTCAGGGCTTGAGGCCGACCGTTCGGCCTTCGCTGCCGGCCGCGTCGTAATACTCGGCGGCATCGACGCGCTGGAGGTTGAGGATTGTGGCGAAGCCGTTGGCGGCGGGCGCTGCTTTCTTGGTCTCGGTTGTCGCCTGAACCGGTCTGCCGTCCTTCAGCGCTTCGGTGAGGACGCGGCCCTTGAGCCGGCCCTTGCCGCCAAGCTCGATCCCCAGGATGTGCGCGAGCGTCGGAGCGATGTCGGCGTTCGAGATCGGCGCCGGGCTGAGGAAGTTCGCCTTGAAGTCGGGACCGATGGCCGCCATGAAGTTTCGCGTCTCGCCTCGCCCAAGGCTGCCATGCGTGCCCTGGCCCTGTTGGTAGTTGGAATCCGTGACGATGGCGCTGCACATTTCGGGCAGCTCGCAGGCGCCGCCGGTGGCGTAACTGCGGAAGGTGATGACGATCGACGGCCGCGGCGTCCTGGCCGAACCGATCAGGCCGACATCCGCCATGCCGAGCGCGCCAGGTTGTTTGCCGTAGGTTTCCTCGTCGACGAAAATCCCGGCGACATAGTCCTCCTGGGTCAGCGCCGCGACGATCCTTGGCGCCAGCTGTTTGGCGTCGGTCGGATCGGTGAGATAGATCAGCTCCGCCCCGCCATTGGCGGCGATCACCACATGCGGATGGTCGATGTCAGGTCCGAGCATGGCGCTGCCGCTTTTCGGCGGGATACCCTTATCCATCGCGACCGCCAGCCCGTTGGTCTGCCACAGCTTCATGTCCAGGGCGTGCGCGAGGTCGATGCCGACAAAACCGGTGGGCAGGACGCCCTTCGGCCAGTCGCGATAGGTCTGGGTCAGCGAATAGCTGGTCTTGCCTTCGCGCGAGACCACCGAGAAGCCATGGTCGGCGGTTACGAAAATGTCGGTCGAGGCCTCGAGGCCCTGCGCTTTGAGCGCGTCGCGGAGGCGGCCCAACGCCTGGCTCGCGTTGGCGACGGCTGCTTTTGCGGTGGGGCCATTAACGCCCGGCTCGAGCTTGCCCGCGCCGTCATTCTGGCCGTGCTGGGTGTTGTCCGGATCCGGGCACCAGAACACCATGACGAAGGGCTTGTCCTGCGCCTTGAAGCTGGGGATCACCACTTCGGTTGCGATCTTCGTCAGCCAGTCGACCGCAGCCAGCGCGGGCAGGGCGCGCGGCGGCGCGCTCGGCGCCAGCTTGGCTGCGGCGATCGCCTTGGCGATCTCTGGCGAGAGCATGACGCCTTTCGGCACGACGCCCTCGGGCAGGCCAGTCAGTTCATCGATGATCATCCCGACATCGCCCTTGGCGGCCGTCAGGTCCTGGATGGCGGCGGGGCCGGTCTTGCCGATCACGGCGGTGGCAAAGCCCTTGGCCCGCGCGGCGGCGAGGAGCGAAGTCTCGTTGAGATAATTACCGCCGAAGCGCTCATTCATTTCGCGCAGCACGTCGTCATCCTCGAGACCGGTGAGACGGTTGTAATAGGACGCCTTCAGCGTCTCGCCGACATAGAGGGTGTTGCCGAAATTTCCGGTGTCGCCGATGTAGTGGCCGGTGGCGATGGCGGATGCGTTGACCGTCGTCACCGTCGGAAACAATGAATGGCTGTTGGTGAAGTCGACGCCTTCGGTCTTCACCGCATTGAGGGCAGGCGCATCGGTCGGGTTCACCGAGCCGTAGCGCAGGCCGTCGGCGACGAAGATCACGACATTGTGGGGTCGCGCCGATGGAGCAGCCGGTTGCTGACAGCCGAGAGCGCCAAGGAGGACCAGCGCGCCAATCACCGAGGCCGCCAAGCCTCGTCCTGCCTTGCCCATGTCCTCATCCCTCCATCCGACCGGTCCTGGCATCGCCGCCAGGATGTCCGACCCGGATCTGCTTGTCGCGCGATCCTGTTGCAGTTTTGTGGCGGCCTGTCTGCGGGCGGCCTGTCTTGGGGCGGCCGGTCTTGGGGCGACTTGTCTGCGGGCGGCCGGTCTTGGGGCGACTTGTCTGCGGAGGTATGGGTCTGCGGAGGTATGGGTCATGGGATCAACGCTTCGAATTTTGCCGGGGCCGGGCTAGCCTGCTGGCCGAGATCTTGGGGAACCCCTATGCGCCTGACACTCTTTGCCGCTGTCCTTGGCCTTGGCGCTGCGACGCTTGCCGGTTGCCAGCCGAAAACCGACGTCACAAGCAAAGCGCCAGATGTGAAAGCTGAAGCCTCGTCTGGGGCCTCGTCTGGGGCCTCGTCTGGCGTCCGGGACGCGCCGAACGCGCCGGCGCCGGTGCAAGTCGCAGTCAGGGCGACCAGTTTCGACCCCCTCTCCAAGACCGCGGAATCGGTCACCGGCGCGCTCAGCCTCACCGCGCTGCCGCAGGCTGGCCCCAACGCTGCACCAACCACGCGGATGCAGACGTCGAACGGTACGGTCTATGAGACCGAGCTGGTCCCCGGCGGCGCCGAGCAGGCGACAGCGGTCGACTGGTCGAAACTCTTCGGCACGAAAGTCTCGTTCGAGCCGAATGCGCCGGTCGATGTCCCCTCGGTTGACCTCCATTCGATCAACCACGAGACCATATCGGCCAAGGCGCCCCATGGCGGCTTCTGCGGCAAGGAGAAGACGGGCTTCCTCGCCATGGCGATCCCGATCAGCACGCCGACGGGCGTGATCATGGCCATCGCCGCCTTCAAAGGCGACCACTGGCCGCCAAAGGACGCGAGCGGCCTTTGCGGGGTCTACACCTACAACATGCCGCACTGATGCCGTCGCTCGAAGCAAAAGACCGGGCGGCCGAAACCTTCGACTACATCATCGTCGGCGCCGGCACGGCCGGATGTCTCCTGGCCAACCGGCTTTCGGCTGACCCCAAGACCCGCGTCCTGCTCCTGGAGGCCGGCGGCGACGACAACTGGATCTGGTTTCACATTCCGGTCGGTTATCTGTTCGCGATCGGCAATCCACGCGCCGACTGGATGTTCAAGACCGATGCGATCGCCGGCCTCAATGGCCGAAGTCTCGCTTACCCGCGCGGAAAAGTGGTCGGCGGCTGCTCGGCGATCAACGCCATGATCTACATGCGCGGACAGGCCGCCGATTATGACGGCTGGCGCCAGCTTGGCCTGAATGGCTGGGGCTGGGACGATGTCCTGCCGTATTTCCTGAAGCACGAGGATCATGTCGCGCCCGATGCGCACCATCGCGCCGGCGGCGAATGGCGCATCGAGCATCCGCGCATGCGCTGGGATGTGCTCGACGCCTTCGCCGATGCGGCTCAAAGCGCCGGCATCCCGAAGGTTTCCGACTTCAACACCGGCGACAATGCCGGCGTCGGATATTTTCAGGTCAACCAGAAGACCGGCCGGCGCTGGAGCGCAGCGCGGGGCTTTCTGCAGCCGGCGCTGAAGCGGCCCAATCTCAGACTGGAGATCGGCGCGCTGGTCGAGCATGTGGTGGTCCACAATGGTCGCGCCACGGGCGTCGCCTGGTCGCGCGATGGCGAGCCGTTTCTCGCCCAGGCGCGAGGCGAAGTGATCCTCAGCGCCGGCTCGGTGCAGTCGCCGAAATTGCTGGAGCTTTCGGGGATCGGTCAGGGCGAGCGGATAAAGCGTCTGGGCCTGCCGGTGGCGCGCGATGCGCCCGGCGTCGGCGAGAATTTGCAGGACCATCTTCAACTGCGCCCGATCTACAAGATCACCGGCGCACCGACGCTCAATGAACAATACGCCCAGCTCTGGCGTCGACCGCTGATGGCGCTGGACTATGGCTTGCGCCGGCGGGGTCCGATGACCATGGCGCCTTCGCAGATGGGCGCGTTCGCAAAATCAAATGACAGGCAGGCGACGCCGAACCTGCAATTCCACGTCCAGCCCCTGTCGCTGGAGAAGTTCGGTGATGCCCTGCACGCCTTTCCGGCGATGACGATCAGCGTCTGCAATCTCCGCCCGGACAGTCGCGGCGCGATCCATGCGTCCTCCCCGGATCCCAAGATCCAGCCGGAGATCCAGCCCAACTACCTCTCGCAGGACAGCGATCGCCTGGTGGCGGTCGAATCGATCCGGCTGGTGCGGAAGATTGTCGCCCAGCCGGCGCTGGCGCGCCTTGCACCCAAGGAGTTCAAGCCGGGCGTCGAGTTCAAGTCTGATGCGGAGCTTGCGAGGGCGGCCGGTGATATCGGGACAACCATCTTCCATCCCGTCGGCACGACGAAGATGGGACCTGCATCCGACCCCGCAGCCGTCGTCGATGAGCGTCTGCGCGTGATCGGGATCGAACGGCTGCGCGTCATCGACGCCTCAGTGATGCCGCGGATTACGTCGGGCAATACCAACTCGCCGACCCTGATGATCGCCGAGAAGGGCGCGGCGATGGTTCTGGAAGACGCGCGGAAGTAGGCGGGAATGTCTGTCTCTCGGCGCCGGATAGCTTCGAGGCGCTGCGGCGCTACGTGGCAAGCGCCTTCTGCACCATTTCGAGGCTGGCGGTGAAATGGTCGTCAGCCGCCTTGCCGACGAGGGTCTCGGTCAAGATCTGAGCGGCGGCTTTCGAAGCCGTGTCGATGGCGGCAAGTTTCACGTCCCGCATCGCGTCGGCCTCGGCGCGAGCAATACGCTCCTCGGCCAGTTTTTCGCGGCGCGCGAGCTTTTCAACCAGCGAGGCTTGCGCCTGCGCCGCCAGCGTGGCGGCCTCGCGGCGGGCCGCCTCGACGATGTCGCGGGCGTCCGCTTCGGCTTGGGCCTGGCGCTTGCCGGCGTCAGCGAGCTTGGCTTCGGCTTCCTTGCGCAACGCCTGGGCGCTGGTGAGTTCAGCGCCGATCTTGGCGGCTCGATCGTCCAGCGACTTGGTGAGCGCACCCGGCACTTTCATGAGCACCAGGATGACCAGGAAGATGACCAGACCCGCGCCAGCCCAGGTGTGCGGGTCGGAGAAGAACTCAGCGACGTTGAAACCGCCGGAAGCGGCGTGCTCGGCTTCCATGTCAGGCTTTCCCCATCAGCTTCGCGACCATCGCGTCAGCGACCGACTTCGAGATCGTCGCCACATTGGCCATCGCCGCCGTACGCACTTCGCCGATGCGTTTTTCGCTCGCGACCAGCCGGGTGTTCAGTTCGGCCTCCTGCCGCGCCGTTTCGGCTGCGACCTTGGCGTCCGCCTCGGCGCGCGCCTTGGCGGCGGTGTCGCGAGCCCGGGCGCGAGCCGAGGCGATGTTGGCCTCCAGCTCCTGCACGGCTGCATCCGCCTTGGACGAAGCGGCGGCGGCGGCGGCGACGTCAGCGGCGATGACGCCGTCACGGTCGGCCAGGAGTTTGCGGATCTTCGGCAGCAGCCAGTTCGACGAGGCGAAGTAGAGCACGCCGAACGTCACCACCAGCCAGAAGATCTGGCTTGGAAAAGTGTCGATCTGGTCGAACGGCGCAAAGCGAATTGCGTGTTCGGCGGGTTCGGTCTCCACGGGGGCGCTCTCCGGCTTGGGGCCGGCGCGGGAAAACTCCCGCGCCTTCGCTCGTCAGGTTTTAAGCGTCAATCAGACGGCGAAGATCAGGACGAGCGCGATGACCAGGCCGAAAATGCCGAGCGCTTCGGTCACGGCGAAGCCGAAGATCAGGTTGCCGAACTGGGCCGGGGCGGCCGACGGGTTGCGGATCGCAGCTTCGAGGTATCGGCCGAAGATCGTGCCGACGCCGATGCCGGCGCCCGCCATGGCGATACACGCGAGGCCCGCGCCGACGTATTTCAGCGAAACGATATCCATTTGGTCTCTCCTTGGAAGTCCGTTCTGGGGAACTCTTGTCTGGAAGGGCGCCTGGTTAGTGGCCCGGGTGAAGCGCGTCGTTGAGATAGACGCACGTTAGAATGGCGAAGACATAGGCCTGGAGGAACGACACCAGGAATTCGAGGGCGGTCAGGCCGACGACCATCGGCAGAACCAGCAGGCCGCCCATCGCGACGCCAGTCAGGCCAAGGCCGATCGCAAGGGCCGGGATGAAGCCGGCGAACACTTTGAGTGCAACGTGGCCGCCCAGCATGTTCGCGAACAGACGCATGCCAAGGCTGAGCGGGCGCGCGAGGAACGAGAAGATCTCGATAATCACGACGAACCAGAGGATGTACCAGGGCACGCCGGACGGCACGAAGATCTTGAGAAACTTGAAGCCGTTCTTCCAAACGCCGATCACAATGACCAGGCTGATGGTGAACAGCGCCATCGTGCCGGTGACGGCGATATGGCTCATCGAGGTGAAGAACCACGGCACCATGCCGAACATGTTGGTGATGAAGATGATCGAGAACAGGCTGAACACCAGCGGCACGAAGGGCTTGCCGTCGTCGTGGTTCACGTCCTTCACGATGCCGGCGATGAAGCCGTACCAGATCTCTGCCAGCGACTGTATCCGGCCCGGGATGGTCTTGGCGTTGGCGGTAGCGAAAGCAAGAAATCCGATGACCACCAATACCCCGGCGCTCAGGAAGAAGGCGGAGTTGGTGAACGACAGGTCGTAGCCGCCGATGTGCAGCGGCGCCCAGCGTTCGATAACGAACTGATGCATCGGGTCGTTGGTGTTGACCATTATGCGCCGCCGCCCTCGTCCTTCGTTCCACCGCTTCCCGCGGCGGTCTTGCCGGCTTCGCTCGCCGCGCGCACGATCATGCGCACGCCAGCGATGAAACCCAGTACCAGGCAGACGATGAGCGCCCACGGCGACCAGCCGAGCAGCGCATCGATGCCCCATCCCAGAACGGCGCCCACCAGGATGGCGGCGACGAAATCCGACGCCATCCGCAGGCCAAGTCCGGCTCCCTTGCCCGTTGACCGAGGGGACGGACGCTTCTGCGCGTCGAGCCCCGCCTGGGCCTTGGCGATCCTGTCGTTGAGATCGTCGCCCATCGGAGCCGTCCATCGGGGAAGGATAGAGAGAAAAACGTCCGTCCCAGTGCGCGATTTATTTCAGCG
>JANMWT010000520.1:0-12620 GCA_031394145.1 Alphaproteobacteria bacterium | reverse complement strand
GGCGACGACGCTGGGCGAGACCGGCGGCGACACCGTCTCGATGACGATGAACCTCGGCTATCTGATCGGCACGGCGATCTTCCTGACCACGCTGGTTGTCCTGGTCGTCCTCCAGATCATGGCCAAGCGTTTCCACCCCTTCCTCTATTGGGCGACGATCATCGCCTCGACGACCGCGGGCACCACCATGGCCGATTTCGCCGACCGCTCACTCGGCATCGGTTATGCCGGCGGCTCGACCATCCTCCTGATCTGCGTGCTCGCCGTGCTTGGCGCCTGGTATTGGTCGGAGAAGTCGATCTCGGTCGACACGGTCAACACGCCCAAGGTCGAGGCGTTCTACTGGGTGGCGATCACGTTCTCGCAGACGCTTGGCACGGCGCTGGGCGACTGGGTGGCGGACGATACCGGGCTTGGCTTCCTTGGCGGAGCAGGTCTCTTCAGCGCGGCGCTCGCGATTGTCGCCGGGCTCTATTTCTGGACGAAGATGTCCCGTGTGCTGCTGTTCTGGGCGGCCTTCATCCTGACCCGCCCGCTCGGCGCCACCGTCGGCGATTTCCTCGACAAGCCACTTGATCATGGCGGGCTCAATCTGAGCCGGCCCATCGCGTCCGCCGTCCTCACGGTCTTCATCCTTGGCGCGATCCTGCTGCTGCCGCAGCGAGCCGGGGTCCATCCGGGAAAGTTGGAAACAGCAGGTTGACCCGCTCGATCACGCAATTCATCGACGGCGGGTGAGCGCTTATTTCGGCCTGCGAACATTGGCAAACCTGAATTGGGACGCAACGGCCGTCCAACCGGATCGCAGCAACGATGACAAGTGAGATCAGGCGTCGTCGATGCCCTCAGACGCGCAAGCCCCCTTGGCTCAAATTAGGATTTCCCGTGCCCGTCTTTAGCCGTATCGCCGCACGGGGTCCATGTGGACTGCTGGTCTGCCTCGCGGGCGCGCTCGCCGCGCCGCCATGCATCGCGCAAGCGCCAAACCCGCCCGCGGCGGGTGAGCCGAAGAAGGCTGACGTCATCACTGTGACGTCCAGCACGCCCGCAGTTGAAAGCCTGATCGATCGGAAAGTGTACCGGGCCGACGCTGATCTCCAGCATACGTCCGGGACAGCGGCGGACTTGCTTCGAAACATCCCTTCGGTGGAGGTCGATCCGGACGGCAATGTCAGCCTGCGAGGCGACAGCAACGTCACTCTTCTCATTGACGGCAAGCCGTCGAGCCAGGTGTCGGGCGCTTCCGGTGCGGATGGCCTTGGGCAGATTCCTGCCAGCGACATCGACCATATCGAAGTCATCACCAATCCCTCGGCGCAGTTCAAACCGGATGGTTCTGGCGGCGTCATCAACATTGTTACCCGCAAGATCAGGAAGCAAGGCTCCTCGGGGACAACGCAGGCAAGCTTCGGCAACCGGCAGCGATCCCTGGTCGGACTGGCCGGCGCCTATAACCAGGGTCGCCTGCGGCTCTCAGGCGGCGTCACCCTCCGGACCGAGGACCGCATGCGTGAACAGCTCGAACGCCGTTCGAGCGTCGATCCGGCAACGACAGCGTTCGTCGCCACCGATCATACCTTCGATGAGCACCAGCGAGTGCATGGAATTGCCGCGCAGGGGGCGGCAGACTACGTCGTCGACGATCACGACATCTTCGGCGTCTCGGTGGGTGATACGCAAAGGCGCGCAAGGCGACATTTCCTGCAAACGGACCTGACGCGTGACATGACCGAGGATCTGCTCGACCAATCAAAGCGGTTGAGCGATGGCGATTCCTGGCGTCTGGATCGCAAGCAGGGGATGCATTTCGACCATGATTTCGCAAAGAAGGGCGAGAAGCTGGTGATCAACCTCCAGCGCACGGTCACGCGGGAGCGCGAGAGCTACGATTATCTCAATACGTTTCTCTTTCCAGTTGCGCCGCAAAGCCGTGACCATTTGCGGCTTAGTCTTGACCTCGTGACGACCGAGTTCAGTGGCGACTATATGTTGCCGCTCGCCGCATCCATGAAAATCGAGGCAGGCTACGCTATCCAGCATGACGATAACGCTTATGACAATTCGGGATATACCATCGATGCCGTGACCGGTGGGCATGTGCCGAACGCCAACATCATCAACGACTTCAGGTACGACCAGACAATCTACGCCGCCTACACCACCTATGAAGGCCAATGGGCTGGTATCGACACCCTTGCGGGATTGCGCTTGGAGCAAGCCAACACCCGCTTCTTCCAGATCACCAACAGCGCTGGGGGAGGGCAAGGCTATGTTCGGGTCTATCCGACGCTTCACCTCAGCAAGGATCTGACGCCCACGCAGAAGCTGACAGCGAGTTTTAGCGAGCGCGTGAGACGGCCCGATCCGGAAGAGCTCAACCCCTTCACCGACCATCAGGACATCTCAAACCTGCGGGCCGGCAATCCTGATCTGAAACCCGAGGAGATCCAATCCTTCGAGCTGGGCTACGCAAACGAAGCATCTCCCGTCACTTATTCGGCGACCGCCTACTATCGCGTCAGTCGCAATGGGGTGACCGATATTACGACGGTGCTAAGCAACGATGTCTTGCTCACGACCAAGGCAAACCTTGCGCGGGGCAAAACGACCGGCGTCGAGTTCGCGACCAGCGGGCGGGTGGTTCGAGGCCTGTCCGTCTCGCTCAGCGGCAATGTGTTTTACACCCAGATCGATGCGGACGGTCTGACCGCAATGGGATCGCGATCAACCGTCAGCGGAAACGCGAAGACGACGGTTGATTACCGCCCGACGAGCGATGACAGCTTTCAGGTCGGCGCCAACTATTCCGGCAAGCGGCTCACCCCGCAGGGATTTGTCTTGCCGTCATGGGCGATGAATTTCGGCTATCGGCATCAGCTGGACAACCAGCTTGCACTGGTCCTGACTGTCTCGGACCTGCTGAACACGCAGATCCAACGTCGACGCATCGACACATTGACGCTCCGTGACGACTACCGACGCAGGTCAGGTGGTCGTGTCGCCTGGCTCGGCCTCGTCTACGCGTTTGGCGACAGCAAGAAACCCAAGCCTGACAAGTTTGATTACGATCAGTGAGTCGCAGATTTCAAGCACCGTTCGACGAGTCAGAGCGGATTCCCCTGCGTCGACATTCGTGCGCCTGACCATGGCTCGCGATGCGACCGAGTTGGCCTAAGTCACCGGCGCTTGGGGCTGAGCTTATTTGATGATGCCAGCCGCCTTTAGCTCGGCGACAGCGGCGTCCAGCTTTGGTTTGAATGCGGGATTGGCGATCAGTTCCCGAGCATAGACCGTGGCAAGCGTTTCGCTGGCCTCGATGTCGGCGCGGTAGTGCAATCCGCACACAAGTCTCTGTTCGGCGTAGTCGCCGGCGCGTGTGAGCAGCGCATCGGCGCGCGAAGGGACCAGCTGCGCCAGCACCACGGCGTAGGCGTAGCCATTCATCGCATGGCCGCTGGGGTAGGATGTCTTGACAGGTTTGTCCGGCGCGTAGGGGCAGCCAACGATTGTGCGATCCACGGCGTAGGGCCGCACGCGCAGGAAGTGATCCTTGGCCAGATTGGCGATGACTTCAGCGTCGTTGCGGATCGCCTTGCCTAACGCGTCGGTTGCCGGCATGGCGGCGGCGTTGAAGCCCGGGCCAAAGACGCTGGCGTAGATGAAGATGCTCTCATCCTTGTCGTCCGCCAACGCGCGGGTGAGATCAGCCGGCGTGCGCTGGGTCTGGATACGATGAAGCTCTTCAATCTCCGCCTTGGCGCGCGGCGTCCCGTCCACTGGCGGTGGAATAACCAGTTGTGCGGCGTTGAAGCGCGCCAGGTCGATATAGACCGCCTTGCGCGGCGCTTTTGCCGTTTCGGCCGCCGGCGCTGAAGCCACTGCGGTTTGCGCAAAAGCTTGAGGCGCGCAGCCGGCGGCAGCGATAACGACGGCGATTGTGATCGTGTTCAGCATGCTCAATGAAAACTGAGCGCTCTTCATACCCATGTCGGTCTCCCTTTTTCAGAGGCCGGACGGGTCAGCTCGCTGCTGACCGCATTCCGCGCCGATCGATCAGAACGTGACCTTGGCGCCGACCTGCATGAAGCGGCCGGAGCTGAACGCGTAACGGAAGTTTGGCGATGACCCGGCAATCGAGGTGATGTCTTGATTGTCGAACAGGTTCTCGACGCCCGCATAAAGTTCGAACTTGCCGAAGTCATAACTGGCGTTGAGGCTGGTCGTTTCCAGCGGCAGGAGTTTGTTGGTCTCGCCCGCAGAGGTGAACTGTTTGCCAACGATCTTGTGCACGAGCGACGCTTGGACTGGGCCCATCGCGTAGATGAGGCCGCCGGCCGCTGTCCACAGCGGCGCGTTGGGAAGTTGCTTGTTCGTGGCGTTGTCGGTGGAGTCGTTCTTCGAGCCGTTGAGGAAAACGGCGAGGCCAAAATCGAAAGCGTAAGTTCCCTGCGCCTCGACGCCCTTATAGGTCGCGCCACCAAAGTTGATGAATTGCGGGTCGGTGTAGGTGACGCCGTTGATAACCTGACCGGCGGCGACGGACACGACCTTGTTGGTGAAGTCGACCTCGTAGACGTCGGCATCGAGCGTCAGGTTGTTGGTCTTGTAGACGGTGCCGGCCTGGTAGTTGACCGACTTCTGCGGCTCGAATGACGATTTCGTGGGGTCGGCCAGGTAGGTTGTGTTGAGGTCGGGCGCGAGGAACCCTTTCGCGTACTGACCATAGACGGACCAGTTATCGCGGATCAGATAGTTCACGGTCAGGAAGGGGAGGGTCGTCTTCCAGGTGTTGGTGAAATTGGTGGCGGCGCGCGAGGTTTGGTTGACGGGTGCGTCCACGCTCCGTGTGAACTGGATGTATTTCACCCCTGGTGTGATCTTCAGCCCCTCAATCGGACGCCACTCGAACTGTGCGAAGGGCTGGTTCTGGCGCCAACTCGATGACTGCAGGTAGTTGATGTTCTGCGGAATGGCCCGCTGCGCCGCTGCGGTGTTGCTGTAGTTGGGTCGGGTCGTGATCATGTCCCGCGCGAACTGGTGGCGCTCGGTCGAGGCGTATTCGCTCCAAAGACCCGCGATCAGGGTGCCAAAGCCCACATCGGCGCGCGCCTTGGCGATGTTTCCGTAGACGCTGTAGTGATTGAACTTGTCGTAGCCAGGGATCCCGAAGCTGGTGGTGGACGCGGCGCCTGTGAGCGGCGAAGGATTGAAACGGACGAGGTTGGCCGTGGTGGGAACGCCGTTCGTGCCGATGGTCGTGTCCAGCGCAGACAACGTCTTGTTGTCATAATAGTAGTAGTAGGGCTCATCCTCGACCTTGACGTTGTCGGTGACGTCCAACTCGGCGCGCACATAGCTGAACCACGTCTGTTTGCGCGTCTGGTAGTAGCCGAAATAGTCCGGCAAACTGGGGTCCGTTCCGAACTGATAATCTTTGCCGACTTGATTGACCCGCGCTTGCGTCAGCCCGCTGGTCGCGTCCGGCGAGTAGTAGGTGTTCCAGTCGTGCGTGACCAAGCCGGTCAAATGCAAGCGGCCGCCCAGGAACTGGATGTCGCCCTTCAGCATCTGATCCTTGCCGTCGATCGGGCTGTTTGACAGGGCGCCGTCCGAGTTGATCTCGTGCAGGATCAGCATCGCATGCGCCTGGTTGTCGCCCAGCATGGCGCCCGTCTGGAAGCTGGTCACAAAATCATAGGTGTTCCACGTGCCGTAGGTGGCCGATTGAGTGATTTGCTTGTCGTCGAGGAGGTGTTTGGAGTTCAGATTGACCGTGCCGCCGAAGCTGGCCTGGCCGAGATTGTCGGCATTTCCCGGCCCACGCTCGACGACGATCTGACCAAGATCCGCGGCCGGAAAGAACGACGTCGAATGGTGTGTCGGGTTGTTGGTGTCACCGAACGGGATCGCGTCGAAGGTGACGTTGAATTCTCCATCCTTGAAGCCGCGCAGCGTCGTCTTTGCTTCGCCAAGGCCAGGTCCGTTGCCGGACGTCAGGCCGCCTGCGCTGGGTGTGATCTGCAAAAGCGACATGAAGTCGGAAGTTTTCGGCTTCGAATTCTCGATGAAATCCTGGCTAATGACCGATTGCGGCTCGGTCGCCTCGAGGGTCGATTGGGTCGGCGCAAGCGTTGCCGCGCGTTCGCTCTGTCCCGTGATGACCACGACGTCGGTCGCGATTAGCGATTTGTCGGCTGCCTTGGATTTTGGATCAGTCGCATCATCCGCCCACGCGGCGCCAAGCGAGGACGCAAGCGTTAGGCCGAAAGCGAGACGCGCGCCCAGCGCAATCCTTGAGCCGGTTGAACGAAACAGTGTCTTCATTTTCATGTGGGTCCCGCCTCTGGTTGTATCGCTTCGAGCACGCTTGAAGCGTCGCTTCGGGACCACAAATCGGGGCGGTTGAGCCAGTGAATTTTATATGTCGGTCATTCGATGAAACCCGAGGATTGTACGGAGATGTCGGCGAGCGCGTTGACCAATCGCTGAATTCTCGTGATGCTTGGTAGCGAATTTGGCAAGTGTCGACGCAGTCCCAAGGGTTGGGAGGCACGCCCGCGTCAGTGCCTTCGCGACGGCGACAAGCGCATTCGCCCTATTCGCAATGTTGTTGGCGAGTTGGTCAAGCTGATCGGGATTTTGGCTGGCGAGTCCCGACAGCGCGCGCTCCGCAAGATGCGCCGCGCCGCATCGGCGCGCGATCTTTGAGGTTCGCCGTTCAACCCGAATGATTCGGCGCTGAACGCCAGCCCGACCTGGTCGTCTTTGAACGCCGGGCAGTCCCGAAGCGACCAAGTCCTAGGGCATTTCGCAATGCGGATGGTCGGCGAGGAGCGCCGCCCGATTTTGTCGCAAGTCTAGGCCGGCTCGGTTGACCGCCGGGGAGGGAGAACCTGCGAGCCCTGTCCATAAGGCGGCGTTGAACGCCGCTGTGTCGAGCCGGTCCTCCTCAGCAAAGTTTTGCCCCTTCATCGCGGCCTCCCAATAGGCCGCGTCGTGAATGGGACAAAACGTCTGCGAGGCTTCGTTTGCCGCTTTCGGCGGCAAGGGCAGCTGTGTCGTACGCAGGAGACCTGGCACTTTTGACAGGTAGGTCCAACTCGACTGCCGGATGTCGAATGCGTCAGACATCGGCAGGGCCAGCGCGTCGTTGAGACCGAGCGGCTTTAGACCCAGGACATCCTCGATCGTGCGCAGGATGCTCACGGTCGTATACCGTGTCGACACCAAGGCATGCTGTTTGACGTAGGGTCCAACAATGTAGGCCACGCTTCGACGCGCGTCGACGTGGTCCGCGCCGTTCTGCGCATCGTCTTCGATCACGAACACAAGCGTTGATCCTGCGAACTTGCTCTTGGCGATAGTTTCGACGACCAGGCCTAGCGCATAGTCATTGTCAGCCATCTCGGTCTGGACTGTGTTGACACCGTCGATCGCGCGCCCGAAGTCGCCAAAATGATCATGTGAGATCCGGAGCAGCGTGAGTGCAGGCATGCTGTTGGCGATCATCTGCTGATCAAACTCGCGCTTCCATTCCTGAACTCTCCAATAGTCAGGAAAGGCCTGATCAAAGCCACGGAAGTATGGGTCGCTGACCGGCGCCAGCGACTGACTCGAGCTGACATAGGCGATGCGTTGCTCCTTGAAAGGATCACGCATCAGAGGGATCGACTTGGGATCCTTCGGATCATACGCCGACTCGTTCATGAACCCATAGTTTCGAACGCTTAGGCCAGCTCTCAAGGCCTGATCCCACAGAAAGCCTTCGCCCTCCTGAGTGTCGTCGTCGCCGTCGGGGGAGGTGAGGTGGGCTTTGCCCGGAAGCAGGTCAGGATCGTCCGGCAGTTTGGAATTGACTTTGTTGCGTTCCTTCATGGGCATGGCGACGTTCACGTCGCGGTCTGTACCTTCGGCCTCGTAGGACAGGCCCCGCCCGGCATAGTTGACGGAGGCTGTCCGCTCCATGAGGTCGGTCGCTCGTGCGGCAGTCGACCAATTCCAGCCGGTGCTGGACTGTTCGCCGCTGTCGAAGAAATTGTCGAAAGTGACGAACTGGCGGGCGAGTTCGTGGTGGTTAGGCGTCATCGCGCCACCGAGAATTGCGAGACGGGGATCGCCGTTGCCGACTTCGAGGTCGCCCAGCAGCTGATCGTAGGTGCGGTTCTCCTTCACAATGAAGACCACATGCTTGATCTTGTCGCGAAGACTGGCCATCACTTGCGATGCCGCTGCACGCTCTGGTCGATCTGTGGCTCCGATGTTGTCGGCCACCTGCAACGTTAGTTTGGCAAGCGTATCGGCGGACGGCGTCGGCAGGCTGAGTAGACCTGCCTTCTCCAACTGGAAGACGTACTGGTTTGCGGCGCCGCAGGCCGCAGACTGTACCTGAACCATGGCCGAGCGCGGTCCGCAGCCATTTGGGTTGGGGCCTGGCGGTCCCTTGCGATTGGCTATGAATATACGCTTGCCATCCTTGCGCATTGCGACCGCACTCGGATACCAGCCGGTTGGCATCAGGCCAACAACAGAGGCGTCCTTATCCTTCAGCGCCACCACAGCGACCGCATTGATGCCGCCGTAACTGATGAGTAGCGTCTTGTGGTCCGGCCCAAACGCCAGCGCGTTCGGGTTGGTCCCCTTGCCTTTGGCAAGGGCGCTCAGAGTTTCGGGAGCGCCAAGGTGCGGTTCTGCGATCAACGCACCTGTTTGGGAGTCCAAAATGAGAAGCCGATCAGCGTTGTCTTCCACCGCGTAGAGACGACTGTTCGTGCGATCTAGGAGAAGGGAGGTCGGCGAACCAAGCGTCGTCGTGCGCCCGACTACCTTCATGTTGGACATGTTGATGTCGAGCGACACGATTTCCCGGTCGCGCGCCGCGGATACGAATGCGTGGCCCTCGTCCCGCCATGCAACCGCAACAGGAAATTCTCCGCCAGGCACGCCCGCCTTTCCAGGATCAATTTTTCCCGGCCGGAGGTCCAGCTCCGAGACAACCTGATGTGTTCCGATGTCGATCAGGCTCACGGAGTCGTTGTAATAGTTGCTGACGAGGAGTCGCTTGCCAGAGGGACTAACAGCGAGTCCGGCGGCCTGAGGCTTTACGTCTGCGCCGAGACCTACGTTGTGGTTGAGTGGGATGGGTTTGCCGCTGGCGAGAAAGGCGGTCTTCCCCCGAGCAAATGCCTGAACGGTGTCGTCAACGCCGCCGCCGACGTAGAAGGCCCGACCGTCAGGGCGCCAGCCGATGCCTCCAAAAGCGTTTGGGATAGTGAGTGTCTGGCGCCGGCGGGGCGCGGAGCCTGCGATGTCATAGACGAGCACATATTGCTGTGAGGTTTTCGGGTCTCGTTTGCCATCGGGTCTATTAAAGACGTTGTAGCCGCTGGTCAGTACGAGAAGCGTCTTGCTGTCAGGGCTCATCGCTATCGCCGCTGCGCCGTCAGCCACGTAGCCGCCCTTGGGCGATGTCGTGAGTGTCTGAAAAATCGCTCCCGGGGCCGCTTTGGGCGTGATCATCTGTCCGGTAGGCAGCGGCTGGCCGGGGCTCGGGCTTTGCGCCGCGGCGGACCATTGCCCGGTGGTAGCAAGGCAGACTGCAAGCACTGCGCTCGATCGCGAACGGCGGCTCAAAAGATCGCGCAGCTGGCGCAGTGGTGAAACGCGATGGCGGAGACGATCGCAGATCAGTGTCTTGCTCATCTTTCAGCTCCCCTGTTTGTGACGATTTGGTATCGCTCCGCGGTGACACGCTGATGACGCTGGGGAGCCCTGCCCGAGAAGTACGAACGTCTTGTAAGTCAGGACTCGCACGATCATTTCGACTTCGCTATGGTTACCAGCAGGGACGCAGAAGAAGCGAGCTCAGCGCTATGCGGTTCAATTTCTCGGACAATCGGACGGCTTGTTGACGTCCATTTATGCTACGGTCCTCGCGGCGAAGACCACAGGCGAAAGTCGTACAGCAGCGCTCAGACTTTTGCCATTTGTCAGCGACGCCATCGGTTTCAGCCTCGTTGATGACGAAAGTCATGCTCAGGTGGATTTCTACCTGCCGAAATGGCAAGGGGACAGACAGGACTGATGTGCGCCTCGATTTTCGAGGAAGCGGGCTGCCTGGCGTTGACATGCTAGGTGCAAAGCTGGGCAATTCGGGCGCCGGAGCGAACGCGGTTCTTGAATTCGTGAAACTTTTTGAGAGCGGAAATTTTCCGGCGAAAGCCAATTCCACCTGACCTGACAGCACCGCAGCCGGAAGCGGCTTCTAACCTCGTCAAGTTCGGCCTCCTGTCCCCGTCGTTTCAAGAAGAAGGCTGGATCGAGTCGCGTTTCAACGCCGCACTGCTTGCAACAAAGACACAAGATCGCGAGGGGCGCCGATGATTTGTCGGAGATTGATTACAGACACCTCCCGTGGAGTTTTGCTGAGCGAGCGCCCGCGCTGCGAGCGCGGTCGGAATCTGAATAGAGCGCAGCGGTCGCCTGAGCGAGAGGCTGGCGCAAAAGCCCCTATAAAGACCTTTCCGAGTTTACCCGAGAGCGCTTCAAGGCGTTAGGAACGGACGTCACGGTCCAGAACCGTGCCGGCGGTTGCCGAAATTGGCCGCCGCTTGATGGGACTCCAAACGCTGGGCGCCAATCGCCATCTGACCGACAGCATTCGCATAATGAGACTCATGCGATCGAGGGCGGACGAATCATCTGGAAAACTCGTCGGCAATCTGAGGCTTAGATTATGCAAACGCGCCTTGATCGGCGACACTGCAGACCAGACGAATAGAATTCGCCTCCAGGCCTTTGGAAATCCGGCGATATAGGAAACGTAGAGCGCCAGCTTTTCGCGTTCTGCGGGCGACATCGGAGGATCGCTTCCGAATGGGTCGCGAGACGAACGACGGCGCGCCAAGCCGGCTCGTTTTTGGTCGGCGCCAGCGACGGCTGACTCAACCAAGCGTTCGATCCCCTTGATGAAAGCGGTTTGTCGAATGCCGAAGTCGACAGCGACTGCCTTTAGGCTCGGGCATATGCGCGAGCGAGGGAAACATGTGGCCCAAGCAGCTGCTTGGACTGATCATCTATAACGATCGCGAGCACATCCTGCAGGCCGCGCTCGAGCAGTTTAGATCGACGGGTGGTTGTGTCTCCCTCGCAATCATCCCGAACGTCAAGACTAATGACTTCGCGCGCTCCGCTCATGGTAAGGGCAGTAACCACGCTTAGCCCCTTGCGATGAACCAGCGGCCCCTCTCTGACGACGATGTCAATGACGCCGTCATAGATCGCAGCGTACTGGGCCTCGAGTGGGCGAGTGCGCCAAGCCCGAGCGACTCGCCGTTGCTCTTCGAGGACATCTGGCCTTGCGTAGTCAAGTTGCGGCAGAGATCGGGCAACGACGTGGCCAGGCTCAATTGTGTCTTGATTGACCAGGTCCTCAGAGTCAGATCGGGATTGAAGTCCTCGGGCGCCATGCCTGCCAATCTGGCCGGTGGCGTCGGGATGCGGAGGATGTTCGCTACCGACGACGGGAAGGACGATCGTCTCTTCAGGAGGCGAGGCGCTCTGAGTGATCACTTCCTGTCGGCGAAATTCGCTGATGTCTCGATCTAGGAGGGGCGAAGAGTCCATTCGATCCGAAGCAAGCTTGGAAGGGCCCGTTGCCAAATCGCTCGCCTGGTCTGGTTCGACGGAGCTCATGCGAGTACGGGTTCAATCTGTGCTGAGGCAAGGACAACCGGTGCGTCGGATTGCTGCGCACGAGGCCTCAACCAGCGGCCGGAATCGGTCGATGCAATTCGAATGACGGATCCCAAACCAGGCAAGGCCGATCATGGCGATTTCGGAGAGGGGAGCGAGCAGGTCGGTCTTCCATCAGGCGAGCGAAATACGATGAAAAGCGGTGACTGGGATTGAGCGGGCGGATTCCGGCGATGCTTAGGCAGGTTGTTGTGAGCGCTCCGACCACTCGGCCATCGGTATTGGTGTCGACACGTTTGGCCTCTGGCCCAGCACAAGTCCGATAATGCAAAATGGTGACAAAGCCGTGACGGTTCGACGAAGATCGAGGCGGCGAGCGCAAGCGGCGCGGTTCAACTTGGCCGACGGCCCGCCAACGTCGATTCTCGCGTTGATGGTTCATCCGACTGTTCGAGGGAGCGGACACGCTGATGAGCCGCAGAATCCCGCACAGCTTTGGAAACCTGTGAGCGCGCCGCGCTTGTGCCTGTGCAGTCGCCAGTCGCTTCCGCCTTGCGACTAAAGTCCGGCGAGGGCAGGTGCGTCAGTGTTCAATGAGACACAGTCCGACCTGTGCACGCTCGCTCATGCTGGTTGTCGCATAAGCGAATTATAACCGTCGCATAAGCGCAATACGCCGCTGCTAGTGGTCAGGTCCAGACGACACGGATACACAATCAGGGGTGACGAGAATGAAGCGCCGTTCACAAATTCGATCGATCCTGCTCGTAGGAAGCGCATTGATTACGGCCGGAGCCGGAACTGCATTTGCGCAGACCGGACCAAGTGTGGACGCAGCGAGTGCAGCGGAGCCTGATGCAAAAATTGATGTCATTGTTGTGAGCGCACTAAAGCGTGACACCGATCTGCAGGACACGCCGATCGCGATC
>JANMWT010000483.1:0-13749 GCA_031394145.1 Alphaproteobacteria bacterium | reverse complement strand
TCACCGAAGGCGGCACCGGCACCAACACGGTCTCGCTCCGCGGCCTCGGTTCGCAGCGCAGCTTGGTGCTGCTCAACGGCAACCGTCCGGGTCCTGCAGGGACGCGCGGACAAGTCGGCGCATTCGATTTGAACACGGTCCCTGATTCGATCATCAGCCGCGTCGAAATCCTGAAGGACGGCGCGTCGTCGATCTATGGTTCGGACGCCGTCGCCGGCGTCGCCAACATCATCACGCGCACCTCGGTCGATCATCCAGAACTGACGGTTCAGTACAACAACCCGGAACGGCGCGGCGGTTCGACGTTTGAAGTCAACGGCGCGTTCGGCCTCAACTTCGCCAATGGCAACGTCGTCTTCGCCGGTCAGTACGAGAAGATCGACGCGCTTCAGTATGGCGATCGCGGCTATTCGCGCTGCAACCAGGACATCGTCACCGACCCGGCGACGGGGGCCCGGCTTGACCGTCAGGACCACTCGATCCTGCAGGGCACCTCGCTTGCCGGATGCAGCAACATCTACTTCAACACGGTCATCGACGCGATCGGCGGCACGCGCTACGTCCCCTCGCCGAACGGGGTCACCGTCGGACCCTTCCCGGGCTACCGCCCGCGCGCCAACAAGACCTTTCTCAACAGCCCTGACGGCACCGCCTATTACGAGGACGTGCTCAACGATCCCCGGTATCTGACGGGTTATTTCCTCGACCAGCAAGAACGCACCAGCCTTTACGAGCACTCCAACATCAGCTTTGGCGGCATCGACTGGACGACCGAGGCTTTGTTCACCAACCGTCAGACGACGGCCCACAACTGGCGCCAGTTCTTCCCGCAGATCGCAAACGCCGCCGGCTATGACGTGCCGGGCCCGTTCACGACGCCGAACTCGTTCGCTGCGAGAGGCCCGTTCCGGGTCGCCCAGCCGGTCACCCTCTGGCCGTCCAACCAGTCGATCAACGTCAAGTACTACTACCTGACGACCGGCCTTAAAGGCGGCTTTGGCAGCACCGGTTATCTTTCAAACTGGAGCTGGAGCGTTGATGCGAACTACTCGCGCTCGGATGGCACTTACGAGAAGAACGAGATCAAGAAGGAAACGGCCGGTGACTGGAACTACGCCAGCGCTGACGGCCTCTACCATGGCCCGACCTATAACCCCTTCGATCCCAACTTCCTGGCCGGCAACTATTCCAAAGCGACCTTTGACCTTCTGACCGGCTA
Source organism: Alphaproteobacteria bacterium (assembly GCA_031394145.1). Lineage (GTDB taxonomy): Bacteria > Pseudomonadota > Alphaproteobacteria > Caulobacterales > Hyphomonadaceae > UBA7672. Next base: position 12,530 of record JANMWT010000483.1, on the reverse strand, counting down.
TAGCCGGGGCAAAACCACCTACGACCAGACGACGGTCACCGCCGGCGTCACCGGCGATCTCTTCCGCCTGCCAGCCGGTCCGGTCGGCCTTGCCGTCGGCGCTGAGTATCGGACGTTCAAGATCAACGATACGCCCGACCAGGGTTCGATCAAAAACCTCTACTGGGGGACGACCTCCGCTGGCATCACCAAGGGCAAGGACACGGTCACTGAGGAATACGCCGAGGTGAAAATCCCGGTCCTCAAGGGGCTCCCCGGGGTTGAAGAACTCACGGTCGACGGTTCGGGCCGCTGGTTCAACTATGACTCATACGGCTCCAACAACGTCTGGAAGGCCGGCATCAACTGGCAGGTCATCCCAATGCTCCGCTTCCGCGGAACCAAGGGCACCTCCTACCGCGCTCCGGCGCTGTACGAACTCTACCTCGGCAACCAGACAGGCTTCCTCAGCCAGACCAGCATCGACCCCTGCATCAACTGGGGCAACAGCACCAACGTCAACATCGTGGCCAACTGCTCGGCGGCAGGCATTCCGGCAACTTATGCCGGCGCCGGCTCCTCTGCGACGGTGACGACGGGCGGCGGGCTTGGAACCCTCAAGGCTGAAGACTCAGAGTCCTCAACCCTCGGCGTCATCTTCACGCCGTCTTTCCTCGATCTCTCGATCGCGATCGATTACTTCGACATCACGGTGTTCAACGAGGTCGCGACGCTCAACGCCGCGACCATCCTGGGCGGCTGCTACGGGGCGCCGGTCTTCCCCAACGCCTTCTGCAGCTTCTTCAATCGCAACCCCGGCACCGGCGTGGGCCCCTACAACATCACCACCGTGAACGCCAACTACATCAACGTGAACCAGCAAGCGACGCACGGCATCGACTACAACGTCCGTTACGAACACGAGTTCAACTTCGGCAAGGTGCTGGTCGACCTCAAAGCCACCCAGACCATGGAAGACGTGAAACTGCTGTTCAATCCGAACATCGCTTCGGGGTTCAACACGAACGACTTCAACGGCAGCTCGGGCGATCCGAAATGGGTGGGCGACGCCGAATTCCAGCTCAAGAAGAACGACATAACCTATACGTGGTTCACGCACTATGTCGGGGCCACGGACAACAAGAACTTCGCCAATCCGCAGATCCTCTACCAGGGTAGGACCGTGAACCAGATCATCACGGCGTCGGATTGGTGGTCGCATGATCTCTCGGTTCGCTGGCAGGGTGACCACGTCACCATCACCGGCGGCATCCAGAACATCTTCGACGCCCAACCGCCGATTCTTTCCTCGAACGGCGGCGCTCAGCGTCTGCAGAACATCGCTCTGGCTGGCACGCAGTACGACTATCTCGGCCGGACATTCTTCTTCCGGGTCGGCAACAAGTTCTAAGCTGCCGAACATCGCATGAATGAATTGGGGGCCGTGCTTGCACGGCCCCCTTTTTCTTTTGAGATGAGCCAGGCTCGGAGCGCGGCCGGTATCGCTTGCCGGTATCGCTTGCCGGTTAAATCTTGCGCGCACGGCCTTCCCAATAGGGCGCACGCACCTGCTGGCGCAGAACCTTTCCGGCGGGCGAGCGGGGCAGGGTGTCGACGAAATCGACCGTTCGCGGCCGCTGGAAGCCAGGAAGGTTTTCCTTTGCGAAGGCCAAAATGGATTGAGCCGTCGCCGCATCGCGAGCGACGCCGGGCTTCAGCTCGACCACCGCCTTGATCTCCTCTCCCCAGTCTTCGTTGGGAACGCCGACGACAGCGGCGTCCGCAATCGCGGGGTGACGGATCAGAACCTCGTCGATCTCGACCGGGTAAATGTTGACGCCGCCGGAGATGATCAGCTCGGCGGTGCGCCCGGTGAGGAAGAGATAACCGTCCTCGTCGAACCGACCCATGTCGCCGAGCGTAAACCAGTCGCCGCGATACGAGCTGTCGGTCTTGTCAGGCTCTTTGTAGTACTGGAACCGCCCGGTCGCCGGCGCCTTGGTGTAGATGAAACCCTCGGCCCCCGCTGCGACGCTCTCGCCGCGCGCATCGAGCAGCTTGACCTCGACGCCTGGGACGGCCCGGCCGACGGCGCCGGGCTTGGCCAGCCATTCATTGGGTTCGATCCAGACGCCGCCGCCTTCGGTTGCTGAGTAGTACTCGTATAAAGATGGCCCGAACCAATCCATCATCGCCTGCTTCACATGGGCAGGGCAGGGCGCTGCGCCATGGATGATCCAGCGCATCGAGCTGACGTCGTATTTCTTGCGCGTCGCTTCGGGCAGTTGCAGCATCCGGTGCATCATCGTCGGCACAAGGTGGGTGTGGGTGATGCGGTGGGTCTCGATCTGTCGCAGCGTGTCTTCAGCGTCCCATTTGTCCATCAGCACCGTGGCGCAGCCCGCATTGATCGGCAGCACCAGATTGAGGCCGAGCGGCGCCGCATGATAAAGCGGCCCGGTCAGCAAGGAGACGTCCTTGCCAGCCTGCCATCCGGCGGTCTGGTTGGCGACATTGGTCAGCTGCGAGACCACCGGCCGCGTGGCGCGGAAGACGCCCTTGGGCCGTCCGGTCGTGCCGGATGTGTAAAGCATGGTCGAGCCGACCTCGGGATCGGAGATGTCCGCGCTGCTCTGTTGATTGACCAGCGCCTCATAATCTTCAAACCCCTCGATCGATCCGGCGAAGGCGATCTTTAACGAGAGCTGTCTGGCGAGCCGCACCGCTTCGAGCGCCGCGCCGGCAAACCGTGCGCTGGCGATCAGGGCCTTCGCATCGCAATTATCGACGACGTAAGCGACGATCTCGGATGACTGGTGCCAATTCACCGCCGTGATGCGCAGCCCGGTGCGCTGGCAGGCTGCCCAGGTCTCGACAAACTCGGGCGCGTTGTGCGCTAGCAGAGCGACGGCGTCGCCCGATTTCAGTCCGTGGGCGCGAAGTACGCGGGCGATCTGGTTGATGCGATGGTTGAGCTCGCTCCAGGTCCGCCCGCCGTTCGGCGAGAGGATCGCCATGCCGTTCGGATTGCGGTGGGCGTTCACGGCAATCGTCATGCCGTGGAGGATGGCCTCCTCAGGCGTTGCTGTCGCCGCACTGAACTGGGTCATCGACGTCCTCGCTCCATCGCCGGCTCTGGCGGCCGATCGCGGCGACCATACGGGCGAGCGCCCGGCAACCGCAATCCGTCCAGCGATCAGCTGTGGCGGGGGCCTCAGGAGAGGCCATTGCGTGGCGAAGGCTGTGAGGGTGTGGGTGCGAGGGTGTGGGTGCGAGGGTGTGGGAGCGATGTTGTGGGCGCGATGTTGTGGGTGCGAAGCGCCGACGCCAAGCCGCGACCTCAAGCCCCGCGTCAGGTCTGGGGCGGTCTGAACCCATCACGCAGCTCGCGCTTCAGCACCTTGCCAATGCTGGAGCGCGGCAGCCCGTCCACAACCGAGAGATAGGTCAGGCGCTGCATCTTGCCGACCCGCGCGTTGAGCCATTTGCGTAAGGCCTCGGCTTCCACCGTCGTCCCCGGCTTCAGCACCACGAAGGCCGCCGGCGTCTCGCCCCATTCGCGCGATGGGATGCCGACAACCGCGCTCTCGGCCACCGCCGGGTGCTTGGCCAGTTCAGCCTCGAGGTCGCTGGGGTAGATGTTGAAGCCGCCAGAGATGATCATGTCCTTCTTGCGGTCGCCCAAGACCATGAAGCCGTCCTCGTCGAACCGGCCGACGTCGCCGGTGCGGATGAACCTCTCCCCCTCGGGGCTGGTCCAGAAGGCTTCGGCGGTCTTCTTCGGCTGATTGTGATAGCCGCTCATCACCGTCGGCGACTTGCCGACCACTTCGCCAAGTTCGCCGCGCGGGACTTCCTTGCCGGTCTCATCGATCACCCGGATATCGTGTCCGAGGCCGGGCTTACCGACGGTATGCAGCTTAGTGGGGTAGGTGTGCGCTTCAAGGATGCAGGTGCCGCCGCCCTCGGTCATGCCGAAAAACTCGATCAGACCGCCTGGCCAGCGCTTCAGGATCTCGGCCTTGAGGTCTGCGGCGAACGGCGCGCTGGTGCAGGTCTTCATCTCGAAGGATGAGAGGTCGTAAGTATCGAACTCGGGCAGGTCCATCAGGCGCCGATACTGAACCGGCACCAGCATCGCATGGGTGGCGCGGTGTTTCTGGGCGAGTTCAAGGAAACCCCGGGCGTCGAACTTGCGCATCAAGACCACCGTGCCGCCGCGCACCAGGGCCGGCACGACGCTCACCAGGGTCGTGTTCGAATAGAGCGGCGTTGATGCGATGGTCACCGAGTTTGGCCCGTAGCCGTTGCTCTCGCCGCGCTTGACATGCCCCCAGCGCTGCTTGTGAGGCTGGATAATCCCTTTCGGCATGCCGGTGGTGCCCGACGAGTAGATAATGTTGAAGGCCTGCTCAGGATCGATTGTAACCGGCGTTGGTTTCGCTCCGGCCGGCGCCAGCCAGGCTTGGAAAGAAGGGTTGGCGACGCCCTCGAGCGCGATCCGTTTCAGCGTCGGCTTCTCGGTGACGCCATCCAGCGCGGCCGCGACGCTGTCATCGAGGAAGAGGATCTTGGCGCCGCAGTCACGCAACATCGCGGCAAGCTGTTCGGGCGTCGAGGACGGCGACAGCGGGCAGACGACGACGCCGGCGCGCAGGGCGGCGATGAACGCCGTGAGATACTCATTCGAGGACGACGCGCAAATTGCTGCAACATCGTTTGGCTTCAGCCCGTCGCGCTGCAGAGCCGCCGCCGCGCGATCCACCAGGGCGTCGAGGGCGGCATAGGTCAAGACCTTGTCGTCGTCGATGTCGCCGTCGATCAGCGCCGGATGCGCCGGGCGCTCGTCTGCATGCGCCCGGATGAGATCGGACATGGTTGCAAACGGCAGAGCGAGCAGATCGACGGACTTGGTCATCCTAATCCTCAGAGGCGGCGTTCAGCAGAGGCGGCGTTCAGCGGCCGAAAAATTTCGGCTCGCGCTTGGCGTGAAAAGCGGCGCGGCCTTCCTTGTAATCCTTGCTGTCAAAGCAGGCGTCGATGGCCTCCTGGGCGGTCGCCTTCAGCGCGGGTTCAAGCGCTGCACGGTTCGCCATCTTGGCGGCGGCGACGCTCAAGGGCGCATTGCGGGCAATTAGGGCGACGAGCTCGCGAACCGCCGCCTCGAGAGCCGCCGTCGGCACGATGCGATTCACAAAGCGCGCCTGCAGCGCCTCGACGTCGCTGAACTGCCGGGCAGTCGAAAGCATTTCCATCGCAATGCCGGATCCGACGATGGCGAACAGGCGTTTGTAATTGTCCAATTCATAGCCAAGGCCCAGTCGTCCAGCCGGCACGCCGAACCGCGATCCTTCCGCACAGATGCGGACATCGCAGGCGCTGGCGATCACCATGCCGCCGCCGATGCAAAAGCCCTTGATCATGGCAATCACCGGCTTCGTGGCTTTGACCAGAGCGCCGGTTGCGGCGGTCACGGCTTCGGTGAAGGGCCCGTTGCTTGCAGCGTTGAAGCGCTCGCGGTCGAACTCGGCAATATCAGCCCCGGAGATGAACGCCCGGTCGCCGGCGCCGGCCACGACAATGGCGCGCACCTCAGGATCGCTCTCCAGCTCCGCCACCGCCGCGGGCAGGGCCAGCCACATATCGAGCCGGACCGCGTTGAGCCGGTCGGGCTGGTTAAACACCAGCCAGCCAACGGCGCCCTCTTTGCGGGTGAGGAGGCGGCCATCTGCGAAGTCCATGCGTGCTCCCCGACGGCGCCTGCGCGTTGACCGGAGATGTCATCGCCGGTACCAAATTCGTAACAAGCGCTAAGCCTGTTGCCTTTAGGGAATCAAGAGGCTCGGGCGGCCAGCTGCGTCGGCGCACAGCGACATATGATCGCCGTCGGACGCCGGCTGGTTGGGCCAAAAGCCGGTCTTCGGGCCGGTCTTCGGGCCGGTCTTCGGGAAGGATCGATCGTGTGAAGGAAGTGACCGGGTCGCTGTCACCGCCGGGTCTGGCGGGCGAGCTGGATGTGCTGGCCTTCGCCGAGGCCGAGCTTGGCGCCGGACGCCCTGCCGCGCTGGTCACCGTCATCGGGCTGGACGGTCCGTTCTCGCGGCCGATTGGCGCGCAGCTGGCGGTAGCGGGCGACCGGCGTTTTGTCGGCAGCATTTCTGGCGGATGTCTCGAATCGGCGCTCACCGAAGAATGCCAGGCGGCGATCCGGCAAGGCGCCAACCGCACGCTGCGCTATGGAACCGGCTCGCCCTATATCGACGTGCGCCTGCCGTGCGGCGGCGGCGTCGACCTGGCGGTCGACGTCGGCGTTGACCGAGCTGTGCTGGCGCGCGCCATCGCCCTCGGGCAGGCGCGCAAGCCGTTCTCGCTGATCTTCGATCCCGCGACGGTGCGATCATCGCTCCGGCTGGAAGAGGGCGATGGGCCCGCCAAGGCGAATGAGTTCGCCCGCCGGTTTGAGCCGCGACTTCGCATTCTGCTTGCCGGCCGAGGCTGGGAGATCGTCGCGATGGCCAAGCTGGCGCGGTCCTCCGACTGCGAGATCGTCGTGGCGAGCCAGGAGCCGGCGACGCTGGACTACTGCGCCCCGTTTGCCGACCAGCTGATCCCGCTCACCATTCCAGCTGCGACACCGGCGATGCCGCTCGATAAAAACACCGCCGTCGCCTGTCTCTTCCACGAGCATGAGTGGGAGGCGCGTTTGTTGCTCGACGCGCTGCTCAGCGACGCCTTTTATGTCGGCGCCCTGGGCTCGCGCCAGACCCACGCACGGCGGCTCGAAATCCTGTCAGCGCTTGGCGCGCAACCGCGAGAGATTGCACGGCTGAAAGGTCCGATCGGATTGTTTTACTCGCGCGATCCAAAAACCCTTGCCGTGTCCGCACTTGCGGAAATTCTCAGCGCCCGCAGCCAGCAGGTCGGCGTGTGATGGGCATTGCGGTCAATCGCACGGTTGTCATCCTCCTGGCGTCCGGCCTGTCGCGGCGGTTTGGCTGGCGCGACAAGCTGCTTCAGAAGCTCGGCGACCGCCTGCTGGTCGACCACGCGGCGGATGCGGCGGCCGGTCTCGACGCGCTGGCGCGTGTCGCAGTCTGTCCCGAGGATCATCCAAAGATCGGCGAGCGCCTGACCGGCAAGTTCGTGATTGCGGTCAACCGGGAGAAGGCGCGGGGCATGGGTCATTCGATCGCCGTTGGCGTCCGGGTCGCCTTGCAGTTTCGACCCGACGCGGTCGCCATCTGCATGGCCGACATGCCCTTCATCGAACCGGGACTGATCCGGCAGGTCATCGAAACCCTGGGCGGGTCGCAGGGCGCCAATATCGCGCACTCGGGAAGCATCGATGGCCCGCGGCCGCCGACGGCTTTCGATGCGAGCTGCTTTGGCGTGCTCCAGCAGCTCGATGGCGATGAGGGCGCGCGCGACGTGATGCGCCAGGCGCGCTTCAAGGTGGTGGCGTTAAAAGCGCCCGAACCGTTGCTGACCGACATCGACACGCGGGAGGATCTCGAACACGCCCGAAAGCTGATGGCGGTGCGCGAAAAACATCTGCGAAGGGATTTGCAAGGGGATCAGGGATCTGGTGCCGTCGGGGAGGATTGAACTCCCGACCTCAGCCTTACCAAGGATGCGCTCTACCACTGAGCTACGACGGCGTTCCGCCGGAGCGGAGGCGTCCGCATAACCGAAACCCCCTCGCGTGGAAAGGGGGCAGGGAGGAGAGGTTACAATGCCGCGCCCGCCGGGGGAAATCCCCGCAAAATCCGCCAGTGAGGCCGAGCGCCGCGAGCAGCGTCGCGCCGAGGCGTTGCGGGCCAATCTGAGGCGCCGCAAGCAGGCGCCTGGAGCGGCCGGCAAGCCCCAAAAGCCCGATCCCGCCGGGGATTAGTCCGGTCAGCGCCTTGCCCCTGCCGGAATTGGCGACCTAGTCTCGGCCATGGACAGATTGGCGATTCTTGGTAACGGCCCGCTAAAGGGACGTATCCCGATTTCGGGCGCGAAAAACTCGGCGCTTAAGCTGATGGCGGCGTCCCTCCTGTGCGAGCAGCCGCTGGTCCTGACCGGGATGCCGAACCTTGCCGACACCCGCTTCATGGCCCGGTTGCTCCAGAGCCTCGGCGTCACGGTTGAATGGCCGACCGGGGAGGCTCTCTGCCGGATGCACGCCGAGACCATCACCTCGACGATTGCGCCCTATGATCTCGTCCGGAAGATGCGGGCAACCTTCAACGTGCTGGGGCCGCTGCTGGCCCGCGTCGGCCACGCCACCGTGTCGCTGCCCGGTGGCTGCGCCATCGGCGCCCGGCCGGTCGATCTTCACTTGAAGGCGTTCGAGGCGATGGGCGCGGATATCGTCATCGAGGAAGGCTATGTGAAGGCGGCGGCCCTTCGCGGGCTCAAGGGCGCACACATCGTCTTCCCGTTTGTCTCGGTGGGAGCAACCGAGCACACTATGCTGGCGGCGGTGCTGGCGCATGGCGAGACCATTCTCGAAAACGCCGCCTGCGAGCCTGAGATCACGGACCTTGCGAACTGCCTCAATACGGTGGGCGCCAAGGTATCCGGCGCCGGCACGCCGACGATCCGGATTGAGGGTGTCGCCAAGCTCGGCGGCGGCCGTTACGATGTGATCGCCGACCGGATCGAGGCGGGGACCTACGCTATCGCCGCGGCTGCAGCCGGCGGCGATGTCTTTCTTGACGGCGCGCGGGGCGAGGATCTTGGCGCGCTCATCGACTGCCTCCGCCGCGCCGGGGTCACCGTCGACATTGCCGAAAAGGGCATCCGCGTCCGCCGCGACGGCCAGGCGCTCCAGGCGGTCGATGTCGATACCCGCCCTTACCCTGGCTTCCCGACCGATCTTCAGGCGCAGTTCATGGCGCTGATGACCATCGCCAACGGCGTCAGCACGATCCGCGAGAACATCTTCGAGAACCGCTTCATGCACGCCCCGGAGCTCAATCGGCTTGGGGCCGACATCACCGTTCGGGGCAGCGAGGCGATCGTTCGCGGCGTGCCCAGGCTCCACGGAGCGCAGGTGATGGCGACGGACCTGCGCGCTTCAGTCAGCCTGGTGATCGCCGCGCTGGTGGCCGAGGGCGAGACCATGGTCAACCGGGTCTACCACCTCGATCGCGGCTTCGAGCGGTTGGAGGAAAAGCTGGGTCGCTGCGGGGCCAATATCCGCCGGCTCGATGGCTCGGCCTGATCTCTCCCAACGACTGGATTTGAGGCAGGCGCCTGAACCCGCCGGGCGAGCGTGAACCGGCTGGAGCGTTGCGGCATTTTGGTCTAGTGGGGACGCGTTCCACCAACCGACGGCCCGCCGGGATGCGGCCGATCAGCGAGGCGAAATGACTGCGGACGGTCTCAGGCTTCTGGCGGAGGACGCCGACGGGCTGGGCGTGATCGCGGCCGCCGTCCAGGACGCCTTGGCGCGCCCGCAGGACATCAGGTTTGACGCCAAGTCGCGCAGCTTTGGCCTTGAGATCAACCGCTTCCAGTGGGAGCGGGCTGGGAGAAAGGCGCCCTATTTTCGCTCGCGCGCCGTCCTCGCATTCGCAGGCGTTCTGGGCGTCCAATCGCAGGCGATGCCGCGCGGGGTCGATGCGGTCGTCGGCCTCCTGGATGTCCGCTTTACGCCAGACGCTGAACCGCCGGGCGGGGAGGTCAGCCTCCTGTTCGCCCAGGGCGCCCAGGTGCGTCTCCGGGTCGAGTGTCTCGATGTAACCCTGATCGACAACGGGCCGGTCTGGCCAACCAGGCGCAAGCCGGATCACGGGGTTGCGTCATGAGCATCCGCTGGTTCGAGGCCTCTTCAGCCGAGTTCGCGGTCGATTTCGACGCCTTCCTCAAGCTGCGCCGCGCGCAAGCCTCGCAGGACGTCTTCAGCGCCGCCGCCGCGATCGTCAGCGATGTCCGCAGCCATGGCGGGGTTGCGGTGGCGACCTACACGAGCCGCTTCGATCGTGTCACCCTCGACCCGCACACCTTGGCCGCCGAAGGCGTCGATCTCCTCGACGCCGCGGAGCGATGCCCGCGCCCGGTGCGCGAAGCGCTCGATTTCGCCGCGGTGAGGATCGAGGCCTATCACGCCCACCAGCGCCCGAAGGACCATAGCTTCACCGACGCGGCCGGTCTTGAACTGGGCTGGCGCTGGACCGCGATCGATGCCGTCGGTCTTTATGTCCCCGGCGGTCGCGCGAGCTATCCAAGCTCCGTCCTGATGAACGCAATCCCGGCGCGGGCGGCGGGCGTCAAGCGATTGGTGATGACGGCCCCGGTGCCTGGCGGGGAGATGAACCCTGCCGTCGCCTACGCCGCCCTGCGCGCCGGCATCACCGAATTCTACCCGATTGGCGGCGCCCAGGCGGTGGCGGCGCTCGCCTATGGGGCAGGGCAGATGGGGCCGGTCGATAAGATCGTCGGCCCCGGCAACGCTTACGTCGCAGCGGCCAAGCGCATCGTCTTTGGCGATGTCGGCATCGATACCATCGCCGGCCCTTCGGAGATCACCGTCGTCGCCGATGCGCAGAACAACCCCGAATGGATCGCCGCCGACCTGCTCTCGCAAGCCGAGCACGACCCGATGGCGCAGGCGATCCTGATCACCGATGATCTTGATTTCGCCAAAGCGGTCGAGGCCGCCGCCGGCGGGCAGCTGAAACGGCTCTCGACTGCCAGCACGGCAAGCATCGCGTGGGGGGACTTTGCCGCCATCGTCATCGCCCCGCTCGGCCAGGCTGCCGATATCGTCAACCTGATAGCGCCCGAGCATGTCGAGATTGCAACCACTGATCCGGACGTCATCGCCAGGGACGTGCGCCACGCCGGCGCGATCTTTCTCGGCCGCTGGGCGCCCGAGGCGTTGGGCGATTATGTCACCGGCTCCAACCATGTCCTGCCGACGTCCGGTGCGGCGCGCTTCGCCTCGGGACTGTCGGTGCTCGACTTTATGAAACGCACATCGATCCAGCGTATTCCCGAACGCGGCTTCCGCGCGCTTGCGGATGCAGCCGAAACGCTCGCCGGGAGCGAAGGCCTGCCGGCGCACGCGCTGTCCATATCCATCCGACGGGACGGGGGATGACCGACACGCCGGCAGCGGACAAGGCGCGTATCAGTTCGATCCTGATCGACGAGAAGAGCCTGGCGCCGGCCGGACCCGACGCCGAGCACGAACGCAAGATCGCGATCTTCGACCTCATCGAAAAGAACGTGTTTCGCCTCATCGGCCATGATGGCGGCCCCTATGACGTAACCCTGTTGCTGGAGGACAACCGGCTGGTCTTCGATGTGGTCGAAACCGGGGGCGCGCCGGTGCGGCGGTTCATCCTGTCGATGACCGCCATGCGACGCGTGATCAAGGACTACTTCATGGTCTGCGACAGCTATTACGACGCGATCCGGAACTCGACCCCCGCCCAGATCGAGGCGATCGATATGGGCCGGCGGGGCCTCCACAATGAGGGCTCGCAGCTGCTGACCGAGCGGCTGGCGGACAAGGTCGAAGTTGACCATGACACGGCCCGACGGCTGTTCACCCTGGTTTGCGCACTCCACGCCCGCGGATGACAAAGCGCTAATTTTCGGCGGCAATCGACGAATCCCCGCGATTGGGTATATAGGGGCCGCAACCCAAAGCCCTGAGGAGTGCATGGCGAAAGAAGAACTGCTTGAATTCGAAGGCACGATTGTCGAATTGCTGCCCAACGCGACCTTTCGCGTGAAGCTGGCGACTGAACACGAAATCATTGCGCACACGGCCGGAAAGATGCGGAAAAATCGCATCCGCGTTCTCACGGGCGACAAGGTGCTCGTCGAGATGACGCCTTATGACCTGACCAAGGGGCGCATCACCTACCGGTTCAAATGACCGCTGGCCCTCCGGGCGGAGCTGCGCCTGCGCTGGCGAAACTGGTGCTGGCGAGCGCCAGCCCGCGCCGGCTCGCGCTTCTCGCCCAGATCGGCCTTACGCCGGACCTGATCGTCCCTGCCGACATTGACGAGACACCGCTTAGGGATGAGCGGCCGCGCCAACTTGCGTTGCGCCTTGCGCTCGCCAAGGGAGAAACCGCGAGGGCAGGGCAGGTGGACGCCTTCGTGCTCGCGGCGGACACCGTCGTGGCCTGCGGTCGGCGCATCCTTCCGAAGGCGGAGACAAGCGACGAGGCGAGCGCCTGCCTCGCCCGACTGTCGGGCCGCGCTCACGATGTGCTGACGGCGGTGGTCGTGACCGCGCCCGATGGCCGGAGGGCGCAGCGTCTGGTCGAAAGCCGGGTGACATTCAAGCGCCTGTCGCTTCAGGAGATCGCGGGCTATCTCGCCTCCGGTGACTGGCAGGGCAAGGCGGGCGGCTATGCCGTTCAGGGCCAGGCCGGCGCATTCGTCACCGAGCTCAACGGGTCTTATTCCGCCGTGGTCGGTTTGCCGCTCTATGAGACGGCCAACCTGCTTGAGGGCCTGGGCTATCCCATCGCTCGCCGCTGGGAGACCAGCGCGTGACCATCAAGGCGACGCTCTGTATCGATCGGGCCGTGGGCGAGACC
>JANMWT010000448.1:0-1815 GCA_031394145.1 Alphaproteobacteria bacterium | reverse complement strand
CCCGGACGTGCTGGCCAGATCAGCGAGACGGTCTCGGCAAGATCGCCGACATAGGCATAACTGAGGGCAAACAGAACCGGGTCGACGCGGGCGCTGGCCAGCTCGCGGATGGCGGCGGGCTTTACCGACGGGATCGACAGGTCGCCGGTGATCGCCGCCAGTGCATAGCCGCGCGCCGGGTCAGGCGTGTCGCGGAGGTAGTTCGCGATCAGGGTCAGCTTGGCGTTGCGCGCCGGGGTCAGGATCAGCCGGTCGAGGAGCGCAGCGAAGGCTTGCATGGGACCGATATAGGGCGCGAGCGCGTCCCGACCTAGCTGGGCGCGGCGCCAGCTTTCAGCGACATCTGGTAGGGGATGAACACCTCCAGATCGAGTGGCCCTGCTGGTCGGGTCTGCACCCGCTGCTCCATACCGGTGATCGACACGGTGACCGGGCTCGCCGATCCGGCGAACGAGCCCTGCATCATCTTGGCGTCGTCGGCGATGGCTTTCACCAATGCATCGCGCTGCTTCTTGGGTTCGGACAGCCCGAGGAACTGGCTGTCGCCGATAACCCCCTCGACGCGGCCGCTCAGCGGCGTGTCGGCCACAAATTTCTCGGTGCGCGCACGAATGGCGGCGAAGGTATCTCCGGGTCGGACATTCACCTTGAGCACCAGGTCGATCGACGACAGGTCGCCCCGCTGGACGATCAGCTCCTTCATCGCTGCCGTTTCCAGTGCGCCAGAATTGCCGGGTTGACCGACTTCGATGGTGATGCCCTCTGTCTTGCCGGCGCGTTGCGTCACCGTCTGGAACATCTTGGTCAGCTCGTCCTTGCGAGCGTCTGGCGAGCGCGTGGCGGTGGAGTAGCGCAGGCTGAACAGCACAAAATCAGCCCGCACGGTCACCGAGATTTGCGGGATAGCAGACTGCTGCCGGTTGACGAAATTGCTCTGCGCCACGATCTGCTGGGCGCCAGCGTGCGGAGCGCCAAGCGCCACGCCGGCGCCGAGAAGAAGCATCAAGTGTTTCATTGCGGCTTCCTCTAGCGTTGCGGCTGGGGCGAACCTAACACGATCGAATAGGGAATATACATCTCGACTTCGAGCGGGCCGCTTGGCCGCGACCTTACTCGGCCGCCAAGGCCAGTCAGCGAGATCGCCGGAGCCGGGCCTGCTCCGCTGGTGAAGATGGTTTGCATCAGGCGCGTGTCTGCCGCGATCTTACGCAACAGGTCTTCGCGGTGTTGTTTGGCATTGCTGACACCGATGCTCTGCTCGTCGCCGGTGATCGCCTCGACGCGGCCCGATGTCTGGAAGCCGGCAATGAATTTCTCGGCGCGCGCCCGGACAGTCGGGAACGTTTCGCCCTTCGCGACGTCGAACTTGAGCACCAACGGGATGTTGGACCGCTCGCCCTGGTTACTAACGGATTCCTCCGGCGAGACCGTTTCCAGCGGCGATGACAGGCCGACATCGCCAACCGTCATGCTGACGCCGCGCGTCGCCTTTACCTTGGCCGCCAACGCATTGAAGGTCTTCACCAGCTCGCTCTTGCGTTCGTCGACCGACCGCGTCGCAGTCACCAGATCGACAGTGAAGATGACAAAATCAGCCGGCACGGTGATTGAGACGTACGGCTGTTCATGCGCGGGGCCGACAGCCTCGACCGGCAGAGCCTCGTCGCCGTTGCTGACCATCTTTGCAGCGGTGACGATCACAACGTCCTCCTGCTGGGCATGGGCCGGCGCAACGGAGAGAAAGCATCCCAGCAGCAAGCCCGAAATCCAGGTCGCACGCATGTCGGCTATCCCCAAAACAACTGATCCCGATGC
>JANMWT010000427.1:0-1723 GCA_031394145.1 Alphaproteobacteria bacterium | reverse complement strand
CGAAGTCGAAATGGCAAAGGCTGGAAAGTGGAACGGCGCGCTTCCGACTGCGATCTACGCGGGGGCACCAATTCCGTTTTTCAACCCGCTGGCGGCGAAGTAGGTATTGGCGGCATCTAACCTGATGTAGGCATACTCGCGCGAACTCTGCGCTTAAATATGTGGCACTACACCAAGCCAGGAACGCACCACAGTCGACATGACTCAGATGCTCTGGTGCGTCCACCTGAGCCTCCAATCATCGCGGCCGAGGCCGAACTTGCGCCCGCGGTGCTTGAGTTCCGCGGTCAGCGCGTGGAGGTGCGCCTGCGGCAACCGAGTTGGCAGGCGCGCTCGGATCAGGTGGCGGCGCTGATTGATGGTGAGTGGCTGATCGTCACAGCGCTCTGGCTCGCCACCTACATGGCAAAGCAGCTCCCACGGCAGGCTACGCGGCGGCAGATCGCCGAGATGTCTCGGTAGGAACGAAAACGCCCGCCGAAGCGGGCGTGTAGGTTCAACGCAGAGTCAGGAAACCGCCACCGCCACTGCCGCTGGCACGTCCACTTTCGGCGCTGCGGGCGGGTCGCCGAGCACGACCGTGACGGTCATGGGAACGTCGATTTGCAGCGGGGCGATCGTGAAGACCCCCGAAGACACGACTGGGGACACAGCCTCGCCGGACTGGGCGATCCGAACCACGTCCACGGTGTAGTCGCCGGGCACGTCGATCGTGAACGTGACCGGCTCACCCGCAGAGGCGACGATGACGGGGGACCCAACCAGAGCCCCGGCCAGCATCAGCGAGACGGAGAAACCGCCCATCACCACGCCGTGGGGCTGGTCTTGTTTCTGGGTAGTGAAGAGAACGCTTGCGATTTTGCTCATTTTGAAACTTTCGTAGTTGAAGGGGTAGAACGGGAACACACAGCGACAAGGGCGGGAGCCACGGCACAGAACGTGTTCTGGCCTTCGATGTATTTGGTGCTGCAATCGCAAGCGGTGCCTGCTGCGACCTGGCGGGGGCTGGAGAAGCCGCGCTTCCCGTTCAAAATCGGGAATGCAGGGCGTGATGGGCCTGGCCCTGCCACGGTGTAACCTATCGAAGGCGGTACTGGGGGCACGCCGCACCAACCTGCTGGGATCGGGTCGAGATCGAAGATGTAGGGCGTCTTCGTCAGCTCGGTGCAGGCGGAGAACCAGAGCGAGAGGTACTCGTACTCGTCCTGGCTGCCGGGCGCGGGCACCACATTCGCCGCCTTGACCTCGGCATTCAACGTGTCGAACGGGGCAGGCGAAGCAGCAATGCGACCGAGCGCCGCGACGAATCCACCAACGTTCCGGTACTTGTTCAGGACGACGAAGAATTGAGGGCCGTAGTCCACCTTGCCGAGGGGGGTGGAGGCCCTGATCGGAAGAATGCACAACCAAGCGCCGGCTTCACCCGCAGCGGACTTCACGCTGACGCTGCCGTATCCAGTTGCCAACGGCGTGGCTTCCGATGTGGGCAGGCAGTCGTAGGCATGTGCGCCGCCAACGAAAAGAAGGAGAACGGAAACCAGGAAGCGACGCATTTGAGTGCCCGATGAATTGACGTGACAGAGTAGTCTTTTTCTCCCAAAATGTCACGCCTTCGGTTTGTCATTTTTGTAATTGAAGATACACTTTTGCCCTCACAACAAGGACCCCGACAAATGGACTTCAACGAATACCAGGACGCCGCCAACCGCACCGCCAAGTGGTT
>JANMWT010000415.1:0-11152 GCA_031394145.1 Alphaproteobacteria bacterium | reverse complement strand
GTCTACGTCGGCGGCTGGGTCCTGATTGCCGCCACCGCGCTCTGCGCCGTGCTGGCGGCGATCGAATGGACAAGGATGGCGACAACCGGCGCCGAAGGCTGGATCAAGCCCGCCCTTTATTGCGTCCTCGGGGCAGGGGCGGTCGCCGCTTCGGTCCTGGGCGCTTATGGCCTCGAGCTGGCGGCTTTGGCGTCGCTTGTCGCCGCGGGACTTGCAACCGGTCTTGCGCGCCTCGCCAAGGTCTCGATCGCCTCGGTGGCCTTCGGCGCGATCTATGTCAGCTTGCCGTTCGGGGCCTTTATCTGGATCCGGCAGCTCCATGCCGATGGACGGTTGTTCCTGTTCGCCATCCTCGCGGTCGTCTGGGCGACCGACATCGCCGCCTATTTTGCCGGACGGGGCTTTGGCGGCCCGCTGCTGTCGCCCAAGGACAGCCCCAACAAGACCTGGACGGGCGCAATCGGCGCGGTGGTCTGCGCCTGTCTGGCCGGCGTCGCCGTGGCGCGGGCGGCAGGCGGAGCGCTGGGCCACTGGCTGGTGTTCAGCTTGCTCCTCTCGGTCGTGGCGCAGGCCGGAGACCTCCTGGAATCACGCTTCAAACGGCTCTTCGGGGTCAAGGACACGTCCGGCTTTGTCCCCGGTCATGGCGGCGTGCTCGATCGCCTCGATGCGCTGATGGCGGCGGTGGTGGTCTCAGCCCTGCTGATGCGCTTCCTGCCCGTCATGGCGCCTGGCTTCGCAGCGGGCGTCACGCCATGAGCAAGCCGGTCCGCGTCTCGATCCTTGGCGCGACCGGTTCCGTCGGCGCCTCCACGCTCGACGTGATCCAGCAGGGCAATGCGGCAGGCACCCCGTTCGAGGTCGTCGCCCTGACCGCCCACACCAACGTCAAGGCGCTGGCCGAGGCTGCGATCGCCGTCCGCGCCGAAATCGCCGTCATCGCCGATCCGAGGCTTTATGCTGACCTTAAGTCAGCGCTCGCCGGATCCGGGGTCAGCGCTGCGGCTGGCGATGATGCGATTGTTGAAGCCGCCGGACGCCCGGCTGACCGGCTGGTCGCCGCGATTGTCGGCATCGCCGGCCTGCCGGCGACCCTTGCAGCCGTCCAGCGCGGCGTCGACGTTGCTCTCGCCAACAAGGAAAGTCTGGTCTGCGCCGGCCGGCTGCTGAGCCGCGAGGCCCGCAAATCCGGGGCAAGGCTGCTCCCCATCGATTCCGAGCATAACGCCATCTTCCAGGTCCTCGACCGGCCCGAGCGGGTCGAAAAACTGATTCTCACCGCCTCGGGCGGCCCCTTCCGTACGGCAAGCCATCAGGAAATGGCCGCCGCAACCCCCGAGCAGGCGCGGAACCATCCCAACTGGATGATGGGGGCAAAGATCTCGATCGATTGCGCCACCATGATGAACAAGGGGCTGGAGCTAATCGAGGCGGCCTACCTGTTCGATGTCCCGCCCGAAAAGATCGAGATTCTGGTCCACCCGCAGTCCATTATCCATAGCCTGGTCGCCTATGATGACGGGTCGGTTCTGGCCCAGCTTGGCCTGCCGGACATGCGCACGCCGATCTCCTATGCCCTTGCTTACCCTAACCGGATGCCGCTGCCGGGCCTCGAGCGCCTTGATCTAGCCAAGATTGGACGGCTGGATTTCCATCCGCCGGACATGCAGCGTTTTCCAGCGCTGCAGCAGGCGCGGACGGCGGTTTCGGCCGGGGGAGGCGCAAGTATTGCGCTGAATGGGGCGAACGAGGTCGCGGTGGCGGCCTTCTTGCAGCGACGAATTGGATTCTTGACGATATCGCAGGTGACCAGCGAAGTGCTCGATGAGTTCTTGAACGAGGCGCTGGGGGCGGCGCCCGACAGCTTCGAGGCGGTCTTCGAGATCGACCGTCGTTCGCGTTTGAGGACCATCGAAAAACTACGCCTCGCCGCCTAGGCGAATGAAACGGAGTGCATTGAGAGGCCATGCTTGATGGATAACCTGATCTCCGCCCTGGTGTGGCCGATCGCATTTTTGCTGCTTATTTCCGTGGTGATCACGGTTCATGAGCTGGGGCACTACTTCGTCGGCCGGTTCTTCGGCGCCGCGGTCGAATCGTTTTCCGTCGGCTTCGGCAGGCCGGCCATCGAGATCAAGGACAAGCGCGGCACGCGCTGGCGCCTCAACTGGCTGCCGCTCGGCGGCTTCGTGAAATTCGTCGGCGAGATGCAGGCGCCGCAGGACACCCAGCAGGTCGAGCCCTATCCCGGCCTCATCGGCAAGCCCTATACCCAGATCGGCCCATGGCAGCGCTTGGCCGTCTCGATGGGCGGCCCGGCGGCCAACTTCATCTTTGCAATCCTGGTTTATACGATCTGGGCGCTGACGTTCGGGATCCCGGTCGCTGACGAGGTGCGGGTGACCCAGGTGATCGCGAGCAGCTCGGCTGAACGCGCCGGGTTCAAAGTGGGCGACGTCCTGCTCGAAGCGGGCGGCCACAAAGTCGTCTCTTCCAACGACGTCTCGAAAGCCACCGTGCTGCGCTCGGGTGAGCCGGTCGCCTACAAGATAAAGCGCGATCAGGCCGTTTTGACCCTGATGGCGACGCCGACGTCCGAGACCTCGACCGACCCCCTCTACAAGGTCACCGAGACGGGCGGACATATCGGCCTCATGATGGAGCAGAAGCTCCACTTCGAGCGGCTCGGACCGCTTGCGGCCTTGCGCGAAGGCGTCAGCACCACCGGTGACCGGGTCGATATGACGGTCACGGTCCTGCGCCGGCTGATCACCGGTCGCGACGGGCTCGACAAGCTGAGCGGCCCGGTCGGGATGCTGAGCTTCACCGGCAAGGTCACCGACGCCCACATGAAGGCCAATGAGGGCAGCTTCAGCCAGCGCCTGACCGGTCTGGCGCTGGATATGGTCCAATTGGCCGCCATGTTTTCGATTGGGGTGGGTTTTTTCAACCTTCTGCCGATTCCCGTCCTTGACGGCGGCGCGGCAGTCATGTGCATCGCCGAGGCGGTCACGGGACGCGAAATTCCTGAAAGAGTTCAGCGCGTAGGACTGACAATCGGACTTGCATGTCTGGTCAGCTTTGCGCTTGTGATCACCTGGAACGACATAACGCGGTGGCTAACCGCTTGAGGTTTTCCGGCGCCTGTAGTCTTAGAGACGCGAGAAAAGAGCCGCCCCTAGCGGTCGGGTGAGTAAAGAGGTCGGTGATGCGGTCATTCTTGGCGAGCGCCCTGGCGCTGACGGCGTCGGCGGGCGCGCTGATCGCAGCGCAGGACCTTGCGCCGAGCGGGAAGGCGTGGGCGCAGAAACCCGGCGATGTGATCCAGAACATCATCGTCGAGAACAACCAGCGGATCGAATCCCGCACCGTTCAATCCTACCTGCTGGTGAAGCCGGGCGATGCCTACGATTCTGATCGGATCGACCTGTCCCTCAAAGCCCTGTTCGCCACCGGCCTGTTCGCCGACGTGGCGATCGACTGGCGACCCGGCAACGTGCTGGCCATTCGCGTCATCGAGAACGCGATCGTCAACCGCGTCATCTTCGAGGGCAACAACGCCGTCACCAAGGATCGCCTGAACGAGCAGACCGAGGTCAAACCGCGCGACACCTTCACGCGCAGCCGCGTCGAGCAGGACGTCCAGAAGATCCTCGAAGTCTACCGGCGCGCCGGCCGGTTCGCGGCCACCGTGACACCGCAATACAAAGCGTTGCCGCAAAACCGCGTCGATCTGATCTTCAATATCGAAGAGGGGCCGACCACCGGCGTTCGCGCCATCAACTTCCTCGGCAACGACCATTATTCCGACAGCCGTCTGCGTCACGAGATCGCCACGCGCCAATCACGCTGGTGGCGATTCTTCGAGAAGCGCGACAACTACAACCCCGGCCAGATCGAGTATGACCGTGAGGAGCTGCGCAAGTTCTACACCAACAGCGGCTATTATGATTTCCGCACCATCTCATCAGTCGCCGAACTGACGCCCGACCGGCGCGACTTCTACATCACCTACACTCTGGACGAGGGCGACCAGTACCACTTCGGCGACATCAAGGTTCAGACCCAGCTCGAAAAGCTCTCCGGCGAGCGCCTTGCACTCGTGCTGCCGTTCAAGAAGGGCGACCTTTACAGCGCCAAGAAGATCGAGGATTCGATCGATACGATCACCTTCGCCGCCGGCGTCGCCGGCTATGCCAACGTCATCGTTCGCCCGCAATATCAGCCCAACCCGATCACCCATACGATTGACCTTGTCTTCCAGGTCGATGAGGGCCCGCGCGTCTACATCGAGCGCATCGACATTACCGGCAACACACAGACGTTGGACCGCGTCATCCGTCGCGAGATTCGCGTCGCCGAAGGCGACAGCTTCAACCGTAACCTGCTCGACAACGCCAAGAACCGCATCCGTGCGCTGGGCTTCTTCAAGAAAGACAGCGTCGACATCACCGAGGACCCCGGTTCGAGCGATGATCGCACCATCGTCAAGGTGAAGGTCGATGAGGAAGCGACGGGCGAGCTTGCCTTCTCGGCCGGCTTCTCCTCGCAGGATGCGTTCTTGTTCAGCGTCAGCGCCACCCAGCGCAACTTCCGGGGTCGGGGCCAGTATCTCAGCGCCCAGATCCAGACGACCGCACGCCAGCAGGATATCCAGTTCCGCTTCACCGAGCCGAAGTTCAACGATCGCAACCTTGCGGTCGGCCTCGACCTGTCGTTCACCAACACCGACTATCTCAACATCGCCGGCTTCCGGAACAAGGTTCTCGGCGGCGGCGCGCGTGTCCAGTTCCCGCTGTCGGACACCGACCAGCTCAACCTTCGCTATGGCATCCACCAGGATAACCTCGAGATCGATTCGACGCTCACCGATTGCAGCGCCACGGTGTTCTTCCGTTCATCGATCTGCGACCAGGTCGGCAGCCGACTTACCTCATCCCTCGGCTACACGATCACGGTCGACCGAACCAACGACTATCT
Source organism: Alphaproteobacteria bacterium (assembly GCA_031394145.1). Taxonomy (GTDB): domain Bacteria; phylum Pseudomonadota; class Alphaproteobacteria; order Caulobacterales; family Hyphomonadaceae; genus UBA7672. Next base: position 6,172 of record JANMWT010000415.1, on the reverse strand, counting down.
CACGCCGACGCGCGGCTTCAGGCTCAACTTCAGCCAGGATTTTGCCGGTCTCGGCGGCGACGTGCACTACATCAAGAACGAGTTCAGCGGCTCGATGTATCACGGCCTGTTCCCGAAAATCGTCTTCAAGGCCAACGTCGAAGCCGGCTATATCGACAGCTTCGGCGCTGAAGGCATTCGGATCAGCGACCGCTTCTTCAAGGGCGGCAACACCTTCCGCGGCTTCGACATCGCCGGCCTCGGCCCCCGCGAAGTTGAATACTTCTACGATACCGAAGCAGTGTTCGTGACCCCGGGTCTGCCGCCGCCAGCATTTTCCAAGCCGACGCTCAATACGGACGGCACGCAGGCGACCAATAACGCCGGGCAGCTTGGCTACACCGCCGCCAAGCGCGATGCGGCCGGCAACCTGCTGCCGCAAAAGGTGCAGACCTTCAACGCGCTGGGCGGCAAGGCCTACGCGATTGGCTCGTTCGAGCTGACCTTCCCGATCCCTTATATCCCCGAGGAGCTTGGGATCGACGGCGCGTTGTTCACCGAATTCGGCACGGTCGGGATCCTCGACAACTCCGACCGGCAGCGTCAGGCCAACGACACCTTCACGGCTTTTCGTGTCGACGACAGCGCCAGCCTTCGCGCCAGCGCGGGCGTCAGCATCTTCTGGGATTCGCCGTTCGGACCGGTGCGGTTCGATCTGTCGCAGATCCTGGCCAAGGAGAAATACGACCGTACTCAGGCTTTCCGTTTCGCTACCAACACGAGGTTCTAGTATGAAAATCCGTAACATGGCGATCGCGACGGCGTTGCTCGTCGGCCTCTGCCAACTCACTGGGGCGGCAAGCGCCCAGTCGAAGATCTTCGTCGTCGATGAATCCAAGGTCCGCAACGAGAGCAAGGTCGGCCAGGACATCGCCGCCAAGCTCGCCGGGATCAAGAAAGAGGGCGTGACCAAGCTGGGTCTCGATTCCCTGCAGACCGAGATCAAGACCGAGGACGACGCGCTGAAGCCTCAGATCGCCTCGCTCTCCAAGGAGGCGCTGGCAGCCAACGCGACCCTCAAGGCGCGGGTTGACGCTCTCAACAAGAAGAAGAGCGAATTCATGCAGAAGGCAGAGTATCTCGACCAGAACCTCGAACAGCAGCAGAACGCAGCCATGGGCGCATTCGCCCAGGCGCTTCAACCGGCCGTCGAATATGTCGGCAAAGAAGCAGGCGCCGATGTTGTCGTGAGCTCGGCTTCAACCTGGTATTTCAAGAACGCCGTCGACCTTTCCACCAAGGTCGTCGCCCGGCTCGACGCCACTACGCCATCACTGGCCGCCCTCCAGGCCGCCCAGCCGGCCCCGCCGGCAGGCGGCGCCGCGCCTGGCGCGCCCTTAGCCAAACCTGCGGTCAAGCAGCCGTGAGCCTTGGCCTGACCGGGGCGGCCGTGCAGTGATCGATCCGCGGTTCTATGAACTGCTCGGAGCGGTTACGGCGGCTGACCTGGCCGCCGCAGCCGGCCTTTCGATCACCCGTGGCGACCCGGGCCGGCAGGTGACCTCGCTTGCCGCCGCCTCGCTTGCGGGGCCTGAGGATCTGACCTTTCTCGAAGACGGTGAAGTCGCCGCCGCTGAAACCATGGCGGCCGGCGTCTGCTTCACCTCGGCGGCCATGTCGCAGCGCTCGGCCTGGCCCGCGACAACCGTGATCATGACGCCCTCGGCGCGAGGCGCGTTTGCTCGGGCTGCGACGCGCATGTTCGCGGTTCGCGATCTTGAGGGCGGACAGCCCGCCATCCATCCTGAAGCCCGCATTGGCCCCAATTGCAGCCTCGCTCCGGGCTGCGTCATTGGCGCGGGGGCTGCGATCGGCGAGGGCAGCCGCATCGGCGCCAATGTTGTGATCGGCCCCGGCGTCCAGATCGGCAAGCGCGCCACGATCGGCGCGACCGCCAGCATCCGTTGCGCCCTGATCGGCGACGATGTCAGCATCCTGCCAGGGGCGGTGATCGGCGAAACTGGCTTTGGCCTTGCAGCTGGCGTCGGCGGGGGCGTGTCGCTGACGCCGCATTTTGGTCGGGTGATTGTCCAGGACGGCTGTTCGATCGGCGCCAATTGCTGCATCGATCGAGGCCTGTTCGACGACACGGTCCTCGGCGAGAAGGTCCACGTCGATAACCTCTGCCACATTGCCCACAATGTGCAGATCGGATCGCATACCGTGATGGCAGCCTTCGCCGGGATTTCCGGATCGGTCCAGATCAGCGAAGGCGTGATGTTCGGCGGCCGCGTCGGCATCGCCGATCACGTCAAGATCGGCAAAGGCGCGCGCCTTGGAGCAGGCGCTGCGGTGATGCGCGACGTTCCCTCGGGCGAGACCCACGCCGGCTACCCGGCAAAGCCGATCGCAACCTGGATGCGCGAGCTTGCCTGGTTGTCGCGCGAGTCGCAAAAGCGCCCGTCCAAGGCTAAGGAATAGGCGCCGGATTCGCGGCGGCGGAACTTTGCGGACATGGGCGCAACCATCCATCCCTCCTCGATCGTCGAGCGCGGCGCGGAACTCGGCGATGGCGTCGAGATCGGACCGTTCTGCGTCATCGGCCCCAAGGTGCGATTGGGCGATGGCGTAAGACTGCTGAGTCACGTCTCGATTGGGGGTTCAACGACGATTGGCCCACGGACCCTGATCCGGCCGTTCGCGGCGCTGGGTCAACCGCCTCAGGACAAGGGCTATAAGGGCGAGGACACCCGCCTCATCATCGGCGCCGACAACATCCTGCATGAACACGTCACGATGCAGCTCGGTACGCCCAAGGGGCGCCAGCAAACCGTGGTGGGCGATCGGGGTTTCTTCATGGTCGGCGCACATGTCGGCCACGACTGCATCGTCGGCGACAACGTCACCTTCGCCAACAACGCCACGCTGGGCGGCCTCGTCGAGATCGATGATTTCGTCAATCTTGGGGGTCTCTGCGCGGTCCACCAGTTCGGACGGGTCGGCCGGTATGCCTTTATCGGCGGCGGCGCGCCGGTGACCGGAGACGTCATCCCCTTCGGCATGGTCGACAATCATGGCGGACTGCACGGGCTCAATCTCGTCGGCCTTAAGCGTCGCGGCTTCGCCCGCGAGACCATCAATGCGCTGCGCGAATTCTATCGCCGCGTCTTCCTCGACCGCACCGACGCGCTGAATGATCGACTGACGCTCGCCGCGCAGGATTATGCCAGCGTTCCCGAAGCGATGATGATCGTGGACTTCATTCGCGCCGGCGAGAAGCGGCCGCTGTGCGTTCCGAGGCGCAGCTGATGGCGGCGCTCACTCGCCTCGGAGTGATCGCGGGAGGAGGGGAACTGCCGCGCAAGCTGGCCGACCATGCGCGCGCCGCCGGTCGGCCCGTCTATGTGCTTGGGATCAGTGGTTTCGCTGAACCGTCCTTGATTGCGGAGTTTGGCGGCGCTGAAGCTTCGATCGGCGAGGTCGGCAAGCATATCGACCTGCTCAAGGCGGCGGGTTGTGAGGAGGTGGTGTTCGCTGGCGTCGTCAAGCGGCCGGACTTCGCTCATCTCAAACTCGACATCAAGGGCGCGCTGCTGTTGCCCAGGGTCATCGCAGCGGCCGGCCGCGGTGACGACGCGTTGCTGCGCGTCGTGCTCGGCGCCTTTGAAGAGGCCGGATTCAAGGTGGTTGGCGCCGACGATGTGCTTGCCGAGCTGCTGGCGCCCGCCGGCGCGCTCGGCGCGCATCGCCCTGCCTTCGAACACTGGGCTGACATCCGCCATGCCGCGCGTGTCGCAAGCGCCATGGGCGGGCTCGATATCGGCCAGGGCGCCGTTTCTTGCTCGGGTCTGATCCTGGCTGTCGAAGCCCAGGAGGGCACTGATCGCATGCTGGAGCGCTGTGCCTGCCTGCCCGCCGCCATCAGGGGCACGGCCGACCTACGCCGCGGCGTCCTGGTGAAGCGCCCCAAGCCGATGCAGGAACGCCGCATCGACCTGCCGACCATCGGCCTTCGAACCGTCCAGCTCGCAGCCGAGGCAGGCCTTGCCGGCCTCGCCGTGGAGGCCCGGGGCGCCCTGGTGCTGAACCGGGCCGAAATGGTCGATCTCGCCGATCGCCTCGGCCTCTTCATCTACGCATTCACCGCCGGAGAAGCGGAGTGAGACCTGCGCTCTGCCTGGTCGCCGCAGAGGCGTCTGGCGATGCGCTGGGCGCCGACCTGATCGATGCGCTGCGCGCCGCCGATCCCGGAGTGCGCGTTTTTGGCGTGGGCGGTGAGAAAATGAAGGCGCGCGGCGTCGCCTCGGTCATCGACATGTCCGGTCTTGCCGTACTGGGCCTGGTCGACGGCCTTAAGGCCTTCGACCGGGTCAAGCGCAAAGTCCGCGAAGTCGCCGACGAGATCATCCGCAACGACCCCGACGCGGTGGTGCTGATCGACAGCTGGGGCCTGATGTGGCGACTGGCCCGCGAGCTCAAATTGCGCGGGGCCCGCGCCCGGCGCATCAAGCTGATCGGCCCGCAAGTCTGGGCGACGCGCCCGGGCCGGGCCCGGGTTTTGGCGAAGTGGTGCGATCACCTTCTCTGCATTCACGCCTTCGAGCAGCCCTTCTATGCACGCTGGGGCCTGCCAACCACGGTCATCGGCAATCCTGCGCTGGGCCGGATGGCAAGAGGCGACGGCGCGGCGTTTCGCAAGGCCAACGGGCTTGGCGCCGATCAGCGGGTGATCGGCCTCCTGCCGGGCAGCCGGCCATCGGAAATCCGCCGGGTTGCGCCAACATTGATCCGGGCGGCCAGCCGCCTGTGCCAGGGCAGGGCGGATCGCAAGGTCGTCTGCGTCGCTGCGCCCTCGATCGCCCCGCGGCTCGAAGCCATGGCGTCGGGATGGCGCTTCCCGCACCTTTTGGTCCTCAACGAGGCCGACAAGCCAGACGCCTTCGCCGCCATGGATATCGCACTTGCCTGTTCAGGCACCGTGACGACGGAGTTGGCCTCGCAAGGCGCTGCGATCGTGGTGGGGTATCGTCTCGGCTGGGTCACCTGGGCGATTGCCCGGTTGTTCCTGATGCGCTCGCGCTTCATCACGCTGCTCAATGTCGCCGCCGGTGAAGAAGTCGCGCCGGAATTCGTGCAGACCCGCTTCTCGCCGGCCAGGGTTGCGGATGCCGCTGAACGGCTGTTGTCGAACGCAAAGGCTCTGGAGGCGCAGCGTCGCCGCCAAACGGCTGCACTAAAAAAAATGGCAGGGCCCGGAAGGCCCGCCGCTGAAATTGCCGCCGAGACGATCCTGCGCCTTGCGTTGCGCTAGCCGTCGCTATGTCCGGGCGCTCATCGGGACATAATCGCGATGCGGCGCGCCGGTGTAGATTTGACGCGGACGACCGATGCGCTGGGTTTCGTCGGTGGTCATTTCCTCCCACTGTGCGATCCAGCCGACGGTGCGGGCCAGCGCGAACAGCACGGTGAACATCGAGGTCGGGAAGCCCATCGCTTTGAGGGTGATGCCCGAATAGAAATCAACGTTCGGGTACAGCTTCCGCTCGATGAAGTACTCGTCGCTGAGCGCCACGCGCTCAAGCTCGAGCGCCACCGGCAGCAGCGGATCAGACTCAGCGCCGACTTCCTTCAGCACTTCGCGGCAGGTCTGCGCCATCACCTTGGCGCGCGGGTCGTAGTTCTTGTAGACGCGATGGCCGAAGCCCATCAGGCGGACGCCGGCAACCTTGTCCTTCACTTTCTGCACATGTTTGGCGACGTTCTCGACGGTGCCGATCTCCTGCAGCATCTGCAGCGCCGCCTCGTTGGCGCCGCCATGGGCAGGTCCCCACAGGCAGGCGATGCCGGCCGCGATGCAGGCGAAAGGGTTGGCCCCGGAGGAGCCGGCAAGTCGCACGGTCGAGGTCGAGGCGTTCTGCTCGTGGTCGGCGTGCAGGATGAAGATCTTGTCCATCGCTTTGGCAAGCACCGGGTTCACCTTGTAGTCTTCCGCCGGCACGGCGAACGACATGCGCAGGAAGTTGGAGGCGTAGTCGAGTTCGTTGCGCGGGCTGACAAAGGGCTGGCCGGAGGAATACTTGAACGCGCGCGCTGCGATCGTCGGCATCTTCGCGATCATGCGGTGCTGGGCGACCTTGCGTTGCTCGGGATCATCGACGTTGGTGCTGTCGTGGTAAAAGGCCGACAGGGCCCC
>JANMWT010000400.1:0-7700 GCA_031394145.1 Alphaproteobacteria bacterium | reverse complement strand
GATTTCGCATCGCATCCTCCGGTGAAGCTTGAACGCGCTTTTCACGAATGGCGAGGCTTTGTGCGTTGACCCCGACGGCTTCCTGGCGCCTGCCGAGGTTGGACAGAACATTGGCCTGTTGACCAAGCAACACCGAAAGCCGCTTTTCGGCCGATGCATCATAGCCGAACGATAGCACACGGGTCATCGCAGCGACGCCCTCGCGCGCGGTAGCGAGGGCATCCTGGTTGCGGCCGGGCATGTCCGCCAGCGTGCCGCTGAGATTATAAAGGGTTTCACCCAGCCGATCGAGCCAGAAGAGCGAGTCCTCTTTCGAGAGCTCCTTGCGGATAATACCCTCCGCTTCACGATAGGCGACAAGCGATCCTTCAAGATCCGGTTCGTCATAGAGCACATCGCCAATCCGGTTGAGCAGGTGCACCTCGAGCATGCGCCCGTCCTGATAGTCATCCGCGGTCAAGCTGATGCGGCGGAGATCGGCGAGCGCATCGCGATAGACCTGGATTACCTCGGCCTCTGTCATCCCAACGCGCACCTGTTCCCATTTGGCGACATCCAAATCGGCTGCCGCCGCTGAGTTCGTGCTAAGCAAAATGCAGATGATTCAAGCAATGCCGTATTTCCGCATGGCGTCCCCTCCGGCCGTGGTGAAAGAAAACTATGCTCATTGCCTATTGCAGTCACGCGCGAACCGGCGCGCGCGCTCCTAGGCTTGCTAAGCGAAGTGCGGATCAGCCCGCATAAGCGCTAGCGGAGATCGTGTCCCCGGACACGGGGCAAGTGCACGAGCTCAAAGTCCCGCACAACGGGCGCGCACGGCGACACATTACGAACGGCGTCTTTGAGGCGATGACCTGCCGGCTCGCATCCGTGGGCGGGAATGGCGGCTCTTGAGCGACCCCGCCGGTCGCAGCCTTGTGCGGCCAGGGCAGGACCGGGTGCGAAACCGACGTTCGGACCGGCGGCTATTCCGTAGGCGTCTCGTCCCACACTTTGCGGAACGCCCCGATCAGCGGCGCGGACGAAACAGGGTCGACGGTCGCCAGATAGCGCTTCGCATAGGCATCCGCTGAGGTAGCGGGCTCTAACATCCGCAGCCGCCGCACAGCTTCCGTTGCATCTTCGGGCCGGCCGACCAGTTCATAGAGTCCGGCCTGGAGGACCAGGGTAAACGAATAGTCGGGGTTGAGCCGCAAGCCGTTCGCACTGGCTCGCCAAAGAATGCATTGAGCGCATCGCGCATGAGCTCATTGACTCAACGACACGTGACTTCCGAAGAACAAGGTGGCCAACAAACTCGCCATAGAAGCGACGCCGCCGCCGGCGCACAGCCAAATGGCTGCAATTTCTATTGCCGAGCGCACGTTGATTACGTCTGCGAACTGGTGGAGCGACTCCCAAGGATCATCGGAATACCGCCAGCGTCCATAAGACATCGAAACGATGGATAAGGCGGCGCAAACGATCAGCGCCAGTAGTCCAAGACCCGCAACTGGCAACCAGGGGCTGTCCAGGCTCATGTAGGCTATCGTGTTGGGGCTTGCGGCGAACTGGACAAGATCGCTTGCGATCAGGAGACCGGAAAAGCCCAGCAAAGCGCCGCACTTGTTGTGGTGGTCTTGATCCCTATAGCGCAAGCTCTCAACAATTCGCTGCTTAGGTTCGTCGAGAGCGATTAGAGCCATCCAGCGTTTGCGTCCTCGCAGTTCCGGCGTCAACTTTTCATTTGGCATGGCGTTCCCTCAATTGTGGCGCGGCGAGAGTCTACATCGATGACGATCGTCATGTCCTGAATAGGATCATGGCCAGCGCCAAGGCTGGTATGCGGCACTCTTCCGGCTTCCTACGATTCTACCCACCCGGGCACCGACACATATCGTCTCGACTCCCGCCAGTCGGGGCCAACATTACGAACTCACGTCATGGGGCCCAACGTTGCCATTGGTGTTGCGATCGCTCGCCTCACCCTAGTGCGGGTCGATAGGCTTTAGCCAATCTGGCCACCATCCTTCGCCAGCGGCACCAGTGCTGCGTTCACAAGCTCGTGCTCGGCGTAGGCGCTGACAATAAATCCAAAAACGAGTCCCTAAAGCGAATAGCCACTTCGTTGGGGTGTTCACGGCGTGAACCAGATCGGCGATGACCAGGCGCGTTCCTGCAGCGTGGCGGCGACGCGGGCCGGGATAGGCAGGTGGTTCCCGATCGCCAGCAACGTTGACCAACGCGGCGTCGGGATTTCCAGCACGCGCGCATAGTAAGATGCGGGTGCGCCGGGGTTGAAGTCTGGATCGGTCCAGACGGCCGAAAGAAATGCCGCGCCTATGGTGTTGCTGTAGCTCCCGTCCTTGAGGCTGACCGTGTCGCCGACGACCGGCGCCTTACCTGTCTTCGCATTCGCTGTGCGGCCGCCGGACAGCGCAACATCGAAAATTTTCTCCTTGTAGTCCTTCCCGTCCTGCCAGACTTTCACGATCTGGATGCGGTCAAGATTGGCGCCGGACGGGTCTTTCATCGCTTGCACGGCGAAGCTCGGTCTCTTGGCGCCCTTTGGCGGCCTCGTGAGGTCACCGCCCATCGGCACGCCTGCGGCGTACGCCGCCGCCACCCAGTCTGAGCGCTTGAGCATGTCGGGCTTGAAGTTCCAGCCGCCAAACATGCGGACGCGGATGCGCGTGCCAGAGGTGGCAAACGTCTCCCTGCGTTTCAACGCCGCGAAGATGGACTCGCGGGTGTTCGCCTCGGCCCAGGCGCCAGTGAGTGAGCCAGAGCCGAATTGCAGCCGGTCGTTCTCGCGCTGTCCGTTGGGCCGAACACCCTCGCCAGCTGCCTCCGCGGCGAGAATATTGCGCGACTGCGCTGCTGACAAATCCATTGTTGACGGGTCGAGGCCGCTGATGCCGCTGGCGTAGGCGTTCTCATCGCTGGTCGAGAGGCCGTTGTGGATGTCTGAGGCGCCGACGAATCCGACCTTGTACGGGTTGGCGCCAACCTGCGCATGGATCACCAGCCCACGGCCCAGCGCCTCGCGCACGTAGCTGCCGTGCAATACGGACTGTGTCTCGCCGGCGTAGATGCGGTCCATGATCTGGAAGTCGGCGAACTCGTCGGTTGGCGAAAGCTGCGGCGCGGTCTCCGACGTTCCCTTGGTCTGCGAGATCTCCACCAACGGTTCGTTCAGCGCACGGTGCATAGCGTATTGCGCATCTATCGGTTTGCCGTCGGACATCGTCCATTCGAAGTCCTTGCCGTCGCTGAGGTTCGAGTTGTGCGGGATGGCCAGGACGTCGATGCCGCGTGCACGGACGCTATCGAGGAAATTCCACAGATCCTCTGGCCTGTTCGAATCATTCGCGGTGAACGGTGGGGGCGCCTTGTCGCCGCTGAAGATGATGTTGCGGTGCATGTGAACGCCGCGACCGGGTGTCGCCGTCCATTCGTAGGCGAGGAAGGTGGTGAAGACGCCGGGCTGGTAGTGGGCGTTGGCCGCGCGCATCTCGACGTTCCAGCCGTCGGCGGCGACAGCGGCGGCCTTGAGATCGGGCGTGTTGGCGTTCTGAGCTCCACCTTCGATGATGGCGCCGGCCGCCGTGTTGAAGGCGCGTCGCCCCCCGGTGCGCAGCTGCTGGCCGAGCTGACTTTTCGAGAAGGCGCTGTCGGAAATGTCGAGCTGGGCGACGGCGCCGAGATATTCGGAGTGGTCTGTGACCGCAGCGAAGTCGAGTGGCCAAGCGCGCTTCGCGGGCACGTCGGTCTTGCCAACCGTGCCCTGCTCCTGCTGGAGCTGCAGGGCCGGGACGATGACTGTCTCGCCGCGGGCGAACCGGTAGGCCATGTCTGGCGTGACCTTGGTACCGAAGGTCCATGCGTCGAACGACATCGTCGTGTGCAGGTGAAGCTCGCCGAAGAAGGCGCGACGGGCTTCGGGACGCGTGTTGGCGCCAACTGCGGGCGCCGGCGGTTTCGGCGTTTCCTGTGCAGTGGCGGCGGCGCCGGATGCGGCGAACACGGCTGCCAACACAGCGTTCCGAAGAAACATGGCGCACTCCATCCGACGAATTCTTTGACCATGTTCATGGCAGTTGAGAACCTGAATCCCATTCCGGGTCGTCGCCGAGCCGGGCGTCGTACCGGGCCTATATACCCTCTGCCTTGAGGAGGGGGGGGGTAAATCCAGCCGGGCTCTGGGCTGATCCGAATGGGCGCGACCTTTTGGAATATTTTGGCCGCCATAGCCCGTGTTGCCAACGCCCGGAGCACGCTGCAGGCACGGCCGAGGGCTTGGCCTGCCGGCAACTTGGAAATCTTGCGAAGGCGGTGATCGGCGAGGTTTGCCCGCGTTCGCTAGGGCAGGATGACTGTCAGCTCTTGGGCGACTCAGCCGGATCGCCACAGTTCGGGTTCGGGCGAACTCAGGCGAAGAACCACCGGGTTCGTTGGGGCGGCGCTACCGGCCGGAATGGATCGACTGAGCCGTATGCCCACAGTCTAAATTCCAGCTGCGTCGGGGCCCGAAGCTGTCGGTCGACGTTTTGACTCCGCGCCGACCTATGCAGCGCCGGAGGCGACAATCAGGAGGCGACAATCAATCTGTCGACAATCAATCTGGCGCTCTGCCGTGACTACGGTTACCTTATAAAACGCGTCGGCTGCGATGATGGACTTGGGCGAGGTCTGGTAGGGCAGCAGGCTCTCGCGAGCGATCAAGCCAGGAGGCTCATTTTGCGAAAGTTTCTCTCTATGAAGTTAGCTGGCGTCGCCTTGATGTTCTTCGCTTTTGCGCAATCGGCATATGCGACGAACTGGGTGGACACCGGGCACGCAATTCTCATCGACGTCGACAGCATCCGGAAGGGGCCGGATGGTTTAATCTACCATCTGGAGAAACGAAAATACTCGTCCGGTTACGAAGCGCCGACGCCACTTGAAGCGGCGAGCGACTGCGTCAAGCGCATTTCATACTCAGGCTACTCGCTAAAGTATCAAGCTGATTGGCGCTCTAGCGGGACGCCGGTCGTGTCCGGCACGATGGGGGCCGTACTCTTGGACTTTGTTTGTGATCGAGTGAAGTAGCTCGCAACTCAGTTTGAGGCGAGGAGCCGCCGCAGCGCACCATCGTCGCTGAATGGATTTGGACTCAGCCATCTGGTGCTGTCTTGCGCTCAGCCTTCGAGGGCCTGATCGCCGAAAATAACTTTGATGACGCGTTCGACGGCTTCGAAGTCCGGTTTCGAGAGGCGATAGTTGACCGTTACCACCCTCTTATTTCGCCGCAGAAGTTCGAGAGTGAGGCGCGTTTCGGAAAACCCGATCAGACGCAGCCTGAAGTGCCCGCAATAATCTTCGTCGTGGGTTTCGACATAACAGAGTTGGTCATCGTCGTCTTCGAATTGCCGTTGCACGATCAGATACGGGCCCGGGGGTTCATCGTCCTGCCTGTCGTCGCCGTCGGGATCGTCACTCTTAAACGAAATCTGGAAATAGTCGCCCGCTTCGGATGCCGAGACGTATTTGGCGGTGATGTCCATGCTGTCGCACTCCGCTCATGATCTGTCCGGAGCTTCGCATATCTGCAATTCCAAGTTCAAAACCACCGACGCTGATGCTGGCCGTGACCATGCGATCGCGAAGCCGCGCGTCGTTGGCTGCGTGCGGCGCCGCAATCTCCCACCGAAATGCCAGCGGCTGGAATGATGCGATCAACCAGCGCCGGCCTAAACGCCGTATGTCAGCTCGTGAGTTACGGCGACGGTCGTAATCTTTCGCTAGTCTGGGCGAGACGGGCCCCACTCCTGCCTGTCGTCAATTTCTGAGCCCGCGACGCCGAGAAGACGCGGCATTCATGGAAATCAACTTGTTCGGCAGCATCGCAGACTTGGGGATACACAATGATATCAAGCCGCCTCTGGAGGTTATCTCAGGGGCGGGCTCGTAATCTAGACTTCATCAGCTGGATTTGAATCGATCTCTCGAGCCAACAGCCGTTGTAGGGTTCGGCGGTGCATGCCGAGGCGACGGGCGGTTACCGACACGTTGTGATCGCATTCAGCGAACACGTTCAAAATATGTTGGCGACGTACGGCGTTTGGGCTGGCCGGGTGCGCTGGTGGTTTTGCTGCGCCTCCGATAGGCGCGCGCAAGGCATCCGCGATTTCATCGGGATCGGCAGGCTTTGGCAGATAGTCGATCGCGCCGGCCTTCACCGCCGACACCGCCGTCGGTATGTTTCCGTAACCGCTGAAAATGACGGCTCGACATACAGGGTGCATCGGGTGGAGCGCGGTTACCGCGGCCAGGCCATCGCCCGGCTCGAGTCGCAGATCGCCCAGAGCATGGCGGGGCGCGAACTCGCGCGCGAGCTCGATGGCGTCGCTCTCGGTCGACACCGTACGGACCGCAAATCCGCGAGCCCCCATCGCACGTCGAAGCTGCGCGAGTAGCAATGTGTCGTTCTCGACGACGAGGAGGGTATCGGCGTCAGAATCCAAGGCTGCACGCTCCAGTTTCATGCGAACCCGCGCGATATGGTTTCGGCTGCAAGGACCGAAGAGACGACCCAACGTCGCAGATCCTGCCACATCCGGCCTGCTTAGTTCGCCCTGAGCGCATGCCTAGTGAACGAGTCTCTGGAGTCGCGGCCGGATGATGAGGAAACGTCGATAGGCAAAATCGAGCGCCCAAAGGATCGGTGGAAGCCGTGCGATCTCGCCAAACGGTCGCAGCAAGGGAATCGCGCGCCACAACGCGGCAAATGCCGCCGCTCCGGAGACGACAGGGTAACCACGTTCCTGCGCGTGGAAGCGTGAAAGCAATTCGGCCCGATCGAGAGGGCATACCGCATCGGCGCGGTCGACATCTTCGAAATGGATTGCGCCCTGTCGATCCAATCTTTTGAACAGGGCGATTTCCCGCCGGCAGAGCGGACAGGCCCCATCAAACCAGACGGTCAGCGACGGGCTTGCCTCCTGCAATCGAACTCCCCGCTGAGGCTGGGGAGAGGTCCGTCCGGCGTTTAAGCGCGTATCAAACTTCATGACGTTTAGCTCCGTCCTGTCTGGCTTTCGGCGAAGCTGGCTTAACCACAAGAAGCTCCATACGCCGGCGCATTTTTGATTGCTTACGGCCGATCGCCCGTTACGGATCGATTGCCGGTCAAATTGCCGCGCGAGGATTAGCACTGGCGAGCGGGGGGCAGGGTGACGAGTGTCATGACCAAGTCGCGCTCCTGCGCGATCTCGCGCGAGTTGCCAACACGTGGCGATTTGCCGATTTTTGGTCGAGCACCGCATCCCTTGACTCAGAAAGGCGAACGCCGGGCTTTCTGACACGAAGGGAACGCAGCGAATTGGCGGTGCGGCGCGACATAGAGGAGCGGGAATGACCGAGGACGGAACGTCGCCGGCAAGAAGATCAAGGACCGGTGTGCCTTCTAGCGCACTATGGCTTGGTGCGTTTGGTGCGATCCCTTTCCTTGGTCTGGCCGGCGCGCCCCTATTTCTCTCCGGCCCGGCAAAGCTGCTAGCCGCCCATGCGCTGGTGGCCTATGGCGCGATTATTCTGTCTTTCCTTGGCGGCGTGCATTGGGGGCTGGCGGTTGGATCTGATCATAGCTCTGGCGGAGGAAAGCTGTCCGCGAGGCTCGTTGTGAGCGTTATCCCCTCGCTGGTGGGATGGGCTGGCCTCCTGATCGGGGAGGCGATGGG
>JANMWT010000386.1:0-1640 GCA_031394145.1 Alphaproteobacteria bacterium | reverse complement strand
CACCAGAAGACGCGAACATCGCCATGGACGCGCTGTCCAAGTGCTGGAAGCTGAAAGGCAAGGACTCCCGCGACATCCGCGCGAAGACGGCGCTCGGCAAGCTGATCACCGAAGACGTCGGCATGATCGCCGACGTGACCTGTCTTGCAGCAGCACTTCAAGACGAATGGCGTGATCTCGAAGAATCCATCTGTATTCGCCTCTCCGATATCTCGCGGATGTGCGACTCCGTGGAGATCGCGAAAGCCGCGCTGGGCCTTCTTTCCTTCGGCAACGGTGGAGGCGGGGACATCTGGAGCAATGCAGACATCATTGACCCGAAGGCCCGGCGCTATCCAGTGAGCGTTGATCCTGAGACTCTCGTCTTGTGGCTGAACAACCTGCAGGACTTCGCGACCCACGCCGCGAAACGCGTACAGGCAGGGGAGAACGCCAATGCTTAAGCTATCCCGGTCTGAAAAGGCGTCCTGCCACAGCGCCATGGCCAAGGCGCTTTCCGTGCCCAACCTGCCCGATAGTCGCGAAGCTCGGAAGCGGGCGGCGTGGTGCTGGGTTGCGGCGGAACAATCTGGTGAGCGCATCGCCGACACGATGGCGCTCTACATGGCGCTGGGCTGGGTGATCGAAGACTCCGGTCTGGACGTCCTGTGCATCAACTTCAACGCCCTCGCCACCATCATCGAGGACACGACGCCCGAAGTGGAAATTGCGGAGGCTGTCCTGTCGCTGCATGGCTTCAAGCCTTGCCGCGAACATGAAGACGGCGGGCGGTGGAGTAACGCAAACCCCGGCGAAAACTTCGGCCCGACCTTGGAGATTCCCGTCACCTTCCTTGCGGTGTGGCACGAGGCTTGCGCAGAGGACGCCCGGGGGCATGCCGACAAGGCTGCAGCGCGGAACGCACAGGCTGCAGCGGCACCGCGCGGCCCTCACCTGCGTGTCGTAAGGGCGGCTTGACCTATTCCGCCCGCATTGTGTAGGCGGAAATCCGCCGCGCCTGAAACAATTCGTGCTGAACCGTTCCTGTTCCGTTCTTTGGAAAAAACACAATCAGCGCGCATGCTTTTTCCCATGGGGGCCATCGGTCCCTGAAAAAAGAACGGGGACGGCATCCCAGAAAGTGCCGTCCCCATCAAGTTGCGTCGGTGACAAACCGGCGCGAATGCCAAACGCGCCGATGTGTTATACTATAACAGTTTCGCGTCAAATTCAAGACTGCAAGCCCGCATGGACGGGCACAATCGCTCCGTGTGACACGGGCAGAAAGCTTACAAATGCTAGACCAATCCCAAGACAATTCTTTCGCCACTGACTCCGACTACGAAGCCGAGGAAATCATCCCCGATGCTGGTCGACGCACTCAGAGCGTGGATGATATCCTCGAACAGCTTGACCGCGATCCCAAGGCGAAGAACCGGGACAAGATCAAGCGAGCGGAAAAGCTTACGAACTCCGCTGCGACCAAGGCGCTTGAGGGATTCGCGGCAAAGAAGGTGACGATACTGGATAAGGACCTTGCCATTCTGATTGCTGGGTTGGAGCGATCCGGCGTTCCGGAAAGCCAAAAGGTGGAATTCCTCAACACGGTCCGCGTCAGATTCCCGCTTCTGCCGAGGAAGTTTCTGACCGACATGCGCCGC
>JANMWT010000380.1:0-2297 GCA_031394145.1 Alphaproteobacteria bacterium | reverse complement strand
GTCGATCGGTCTGGCCATCAGGGTCAGGCTCTTCGGCTCGCACGGGTGTTTCGCCTCAGCCATCACGGCGGTGGCGGCGACCGCCTGCACGCAGGGCTGGCACACCGCAACCATGTGGGCGCCCGGGCCAAGGTGCTCGAGGAACTTGATCAGGTAGTCGACATATTCCTCGAAGCCAAAGCGGCCTTCGCCGAGCGGCACGTCGCGGGCGTTGATCCAGTCGGTGATATAGACGTCATGGTCCTGCAACAGCGTCTGCGCGGTGTCGCGCAGCAGGGTGGCGAAGTGACCTGACAGCGGCGCCACCAGCAGGACGCGCGGCTGCGGCGCCTGAATGTCCTTCTTGAAGTGGAGCAGGTCGCCGAAGGGCAGGTGGAGCGCCAGTTCCTCGGTGACGGCGGCGTCGCGGTTCTCGACCCTGACGGTCTCGATCGCGAAAGGCGGCCGCTTGTGCGAGAGCTTGGTCCGGCTGGCCATCTCGAACATCGCCATCATCTGGCGGGCGATCGGCAGGTCGGCTGAGCCGTTGAGGGCGCTCTTCAGGCGCAGGGCGGCGAGCGCAGCAGCCCGAAAAGGCTCGGAGGCCTTCATCTGGGCCTCGTAGAGATGATACCACATGCTCTGATGCGCTCTATTTCTAGGCAGTCGGGGAATGAAGGCCGCTTCCATACCAAAGCCTAGTTCCCCGTCTATCGCACTGCGACATACAAGAGCACAATTACATTAACGGGCAGGAAAGTGCTGGGATGTCAGGCGCAAAGCTCACGATTTCGAGCAGGAACTATTCTTCTTGGTCTTTGAGAGCCTGGCTTTACTGCCAAATGGTGGGTCTCGAGGTCGCGATTGAGTCCGTCCCGGTCGATGACCCCAACAACCGCGCCGAGCTGCTTTTGCTCTCCCCGACGGTTCTGACGCCGCGTCTGACCCATGACGGGGCGAGTGTCTGGGGCACCCTGGCGATCGCCGAATACCTCGATGAGCTTCGCCCCGAAGCCGGCCTTCTGCCGACCGACCGGATCAAGCGGGCGCATTGCCGCTCGGTCTCTGGCGAGATGCAATCGGGCTTCTACAATCTGCGCTCGGCGCTGCCGATGAACATCAAGGCGCGCTATCCCAACTTCAAGGTGTTTACCGGGGCGCGGGCTGACATCCGGCGCGTGCTGACGATCTGGAGCGAATGCCTGGAGGCTTATGGCGGCGCGTTCCTGTTCGGCGCAGAGCCGACGCTGGCCGATGCGATGTATGCGCCGGTGTGCACCCGCTTCCTCACCTACGACATCGCGCTTGAGGGCCGGGCTGCCGACTATCGCGACCGCATCCTGGCGTGGGCGCCGGTGAAGCAATGGGTTCGCGACGCCAAGCAGGAGCCGCAGGAGATCGAAGAACTCGACATGGAGTTCTAGCTCCAGTTCCCTCGGCCGCGGTCGCGCATTATAGACACGCGCCATGGCGATCACGGTCTGGCTGGCCCTGCTGACGATCTTCGCGTTCGGCGGGTTGACGCCCGGTCCGGCGGTCATGCTCGTGACCACCAGTTCGATGCGCTATGGCTTTGCCGCGGCCATGCTGCCTGCGCTCGGCATTTGCCTCGCCAATATCATCTGGGTGGCGTTGGCCGCCTCGGGGGTTTCGATTCTCGCCGAAGTCTTTCCGCTGGGCTTCCTGGCGATCAAGATCGCCGGCGTCGCCTACATTTTCTGGATCGCCTGGCCGATGGCGTTCGCCGGGCCGATCGATCTGGCGCGCCGCGCGCCGCCGCCGCGCACGCACCTGTTCGCCCGCGGCGTTGGTCTGCAGATGTCCAACCCCAATGCGCTGGTGTTCTTCGGCGGGCTGATGCCGGCCTATTTCGATCCCGACCGATCGCTGATCGTGCAATCGCTGATCATCATGGCGACGGTCAGCGTCACCGAGCTGTTCGGGCTGATGATCTATGCGGCCGGCGCCGACTGGCTGGCGAAACGCTTTGCGGCAGAGGGGTTTGCGCGCTGGTTCTTCCGGTTCGCGGCGCTGGCGATGGCCGGTTCAGCGGTCTTTGCCGTCTATTCGACCTGGGCCTCCACCGGCCGGTAGGCCGGCGACGTCAGCCGCTGGGATCGCCGGTGCGCACCGGCAGCTGGTGCGGGTCGAGATCCTGTGGCCGCCCCTGGCGTTGTTCGCCCGTGAGATGGCAGCGGTCGCGTTCGACCGGATCATGCTCGAAATGCTTGAGGCAGACCTGTTCATCGCTCAGCTCCGCGGGCGGTTTGGCTGGATCGGCTGCGCATCCTGTGGCTGCCAGCCCCGCCAGCGCAGCA
>JANMWT010000353.1:0-1750 GCA_031394145.1 Alphaproteobacteria bacterium | reverse complement strand
AGGCTATTGCCTACGGCTCTACCAGCATGTCCGAACTTGCCCCCGAACTTGCCCCCGAACTTGCCGAGGAAGAACCTGAGGCCGAAGCCTATGGCGAGGAAGAACCCGCGGCGCTGAAGCCCGGCTCCTCGCGGCCGAGCTTCTCGACCCACTTCGATCCGCCCGCCGAGGCGGAAGAGACGCCGCCCTTCCACGAGGAAGAAGAGACGCCGCCCTTCCACGAGGAAGAAGTCGAAGCCGACGCAGGTGCAGAAGACGAAGCTGCCGACAGCCAGCCGGCCGGGCAGGGCTTGGGCTTCGACTACGCCTTCGAATCCTCCGCCGCTGGCGGCGACCGGACGATCCCGCGCATCGCCATTCACGCCTTCTGCGTTCGCACCCAACTGCTGGGCCTCATGCGCACGATCATGAAGGATCGCCGCATGAAGAACGTCTCGATGGACGTCTTCGAAGGCGGAATGCAGGTTGCAGTCAACCACTACGTCAACGAGACGACGCCCAACCTGCTGATCCTCGAGGGCACCGGCGAACCGCGACAGCTGCTTGCCGAGCTCGACGCCTTGGCGGCGCATTGTGACGAGAACGTCCGGGTCGTCGTCATCGGTCACACCAACGACATCCGTTTCTATCGCGAGCTGATGCGCCGCGGCGTGAGCGAATACCTCGTTGCTCCTGTCGATCCTGTGCAGATGATCCGCTCGATCTCAGCCCTGTTCACCGACCCCGAGGCGCCGTTCGTCGGCAAGACGATTGCGGTCACGGGCGTGAAGGGCGGCGTCGGCGCCTCTTCGATCGCGCATAACCTTGCCTGGGCTCTGTCAGAGCGGGTGAAGATCAACGCCACCCTCGTTGACCTCGATCTCAACTTTGGCACCACCGGGCTCGACTTCAACCATGACGCCACAGCGACGATTGCCGATGCGTTGATGTCGCCTGACCGCTTCGATGAAGCCGTGATGGGCCGATTGGTGTCCAAGATCACGGACCGCCTGTCATTGTTCACCGCGCCGGCAACGCTTGATCGAACCTATAACCTCGATCCCGAAACCTATGTGCGGGTGCTCGAACAGGTTCGGTCCTCGGTGCCCTTCGTTGTCCTCGACATGCCCCAGGTGTGGTCGGACTGGTTCAAGGGAACGCTGGTTGGCGCCGACGAGATCATCGTTGTGGCCGGGCCCGATCTTGCCTCGCTGCGCAACGGCAAGAACATGATCGACTTCCTCAAAGCGGCGCGACCGAACGACAATCCGCCGAAGCTGGTTCTCAACATGGTCGGCCTGCCGAAAAGGCCGGAAATTCCGCCCAAGGATTTCGGCCAGGCCATCGGCATCGAGCCGACGCTGGTCCTTCCGTTCGATGCTCAGCTCTTTGGCACGGCGGCGAACAACGGTCAGATGATCTTCGATGTCGCGCCAGAGTCGAAATGCGCCCAGGCGCTCGATCAACTGGCGGTTATGCTGTCAGGCCGCGAGATCCAGAAAGCCAAGCCGTCGATGTTCAAGAAACTGATGGGTCGCTAGGAGTTCGCTATGTTTGGCAAGCGCACGACTCCCGGCGGCGGACCGGATTCGCCTGAACCTCAGGCAAACCCAGCCGCCGTGCGCGTCGCCGCGCCGCCGCCGCCGGCAGCCCTCGCCGAGGCGCTCCCGCCGCCCAAACCTGCAGCACCGGGACAGGCCGGCGCGCCCAAGCCAGCTGCCGCTCCCGGGCAGGCAAAGTCTGTCGCCGCCGCTGCGCGGCCGGCATCCAA
>JANMWT010000344.1:0-7300 GCA_031394145.1 Alphaproteobacteria bacterium | reverse complement strand
GTGAAGCCGCCCAGCACCCCTGTACCCAGCAGCAATCGCCATTGCTGGCCGCCGTCGCCGCGAAAGGCCAGCCAGCCGGCCAGAACGCCCATCAGAAAACTGCCAATCACGTTGATCGCGAATGTCCCATAAGGCCAGCCGGCCCCCAGCAGCCGCAGGGCGGCGCCCGAGAATAGATGCCGGAAACTAGCGCCAAAGGCGCCGCCGGCTGCGACGAGGAGGATGTTCAACATGGTCAGCGGTCTAATAGTCTCAGACGGGCCGTATTGCCAGATCGAGTCCTGCGGCGGAAACGACGGCCCGAAAATCCGCTGGCGCCCCTGCAAACACGGTGAATTTTCCCCCTAGGGGATGCGGCGCGGCCAACCTTTCGGCATGCAGCATCAGGCGAGGGACGGATTGGCCAACCAGACTTGTCGCTCCGCCATAATAAGGATCGCCCAGGATCGGCCGGCCGCTAAGCGACAAGTGCGCCCTGATCTGGTGCATCCGCCCGGTTTCCGGCTCCAGCGAGAGCAGCTGCGCGGTCCCGCTGGAGGCGAGCACGCGCCAGCGGGTTCGGGCTGGCTGGGGCTTGTCGTCACCGGGCCGCGCGGCGCGCATCAGCTCGAGTTCCGGCTTGGGGCGATAGCGCGCCAGCGCGATATCGATCTCACCCGACGCCTCAGCAAAGGGCGCGCCGGACACGACCGCGAGATAGGTCTTGTGCACGTCCCGCCCGGCGAACGCTGCACTCAGGGCGGCTGCGGCCGGCTGGGTCTTGCCGGCAATGATGACGCCAGAGGTCTGTGCATCCAGCCGATGCACCAGGCGCGGCCGTTTGCCATTGGACTTGGCGAACGCGGCAAGCAGCGCATCCAGCGTGCGATCGTCGGGATTGCGCGTCTGCACCGGGAGGCCCGAAGGCTTGTTGAACGCCAGCACGGCGTCGTCCTCGTAGAGCACCAGAGATCGCACGAAGGTGCGATCATTCTCGCTCACGCCTGCCTGTTCATAGGCCCGCCGCACCATCTCAGCCGCCTCGCCAGGGGCGCAGGCGCGGGCGCCAGCCGGGCACGTTGGCGCGGTAGCTTTCGTATTCGTCGCCGAAAGTGCGCGCGAGAGTCGGTTCTTCGTAAAGCTTTACGAAGACATAGAACACCGCAGCGACAACCAAGCCGTAGAGCGCAACTGCGACGCAGGCGAACAACAGCGCCTGCCCAAAAATCAGCGCCAGCACTGCGACATACATCGGGTTGCGCACGAACCGGTATCCGCCGCTGACCACCAGCTTGCGTGTCGGGAACACCGGCGCCGGCGTGCCAAGACCTTGTAGCGCAAATCGCGCAAAAGAATCGAGCAGCCAGGCGAAGCCCGCGAGCGCCATGACGACGCCAACGGTGCGGAACGCACCTTCGCCAAACGGCCATGGCTCGAGCCGCCATTGCGAGATCGCCCCTGGAAGCAGACCTGCGACGACGCCGGGCGCGAGAACCAGAAACACCAGCGAGCCGATGATCGACACGCGTTTGCGGCCGCTCGTATTATCTTCAGGATGAGGCGCAGCCTTTCCCTTGATCACGGTTTATCGCCGCCGGCGCGTTCGCGGCGAAGTTTCGCCCACTGTTCCAGCTTCTCGCGGATCGGTCCTTCGCGACCGGCGCCTTTCGGCTGGTAGAAGTCCTGCCGCTCCATGCCATCCGGAAAATAATTCTGACCCGAGAACTGGCCCTCGGCCTCATGGTCGTAGTGATAGCCCGAACCGTAGCCCAATTCCTTCATCATCTTCGTCGGAGCGTTCAGGATATGTTGCGGCGGCATCAGCGAGCCCGTCTCGCGCGCCGCCTGGCGCGCCGCCCCGAACGCCTTGTAGGCGGCATTCGACTTCGGCGCGGTGGCAAGGTGGATCACTGCCTGCGCCAGCGCCAGTTCGCCCTCGGGACTGCCGAGCCGCTCATAGGCGGCGGCGGCTTCGTTGCAGATCATCAGCGCGGTGGGATCGGCGAGGCCGACCTCCTCGCTTGCCGCACGGATCATCCGGCGCGCCAGGAACAGCGGATCTTCGCCGCCTTCGAGCATGCGGGCGAACCAGTAGAGCGCCGCGTCCGGGTCCGATCCGCGCGTCGCCTTGTGCCAGGCCGAAATCAGATTGTAGTGCTCCTCGCGATCCTTGTCATAGGCCGGCGAGCGCTTCTGCAGCGCGGCCATCAACCCTGCTGCGTCGAGCGGCTGCTTGCGGTCCCAGGAGAACACCTCCTCCAGCAGATTGAGGAAATAGCGCCCGTCGCCATCGGCCATCGCCGCCAGCGCGACGCGGCCGTCCGGCGTCAACGGCGCGGGTTTGCCAAGGTGCGTTTCGGCGCGCTGGGCCAGCTTTTCCATCGCCGCATCGTCCAGCCGCTTCAGCACCATCACCTGGGTTCGCGACAGCAAGGCGCCGTTGAGTTCGAAGGAGGGATTCTCGGTGGTCGCTCCCACCAGCGTCACCACGCCGCGCTCGACGAATGGCAGAAAGCCATCCTGCTGGGCGCGATTGAAGCGATGGATCTCATCGACGAACAGCAGGGTGCCGCGGCCCATCGCCCGTTTCTGCTCGGCCCGCTCGAAGGCCGCGCGCAGGTCTTTTACGCCTGAAAAGATGGCCGAGAGCTGTTCGAACTCCAGCCCTGCCTGTTTGGCCATCAGTCGGGCGATGGTGGTCTTGCCGGTGCCGGGCGGACCCCAAAGGATCAGGCTGGCGAGCCGACCCTGGGCCAGCATCCGCCCGATCGGGCCTTCTGGCCCAAGCAAATGGTCCTGCCCCACCACTTCATCCAGCGCCTCAGGACGCAGCCGGTCGGCCAGCGGACGCGGCGCTTCGGCATCGAGGCCAGCAGCTTGGAAGAGATCGGTCACGCCAGTGATGTAGCGCGGCGCTGCCCGCCGTTCCAGCACCAGAACCGCTTGGCGATGGACTTAGATCGTCGCCTCGATGCGCTTGCCGTCCCGTTCGATGGCGATGCGCCATTGAGTGGCGTTGGTGTTGAGCGCCTTTTCGAGGTCCTTGGCCGTCTTGACTGAGACGCCATTGACCTCGCGCACGATGTCATACCGGCGCAAGCCAATCCCGCTGGCGATGGTTCGCGGAGGCGCACTGACGATGAGCATCCCGCTCTCGAACCGGAACGGGTCGAGGCCAAGCTCCTCAGCCATCGCTGGTGAGAGTTCGGCCACCTGGGCGCCGGTAAACGGATTGCGTCCGCCAACTTGAATTAGATCGGATTTCGACGCTCCGGGCGGCGCCGCCAGCTTGAGCGCCAGCAACTTCTCCTTGCTGTCGCGCATCGACACCAGATTGAGGCTTTCGCCCTCGGCCTTGGTCGCGGCGATGAACTTCATGCCCTTTTCATCGAACACGTCCCGGCCATCGACCGAGAGCACCAAGTCACCCTTCTTCAGGCCCGCCTTCTCAGCCGGGCTCCCGGGGTAGACATTGGTGATCAGCACGCCGCGCGGCCGGTCGAGGCCCAGGGTCTTCGCCATTGCGGCGGTGACCGTGTCGCCGCCAGCGCCGATCCACGGGCGAACCAGGGTGCCGCCATGCACGGCGGCGTCGACGATGCGCTTCACCATTTCGGCCGGGATGGCGAACCCGATGCCGTTCGACTCACCGTTCTTCGAGTAGATCATCGAGTTCACCCCGACCAGGCGACCCTGCATGTCGATCAGAGCTCCGCCGGAATTGCCGGGGTTGATCGAAGCGTCGGTCTGGATGAAAGAGGAATAATCGGAGACGCCGACATCCGTGCGGGCGAGAGCCGATATGATGCCGGAGGTGACCGTCTGGCCGACGCCGAACGGGTCGCCGATCGCCAGAACCAGATCGCCTACCTGCAGCCCGCGCGTGTCAGCGAAAGATAACGTCGGCAGCTTCTGCGCGCCCGCATCGATCTTCAGCACGGCAAGATCGGTGCGCTCGTCGGCCATCACCAGCTTGGCCTCGAACTCGCGGCGGTCGTAGAGAACGACGCGGAATTCATCGCCCGCCTCGACGACGTGGTTGTTGGTGACGATGATGCCGTCCGATCCAACCAGCACGCCTGAACCGAGCGAGGTTTCGCGGCGTTCCTTCTTGTTGGCGTTCGCGCCACAGTAATACTGGGCGAAGAAGGGGTCGTTGTAGGGGCAGACCGACATCTGCTTGGAGGTGAACACGTTCACCACCGCTGGCGCCGCTGACTGGACCACTGGCGCGTAGGACTGCATCACCCCGGTGCGGGATGCGGGCGCGACGCGCTGGATGTCGGGTGTGGGCGCGGGTGTCGGGGTGAGCTGGGCAAGCTGGACGGTCCGTTGCTGGTCGAGCAGCTGACCGATCGCCGGAACGCCAAGCATCACCAGAGCCGTCGTCGCCGCAGCCGCGGCCACAAGAAGGATGTTCTGCCTGTTCATGGGCTCACCACTCCACAACGCTCTGTTGGGTCCAGCTAGGCGCCGATTCCGGCGCAAACAAGGCTTTCGCGCAACCCCCGGAAAACACAAAGGCCGCCCGGTCGGGGCGGCCTCTGGATCGTGAATTTACAGCTTGCCTCAGGCGTCTTCCATCTCGGCTTCGGCCTCGAGGCGGGCGCGGTCGACGGCGCCTTTGGCTTCCGGGTCACGGTCGACAAGCTCGATCACCGCCATCGGAGCGTTGTCGCCATGGCGGAAGCCGGCTTTGAGAACACGGGTGTAGCCGCCAGCGCGATCCTTGTAGCGATCGCCGAGAACCGCGAAGAGCTTCTGGACGATATCGTCTTCCTTCAGCTGGGAAGCCGCCAGGCGGCGATTGGCGAGCCCGCCCTTCTTCGACAGGGTAATCAGCTTGTCGACAACCGCGCGTAGTTCCTTCGCCTTGGGCAGCGTCGTGGTGATCTGCTCGTGGCGGATCAGCGCGCCGGCCATGTTCGCGAACATCGCCTTGCGATGCTCGTGGGTGCGGTTGAGTTTGCGAAGCGCAAAGCCGTGGCGCATGACGTTGTCCCGGCCCGGAGGCCGACCTTCTGCTTAAGCGTGGTCTTCGTATTTCTTGGCGAGGTCTTCGATGTTCTCCGGCGGCCACTGGGCCACTTCCATGCCGAGATGGAGACCCATCGAGGCGAGAACTTCCTTGATCTCGTTGAGCGACTTGCGGCCGAAGTTCGGCGTGCGAAGCATTTCGGCTTCCGACTTCTGGATGAGGTCGCCGATGTAGACGATGTTGTCGTTGCGCAGGCAGTTGGCCGAACGCACGGACAGCTCGAGCTCGTCGACCTTCTTGAGCAGAACCGGGTTGAACCCGAGGTCCGGCTCGTCGTCGGCCGACGATGCAGCCACCGGCTCGTCAAAGGTGATGAGCAGTTGCAGCTGGTCCTGCAGGATGCGCGCAGCGTAGGCTACGGCGTTCTCCGGCGTCACCGAGCCATCGGTCTGAACGTCGAGCGTGAGTTTATCATAATCGAGAACCTGGCCGGCGCGGGTGTCTTCCACGAAGATGCCCACGCGCTCGACCGGCGAGAAGATCGAGTCGACCGGAATGAATCCCAGTGGCGCATCGTCCGGACGGTTGCGGTCGGCCGGGACATAACCCTTGCCGGTGGCGACCGTGAATTCCATCCGCAGCTCGGCGCCTTCATCGAGGTGGCAGATGATGTGGTCCGGGTTGAGGATCTCGACGTCGCCGGAAACTTCGATCTGGCCAGCCTTAACCGGGCCAGCGCCCGAGGCCTTCAACGTCATGCGTTTGGCGGTGTCCGACACCATGCGGATCGCGACGCGCTTGAGGTTGAGGACGATATCGGTCACGTCCTCGCGAACGCCCGGGATGGAGGAGAATTCGTGGACCACGCCGTCGATCTGGACGCCCGTGATCGCCGCGCCCTGGAGCGAGGAGAGCAGCACGCGACGCAGCGCGTTGCCGAGGGTGGTGCCGAAGCCGCGCTCGAGCGGCTCGACGATGAGTTTGGCGTGACGCTGGGGATCATGATCATGCTCAACCACCGGTCGGTTGGGGCGGATCAGATCTTTCCAGTTTTTGTCGTTCACCGAAGCGGCGGGAGTCGCCATTGCTTGCTAGCCTCTCAGTCTGTTGCGGTCCCCAAGTGTAGCGCAGTCGTCAACTAGACGCGGCGGCGCTTGGGCGGACGGCATCCGTTGTGGGGGACGGAAGTCGTGTCGTGAATGGTGGTGACGGTAAAGCCGACGGCCTGGAGGGCGCGCAGCGCCGACTCGCGACCCGAACCCGGGCCATGGACCAGCACTTCGATCGTCTTCATGCCGTGTTCCATCGCCTTGCGGCCGGCGTCTTCGGCAGCGACCTGCGCGGCGTAGGGCGTCGACTTGCGCGAACCTTTGAAGCCCATCGTGCCGGCCGACGACCACGCGATCGTATTGCCCTGCGCATCGGCGATGGTGATGATGGTATTATTGAAGCTGGCGTTCACATGGGCGACGCCGGACGCAATGTTCTTGCGTTCCCGCTTCTTGACCCGACCGCCTGCCGCAGCTGCCGCTTCGCGCGCCATGCTCTAATCTCTCTTATTTCTTCTTGCCGGCGATGGCCTTCGCGGGGCCCTTGCGCGTGCGTGCGTTGGTGTGGGTGCGTTGGCCGCGGACCGGAAGGCCGCGACGATGACGAAGGCCGCGATAGCAGCCGAGGTCCATCAGGCGCTTGATATTCATCGCCACTTCGCGGCGGAGGTCGCCCTCGACCATATAGTCGGCGTCGATGGCTTCGCGGATGCGGAGAACTTCAGCGTCGGTGAGCTGGTTCACGCGACGCGCCGGCTCGATGCCGACCTTCGTGGTGATTTCCCTGGCCATGGCTGGGCCAATGCCGTGAATGTACGTCAGCGCGATTTCAACGCGCTTGGCGGTCGGAATGTTGACGCCTGCAATACGGGCCAATCGCCCCTCCTGAAAGACCGGCGAAATCCCCGTCTCGTCGGGAAAATCGGCTGCTACATCGTCGAAAACACAAGCGACGCGAGTATAGGCGCGACGCCAGAGCGGCGCGGCAAGCCTATAGCCCGTCGCGGAAGTTGCCACTTATAGGGGGCGAATTTCGCCCGTCAACCCGGTTAGGGGTGTTTTGCAGGGCAATCGGGTGAAGAACTGAGTGACAACGGGATGAAGTCCTGAATCTGTCGTGATCCTCTGATTCGGAGGATGGCGATGGCTGGCGTGTTGGAAGACTGTGGTGCGTTTGACGAGACGGTTGTCTTTCTGAAGCATTTCGAGGAGCTGCCGGATGGGCGGCAGGCTGGCAAGGTTCGTTATCCGCTGAGCGAGGTGCTGGTGTTATGCCTGCTTGGGATCCTGGCGG
>JANMWT010000334.1:0-1586 GCA_031394145.1 Alphaproteobacteria bacterium | reverse complement strand
AGCGCATCAAGGGAGCGGTCGAGGCACAGGAAGTGGGCCTCGTCGTCGTCGACGAGCGGCTGACGCCCGTGCAGCAGCGCAATCTCGAGAAAGCATGGAACACCAAGGTGATCGACCGTACCGGCTTGATCCTGGAGATTTTCGGCGCCCGGGCGCGCACGCACGAAGGACGCCTGCAGGTCGAACTCGCGGCACTCGACTACCAACGCGGCCGACTGGTCCGGTCCTGGACCCACTTGGAACGGCAACGCGGCGGCTTCGGCTTCCTGGGTGGCCCCGGTGAATCCCAGATCGAGATCGATCGCCGTTTGATCGGCGAGCGCATCGTGCGCATCAAGAGCGACCTCGAAGGTGTGCGCAAGACCCGCGCGGTGAACCGCGCTGGCCGCAAAAGGGCGCGCCTGCCGACCGTCGCGCTGGTGGGCTACACCAACGCCGGCAAGTCGACGCTCTTCAATCGCCTGTCCGGTGCCGAGGTGATGGCGAAGGATTTGCTGTTCGCCACGCTCGATCCCACCATGCGATCGATCAAGTTGCCGAACGGCAAGGACTGCGTGCTCTCCGACACCGTCGGCTTCATCTCCGAGCTGCCGACGCATCTGGTCGCCTCCTTCCGTGCCACCTTGGAAGAGGTGATCGAGGCCGACCTGATCGTGCATGTGCGCGACATCTCCCATCCCGACAGCGAGACGCAGCGTGCCGACGTCGAGGACGTGTTGCATGCGCTGGGTGCGCTGGAAGAGGGCGGCGCGATCTTCATCGAGGCGCTGAACAAGATCGATGCGCTCTCCGAGGAAAATCGGCACATCCTCGAGGGCCGTGCGTCGACCGGCGCGGAGCGCGCACGGCACTATCCGATCTCGGCCCTAACGGGTGAGGGCGTCGACCAGCTTCTCGAGGCGATCGGCGACTGCCTCAACAAGGCAGGGACGCCCCGGATCGTCGACGTACCGCTGAGCGATGGCGCCACGATCGCCTGGCTGTACCGCCATGGCGACGTCCGCGACCGCCGCGACGACGAGGAAATGGCCCATTTGACGGTAGCGCTCGACGCGGCCGCCTCCGCCCAATTCGACCGCCGCCTTTCCCAGGCCGAGGCGCGTTGACACCCCGCGGGGCTGTTTCTTATAAGCGGCGCCGGTTCCCAGACGAAGGAAGAGCACCATGAAATTCAAGCCACTGCACGATCGGCTCCTGTTGAAGCCGATGGCCGCCGAGACCAAGACCAAGTCGGGCATCATCATTCCCGATACGGCCCAGGAAAAGCCGATGGAGGGCGAAGTCGTCGCCGTCGGCAAAGGCAAGCGCCTCGAAGACGGTCGCCTGCAGCCGCTCGGCGTGAAAGTCGGCGACAAGGTCATCTACGGCAAATGGTCGGGCACCGAGGTCAAACTCGCCGGCGTCGACCACGTGATCCTGAAGGAAGAAGACCTGTTCGGCGTCGTCGGCTGAGGCCGATGCTGAAAGCCGGCGATTCGCAACGGGTCGCCGAACTGATGCGTGAGACCGCGGCGGCCGAATTGTCGCCGCGTTTCCGCAACCTCGCCAAGCACGAGATCCGCGAGAAGAAGCCCGGTGATCTGGTC
>JANMWT010000331.1:0-5516 GCA_031394145.1 Alphaproteobacteria bacterium | reverse complement strand
GGCTGCGGCCGCGCCTGCGCCCGGCTGGACCGTGCGCGGCGCTGCTGCGCCCGCACTGCCCGCAAACTGAAACTGCGCACCGTTCCGGCTCGCGAAGAACCCCGCGAGCATGCGCTGGTACTCCAGGAATTCAGGAAAGTTCTTCTGCGTCACCAGCTTCGCCCCGCCCTGGCGCCACAGGCCGACGCCGCCGCTGTGATCGCCATGGCCGTGGGTTACGATGATGTAGGCGACCTTGCCGACGCCGTCGGCGACCAGGAGATCATGATGCACGCGGCTGGCGGGCGGGCGCGAGGTATCGATCACGACTGCGCCAGCCGACGTGTCGAGCACGAAGGTGTTGCTGGAGACGTTTCGGCCCACAACAAAGCGGAGGCCGGGCGCCAAATGGATGACCGAAAGACCCTGGGTCGGATCGCCATAGTCCATGCTCGACGGCAGCGCGCTTTGCGCAGGCGGGGCCGGGGCGGGCGTCTGGCCCCGCGCGGGGCCACCTGCGGGCAATTCGAACAGAATCGCGGCCGAGACCGCAACCGCCGCAAACCCGCGCGTCCTGGTCCGTTGCATGTCGCTCCTCCCGTGACCGCGCATCGCAGCGTCTGGCCGATACCCCACGCCTAGCATGAACGATTCATGCCGCGAAAGCAGCGCCTGCGGGTTCGAGGCCGAAGCGCGCGATCATTTCGATCGTCGGGACACCCTCGCCGTGATTACCTGAAAATGTCGGGTAACGCGAAGGTGCCTGGTTTCCAAATCGACCCCCCATATCCGAGTCCCTCGCAGCCCCAAATGGAGGGACGCGCCATGAAGCGGCCGACCGAAGTGATGCAGCGTCTGGGAATGCGCCATCCGATCATTCAGGGGCCATTCGGCGGCGGCGTTTCGACCGCGAAGCTGACGGCGGCGGTCGGCGAGCGCGGCGGCCTCGGCTCGTTCGGGATCTACACGTTCTCCCCGGCTGAGATCGAACAGGTTGTGCGCGACATCCGGGCGCTCTCCAGCCGGCCCTTCGCGCTGAACCTCTGGGTATCTAACAATGACGCCGGCGGCGACAAGCTTACGAAGGACCAGCTCGACGCGGTCTGGCCGGTGTTCGAGCCCTACTATCGCGAGTTCGGCCTGCAAAAGCCCGAGCTGCCTGAACGCTTCTTCCACAATTTCGACGAGCAGATGGACGTCGTGCTCGAGGCGCGGCCGGCGGTCTTCAGCTTCGTGTTCGGCGTTCCGTCTTCGCGCATCCTTGCCGAATGCAGTCGCCGCGGCATCATCACGGTGGGCGCCGTCACCACGCTTGCCGAGGCTGAGGCGATGGATGCGGCCAATGTCGACGTAATCCTCACCACCGGCTTCGAGGCGGCCGGCCATCGCCCGTCCTTCCTTGCCAAGCCCGAAGATAGCCTGATGGGGACGCTGGCGCTGACCCGCATCGTCGCTGGCAGGATCAAGCGACCAATCATCGCCGCAGGCGGCATGACCGACCGCGCCGGCATCGAGGCCGCCCTGGCGCTGGGCGCAGGCGCAGCCCAACTCGGCACGGCTTTCCTGGCGACACAGGAATCGGGAACCACCGATGCGCATCGTGACGCGCTGTTCGGCCCGGGCGGGGCGCAGACCGCCCTCACCCGCACCTATTCCGGTCGGCTGGCGCGCGGCATTCCCAACCGTCTGACCGAAGCGCTGACGCCGCACCAGTCGAAGCTGCCGCCTTTCCCGATCGAGACCTGGCTGGTCTCGCCGCTGCGCAAGGCGGCCGCCGCACAGGGCCGATCCGACTTCGCCGTCCTTTATGCGGGCCAGGGCGCGCCATTGCTGAAACATCGCAGCGTCGCAGCGCTCATGGACGATCTGAGCGCTGACCAGCCCTAACGGAGCTGCGCAGGATGAAGCTCGACTAGGCTCGCATGGCTAGTGCGTCGCCGCCTTGGCTCGCGCCTCGGCCAGCGCCGGATAGAACTGGGTAAACACCGTATCGTCCTTGGCGTGCTCCTGATGGCAGGAATAACAGGCCTGCTTGCGGTCAATCGCGCCGCCAGCCCCGCCGGTGCGGTAGGTGTAGAAGGTCCAGCTGCCGGGTCCGGCCTTTTCGTCCTTCACGTGGATCGATTGAGCGATCACCGCGCCTTCCACATTGCCGCTCTTGGCCGGCGCGATCTCCTTGAGGGGCTTGCGAATTTCAAGGTCGAGCATCGCACCCACCGGGAATTGACCGGTCTTGAGGTAGGCGTCGTAACTGTCTGGATCGATCCGCACCGTGTTGAAGCTGACGCCGCCATCGCCCTCATAGCTCAGGGCGAAGGTTGCCCCGACCACAGGCCAGCGCAGCGTGTCAGCTGGAATGACGAGCTTGCCCTTCGCGTCGAATGTCGGTCCGGCCCAGGCGATCGCTGAAAAACCGGCTGCAATCAGCAACGTGCCGGCAAGACCGGCGGTCAAGCGTTTCATCTGACATCCCTCCACGGGCAGCAGCTTGTCTGCATGGCCCCAACCTTCGCCCATCTCCCGGCCGCAGGAAATGACAGACTTCCCTCCTTTTAGGGCCCCGGGGCTCCCTTTCGCAGGACGACCCGTCGCGATCGAGCGGCAAAGGCCTGCGGCAAAAGCCCGGTGGCGCTGGGCCGCGGTCGAGCTTATGTCTTTGAGCATGCAGCTCTGGCTTTCCTATGCGCTCTATACGGTCATCGGCGTGGTCTTCGTCGTCCTCGCCTTCGGCGTCTTCAACCTTGTGCGCACCGATGATCAAGCGCGGTCGCGGTCAAACAAGCTGATGCGTCTGCGCGTCGTGGTTCAGTTCGTCGCGATCATCCTCGTGGTGGCGATCGGCCTGGTCGCTGGAGCGTTCAGGTAGCCGGGCGCGAACTCTTTCAGCCGCGTTCACAAAACCCGGTCGCCTTCGGCGCGTTCCATGCACGTCAAGCGACGTGATGAAGGCCGATCGATTGAATTTGATCGATCAGATTGTCCAAACCTGAAGCTGTCGCTGCGAGGATAATTTTCGGCCTGGATGATTGGGCGTCGAGGGAAAGCTGCCATGTTCGGACGGCGAGACGGCGATCATAATCCACGGCGCTTCTGGAACTGGTTCGCCAGCGAAGCTCAAGGTCTCGCCAATGGCATCGAGGCGCTGACCCGCGGCGAAACCGACGCCGAATGGCTCCTGATCGGCCTCAACCAGCGCATTCGGCGCTATTGCGCCCACCTTGAAGCCGACCTTTCGCGCACGCTGGACGGGGACTGCCTGCTTACGATTTCAGGCCTTGATGAGAAGGCCATCACCGGACTGATCAGCTTGGCGCCCGGTCTGCGCGGCTGGCGTTTCGCGCCCCGCACCGCTATCGCCGACCAACGCCGCGTGCCTTTCCGCCTGGCGCCCCGCCCTTCGCTCGACGCCCTGTCGCCCATCCAGGCCCGTCATGAGGCCTATTACGGCGCCTACGCGGTCTGATCCGGTGTTGACGCCCGTTTGCCGCGGCGCGACATAGAGCGATGGTCGTCCTCAACAAGATCTACACCCGCACCGGCGACGACGGCACGACGGGTCTCGCCACCGGCGAACGTGTCCAGAAATGGGACCTTCGCGTCGAGGCCTATGGCGCGGTCGACGAAGCCAACGCGGCGATCGGGATCGCCCGCCTGCATGCCGCCGCCGACCTCGATCTCGACGCCATGCTGGCCCGCATCCAGAACGACATGTTTGACCTCGGCGCCGACCTCGCCACGCCCGAACGCGACAAACCCTTGGGCTGGACGCCGCTGCGCATCGTCGCCGCCCAGGTGACGCGCCTTGAAGGCGAGATCGACGCCATGAACGCGGCCATCCCGCCGCTCGACAGCTTCGTCCTACCCGGCGGCTCGCCTCTGTCCGCTCACCTTCACCTTGCCCGCACCATGGCGCGTCGGGCCGAGCGGCTGATCGCTCGGCTGGCCGCGACGCCCGAAGAAAAGGTCTCCGAGCCCGCCCTCGCCTACGCCAACCGGCTGTCGGACTTCCTGTTCGTGGCGGCGCGCCGGGCCAACGGCGATGGCGCGGCGGATGTGAAGTGGGTCCCCGGCGCGAACCGCTGAGCGCAGGCATGCCAGAGGTCCATCTTTTCTATCGCGGCCCGTTCAGCCAGTTCCACACCTCGCACTTCGCCATCGCCGGCCAAGCCTATGTCTGCGCCGAGCAGTACATGCACGAGCAGAAGGCGCGGCTATTCGGCGACACCGCGATGGCAGGGCGCATCCTCGCGTCCTCGAGCCCCCACGAGCACAAGATGATGGGCGGCGCGGTCCAAGGTTTTGACCAGGACGCGTGGGACGCCGCCAAGCTTGCGATTGTCACCGACGGAAATCGGGCCAAGTTCGGACAGAACGCCGGCCTGCGCCGCCGCCTCCTAGGCACTGGCGAGGCGCTACTCGCCGAGGCCAACCCCAAGGACTACATCTGGGGCATTGGCCTTGCCGAGAACGACCCGAACGCACGACGTGTCGAGCGCTGGAAGGGACAAAACCTGCTCGGGCAGATCCTGGTGAACGTCCGGGGGGAATTGCGCGCCGTCTAACTGCAGGCGCTTGGCGACAGAAGCGAATGCCCGCAATAGTTTCGCAGTTCCGCCGCGTTCCCCGAGGCTCCCCGCTGAAACCGCTTTTTGCATTTGCCGCCGCCGTCTTCGCCGGATCGCTGCTGATCGGCGCCCCGCCAGCCTCCGCGCAGCTGACCAGGGAGGCGCAAGCCCGGCAGGAGCAGGAAAGCCAGACCCTCGATCAGTTCGCCACGGCGCTGGACGCTGTCTCCATCGCGCCTGATTTCGTCGGCCTCGCTGTCGCGGTCGTCAAACACGGCCATGTCGCTCTTCTCCGCACCTATGGCGTGCGCGAGGCCGGCAAACCGGACAAGGTGACGCCCGACACCGTCTTCCGCCTCGCCTCGCTGTCCAAGGGGTTCGCGGCGACGCTGGCGGAGATGGAGATCAGGCAGGGCAAGTTCCTGCTCAGCGATCCGGTGGCCAGGTCGGTGCCGGAATTCAAGTTGCGATCGCCGGAAGAAACCGACGCGGTGACGATCGAGGACATTCTCTCCCACCGCACCGGTCTGCCGCCCTATGCCTATGACAACCTGCTGGAGGCCGGCGTCCCGCCGCCGGACGTGCTCGGCCGTTATGCCGAGCTGAAGCTCTCTTGCCCGGTCGGGCAGTGCTATGCCTACCAGAACTCAGCCTTCAACATGATCGCGACGGTGATCGAAAAGGCGACCGGCAAGCCCTACGCCGACGAGCTGCGCACGCGCGTGCTCGAGCCCCTGGGGCTCAAGACCGCCTCGGTCGGCCTCAAGGGTCTGATGTCGACGGGCAACTGGGCGCGGCCCCACCGCCGCCTCCACGATGTCTGGAAGTCGACGACAGTGAAGGATGCATATTACGGCGTGCCGGCAGCCGGTGGGGTCAACGCCAGCATCACCGACCTTGCGACGTGGATGATTGCGCAAATGGGCGGCAGGCCCGACGTGTTGTCGAGCGACATTCTCAACGACCTGCGCA
>JANMWT010000271.1:0-4253 GCA_031394145.1 Alphaproteobacteria bacterium | reverse complement strand
CAACTGGGGCGTCGAACAGGTGTTTTTCAAATTGTATTGGAAGCGCCACTGGGTGTCCCGATCGACAAGCTCCACGTCAGTTATCGTGACCGTAAAGCAGGCCGATCCGGAGTTTGTCACAAGGCTAATTTTCGGAGGGCTCGGTCGCGCCTTAGGCGCGGCGGGGGATTGGCCCACACTTGCGGTAACCACCGCCGGTTTGGCCAACGGCAACGCCGTTCCTCGTAGTTGGGCGGCGCGACGTTTCCTCGCACAAACACTGAACAAGCTGTTAGTGTTCGATGCCTTTGTCACTGTGTCGTGTTGATCATCACCGCTGGATCGCCAAGGGTTCGACTGAAGATACTGTTCGTCCCGGGCGGCGGAAACCTCCAGTTCACTTGGGTCTGATCCTCTCCAGGACGGGTAGTGTTCAAGGATGTCCTGAACCCTTCCCGAATTGTCATATGGTCTCCCAGCGCGGTCCTTTGTCACCGCCGCCTCGTCCGCGCGCCAGGCTGCGAGTTCCCCGGCACAAGCAGCAAGAACGTCCGAGGCGATCGCGTCTTCAATCCGCGCTCCGTACGCGGTGTCGAATTGCCTAGGCGATAGCGGAGTCTGCGCCTGCACCGACGTCAACGGGATCACGCAGACAAGCAGCCCGGCGGTGACTGACAATACCAGTAGACGGGGCGAGCTCCTCAAGCGTTTCGTTGAGTTCATTCCGCTGATCCCCATATGCCAGGTGAAACGTCGCAAGTGCCACTACGAGCTTGGACACGCGCAACAAACGTTAGCAAGCGCAACGAGCTTCGTCGATGGCGCGCTGCATGGCTGCCGCGTCGTACTTGCGGTAGGCTGAAGTGCCTCGCGCCACCGCCTCCCAAGCCGTGATGTCGGCGGGCTTCCTGAGCGCCCGATCCATTTCAAGAGCATAGACTTGTGTATCGAGGCTGGCGGCAATGTCGGTGACCAGCTCCTCCTGAAGTTCGGCCAGCTCTGCCAAGGGACGGTCAAACTTCCCGGTCCAGACGATTTCCCCCGTTGGTGCTTCCAGCAGCTGCGTAGCGACCCGCAGGTTGGCACCGACACGGCGGACATTGCCCTCCAGCAGATAACGCACGCCCAGCTGACGACCCAACGCGGCGAGATCGGTAAACGCGGCCCGATTGAGCATCGCGGTGGTGGTCGCGCCCAGCACACGAACGTTTACACTCTGCGACAACGCAGACGTCACGTCCTCGACCATGCCCTCGGCGAACACTTCGTCCTCGGGCAGGCTGGAGCGGTTGGTGAGCGGTAACACCGCGAGAGACGGAGCTGAGCCACTCTGGCCAGGCTTGAGGGTTTCCTCAACGGTCGGGGCGGCAAGCGGAGTGGTCTGGGCTTGCGCCGCTGGCGCAGCATCCTTCGCCACGAAGCGCCTGACACCGGCAACGAAGGCGAGCCATGCCTTGTCCGTGGCATCGCCCTGCCAGTGCGAGAGTTCGGCCGTTTGCGTGAGCTCGAACATGATCGGCCGTTCGCAGGGCTCGATCATGCAGGGCACGAGCGTCTTGTTGCGATCCGCCAGCGTGGCCTCGGCGCGGACCCAGCGTGAGACGACGGAGCGCGGCGACCACAACACCACGACGGCCTTCGCCGTCCGCAGCGCGGTCTCCGTCACCTCATCATAGGCCTCGCCGGGCGTCAGGGCGGTATCCCACCAGACATCGAGACCCTGCGCCTTGAACGCCTCGGCGAAAGGCTTGGCCCGCGCCTGGTCCTCGCGATTATAGGAAAGGAAAATGTCCGGCACGCCCGACCCCGCTGGTGTGGATTGCAGAGGTACGGGACAGGCTCCGGAAGGTCGAGTCTTGCCTTGGAGATCGCAACATTACGGATGGCTACAATGAGGCGAGCTCCCGCCGCAACGCAGCTCCGTCTCTGACTGACCGCTGTGGATCGACTCAGCCGGATCGCCACAATCTCCAATCCGGCGGACCGGGCCCCAATCTGGACGTTCGGCCTGATCGCCGGAATTGCGCTGATTTCTCGACCCCATCATTGTAATGATACGGGCGCTGACGTCGGTCGGGCTGGCGGGCGGGCTGTCGTCCTGGTCAGCCGGGGCCTCCCGCCTAAACAAGCATCATAATCAGCCCTCAGTTCAGGCGTAGAGCGAAAGCGATGGACCGCGCCCGCAAACGTCGACTAGCGACGATATGTGTCGGGGAGACACAGGCTATGTCGGGTGGGAGCGCTTTAGAGCAGAGACAAACGTGGCTTCAGCGGCTGTCAGAGCCTTGGCCACTCGCCTTAGCCGTTACGCTGGTCGGGACGGCAGTCGCGTATGTCGGGCGCCCAACTGATGGGATCGACGACGCCGAAATCACGCACGTGTTCGCACACAACATCGCCGCCGGATTTGGGTATGTTTACAACCCGGGTGGAGAACGCGTCGAAGGCTCGACGTCGTTGTTGTGGACGTTGCTGAACGTCATCCCGTTTTCTGTCAGCGACCATCCGGAGGGTTTCCTCGCGCTGCTCTGCTTTGCTTTGCTTTGACTGTCGCCACCGTGGCGTTCGGCATCCGCATCGGGGAAACGCTGCTGGGCCAGTGGGGGCTCGTTGGGGCCGATGTTCGCATCGCCGCCGCTCTATGCTGCTCACTCCCGTATTTTTTCTTTGGAGCGTATGGACGCTGATGGACCTGACAATCTGGGTCCTGGGCCTGACCATCCTGAACTATCTCAGCATTCGCATGATCCTGTCGCCCAGCGGCCCGGCGGATCTCCCAAAATGGATCGCACCGAGTTTCCTCACTATTACAGTGACGTTGCCAGCCGCTCGCCCCGAAGGCGCGGCAATCGCCCTGGCGTTTAGCTTGGCGCTGGCGGGATATTTTGCGTGGCGTCGCAAGCTGGCCCTCAGCTTATGGGCCGTTGGTGCGTTCTTCGGCGCTGCTGCGGTCGCAGTCTGCATAACGCTCTGGCGGTTGAGTTATTTCGGCTACCCCGTGCCGAATACCTTCTACGCTAAGGAGTCGACCGGGATCATCGCGCAGGCCAAACTCGGGGCGATCTACGCGATGCATTTCCTTCTGGATAGCGCCACCACATCAATCGTCGCAATCTGCTGCGGTCTTGCGGCGTATGGCTGGTTTCGGAAGAGCAAAGTCGATCGTGAGACTCGGCGACGCGATGCGACGGCGATTCCTGCGTTATTCCTTATTGGCCTGTGCGGAATGTACGCCGCGCTGGGCGGTGATCATTTCCAATCTTCGCGCTTCCTGCAGCCACTAGTGTCAGTCCTCTCGCCGATTGCCGGCGCCGCTTCGATTCTAGTCTGGCGGGCCTTGCTCAAGGATCAACGCCGACCTGCGATGATCGCAGCAAGTCTCGCGCTGGTTGGGATCATTGCGGCTCCCATCGCCCGCTTCGCAAACAATGGCGGTGGGATCAGAGACGAATTCCGCATTGCCGACAGACTTCGTTACGCAGGGCAAATCTTCGAGGCGCTCCCGCAACACCCGAGCGTCGGGGTGATCGCTGCCGGCGGTATCAAGCGAACCTATTCGGGCTTCGTCTACGATATCATGGGGCTAAACTGGGTCGAGATGGCGCACGCGGTTCCAGACAAAA
The DNA here is from genome assembly GCA_031394145.1 of Alphaproteobacteria bacterium. Lineage (GTDB taxonomy): Bacteria > Pseudomonadota > Alphaproteobacteria > Caulobacterales > Hyphomonadaceae > UBA7672. Next base: position 651 of record JANMWT010000271.1, on the reverse strand, counting down.
CCGGCGCTTTTCGTGACCACGGCGCTTTCGAAGAAAGTCTATTTCTGACGACCGAGCCTGACGTGCTTCTTCCAGGCGACCTTCTCTCGCCGTGCCAGCCGATGAACGTCTGGCCAAACGGCTTCATCCGGATGCTGCTTAAGGGCATGACCGAAGACAAACGCTTTACCGATTTCTATGCGCAGGCCTGCATCAAAGATTTGCAATTCTATATTCGCCGCGATCGGCTAAGCGCATACAGCAGATTCTTGCAGAAGCCGCAGGGCGAAACCTGGTAATTCTTGGATGCAACGCATTCGCCACTCGGACCGCCAAGTAACTCCAAACGTTGGGTGTGCCGCCAAAGGCCGCTATGAGGCGAGTTTAAGCCGGTCCGGCGATAGCGTACTGACCGGCGGCTTTCGGTGGAAACTGCCGATTGAACGGCCGGTTCGCGCGAGCGCATCTTGTTGGCATAAGTCGTCCATTGAGTTAAACGGCATCGATGGACCCGCACCAGCGATTGCGTGAGTTGGAGCGCCTGGGCGAGGCGCATTGTAAGCGGTGCGAGCGCGCCGTCCCGATTTCAGCTTGACGCCGTCGCGAACGGACCCGGCAGCAGTTCATCGAGACGCGATTTGGGGTGGCCGTTGGCGATGGCCTCAAGCGTTG
>JANMWT010000254.1:0-5050 GCA_031394145.1 Alphaproteobacteria bacterium | reverse complement strand
TGGGCGCCTCGGCCGTGCCGCCCTCGAACACCATCGTCTCGGCGAACTCCGGAATGTAGCGCGAGACCTCGTGGTCAAGCCGGATCAGACCCTCCTCAAACAGCATCATTGCCGCAACCGAGGTGATCGGCTTGGTCATCGAATAGATCCGGTAGATCGTCTCCTCATCGACGGGTCTTGATCCGCCGATTTCGGTCGCACCCTGGAAAGAGAGGTGAGCGACCTTGCCGCCGCGGGCCACCAGCACGGTGGCGCATGGCAATCGCTTCTGATCGATATAGGACTGGAAATAGGCAGGGATCCGTTTCAGCCGGTCCGCGTTCAGACCCACATCCGCTGGTTCGGCCCGCTCGATCGCGCCCATGATCATCTCCAGGAAAGACCTTCGAACCTGCTTATCCTACTGCTCGCGCACGTGGCTAGCTCGCCGCCGGCGCTCGCGAGGGTGAGGGAAAGAGAGGCCGGGGGCCGGAGAAATCCCCCCGGACCGGTCGGTGTCCGGGGGAGGCTCTCGGGGTTCGGCCCTGATCCATGAACCTTGACCGATCGTCGTCCAGCCAGATTTCGTCCGGCGACAGATCCGAGTGCTCGACCGCAGCGGATCCGTCCCGATCGACCTAGGACGGATCGCCAGTCCGCACAATACCGGCCAAACGGCTTGTTTTTGAGTAGACCGCCGGATCGACGCCCGTCGGCCGTGTGATCTATAAATCGACCCAGGCTCGGGATCCGGCCTGAAAATCGCAATTTGCGCCGACACCAGGGAGGCACGATGGCCGAACTCGCCCCCAAGACCCATCCCGGACCGGGGCCAAAGCCGGCCGCAAAGCCAGCCCGCCGACGCAATGTCGATCGCTCCGCGGCAACGCGGAAAGTGATCCTCGATGCAACCGTCAGCTGTCTTTACAAGCAGGGGTATGGCGCGGTCACCAACCATACGGTCGCCGATCTCGCCGGCGTCAGCCGCGGCGCCATGATGCATCATTTCCCGACTCGCCAGGCGTTGCTCGTGGCCACGATTGAATTCGCCTACGCCAAACTAGCCGATCATCGGAAGGACGTGCTCGGCAGGCTGGCGCCTGGTCTGCCCCGCTATCGGGCGCTGATCGATCTGGCGTGGGCGAACGCGCAGATGCCGGAAGACATCGCCTGCAATGAAATCCGCATGGGATCGCGCAGCGATCCTCAAATCGCTGCGGCCATCACACCGATCATGATCCAGGTCGCTGATGACTTTGGTCGTTATATTGGCAGCGTCGCGCGCGCAGCGGGTCTCAAGCCGGACGCCGAGCTCAAGGGCTTGACGCTGACGACCGCGATGGCGATGCGCGCCATGGCGGTGAACCTGTTCACCTACCCGCGCCCTCAAATCGTCAACTGCGTGCTCAACACGTTGAAGGCGGCGCGCGAAAGGATGATTGCCAACCAGCTCGGCGCCGCGGCTGCCGAAGGCGACCACTTCTGAAGCCGACCTCGGCTTGACTTCGGGCCGGATCCCCCGGCCAAATGCATACAAGCATCGCTGACTGTTTCCGAAAGGCGGGATACCGCCACGGCCTCCCTAGCGGACGATGCACGACAGCAATCAAAGGCCATACCGGCCCGGGGAGATCGCCATGACCAAATCGCCAAAAGCCGAAGCTGCGCCTGCCGCCAAAGCAGCTGTCAGCCGACGGGACATGCTGCGCGCCGGATCGCTTGCGGTGGCCGCCGCGGGCGCTGCTGCGACGCTCAGTTCGGCCAAGGCGGTCGCCCAGACGCCCGCCGCAGCCCCCGCTCCGGGCGTGCTCGGCGGCGGCAGCACGGGTTCCGACATCTTCCACGTCGTCGACACCCGGTATGGCAAGGTCCAGGGCATCACCAACGCCGGGATCAAATGCTTCCGCGGCATTCCCTATGGCGCCGACACCGGCGGCAAGAACCGCTTCATGCCGCCTAAGGCGCCGACGGCGTGGAAGGGCGTCAAGAACTGCATTGGCTACGCGCCGATCTCACCGCAGACGCCTTCGCCAATCACCGGCGACTACGGACAGATGATCGCGTGGGACCGTCACGTCGGCAACGGCGGCATGAGCGAGGACATGCTCAATCTCAACGTCTGGACGCCCGGCGTCGGCGACAATGCCAAGCGCGCGGTGATGGTGTCTTTCCACGGCGGCGGCTGGGCGACCGGTTCGGGCAATGGGCCGATGTATGATGGCGCCCAGCTCGCCAAGCTCGGCGACGTCGTCGTGGTGACGGTGAACCACCGTCTCGCCGCCTTGGGCTACACCCACCTTGCAGGGTCGGGGGCGCCGGCTGAGTTCGGTCATTCAGGCGTGGTCGGCGTCATGGATATGGTCGCATCCTTGCAATGGGTGAAAGACAACATTGCCGGCTTCGGCGGCGATCCGTCGCGCGTCATGGTGTTCGGCCAGTCGGGCGGCGGGTCGAAGACCTCCTGCCTGCTCGCGACGCCGGCGGCCAAAGGCCTCTTCCATCGTGCGGCGGTGCAGTCCGGTTCTTCGCTGCGCTTTACGGCCGAAGAAGCCGCGGTGCGCTCAGCGGACCTGTTGCTCAAGAAGCTGAACATCTCGAAGAAGAATATCGGTGATCTGCAGAAGATCTCGTGGGAAAGCATCCTTGAGGCGCAATCAACCCTTCAGGGCGCGACATTCTCGCCATTGATGGACGGTACCTATCTGCCGCACCATCCTTTCGATCCCACCGCGCCAGCTGAATCGCGCGACGTTCCGGTGATCATCTCGACAGCACTTGAGGATGCAGCCCTCAGTCTGACCAACTGGGACCTCGACCAGGCCGGATTGAAGAAGATTGTCGACGCACGCTATCCAGGCAAAGCCGACGAGATCCTGAAGATGTACCGCTTCCAGGGTCCGACGAAGAACCCCTACCTCGTCCAGGCGCAATTCATCACCGATTCAGGCGCCCGCCGTTCGGCGATTACCCAGGCCGAACGCAAGGCGGCGCTCGGCGGCGCTCCTGCCTACATGTACATCTGGGAGTGGGTGTCCCCGACGTTCGGCGGCAAGTTCGGCGCCGTCCACGGCCTCGACGTCGATGCGTCGTTCAACAATTTCCGCAACAATCCGTGCGGCGGCGGCAATCCGGAAGGCCGGCGCATGGCCGACCTGTTCGCCACGACCTGGACGACATTCGCCAAGACGGGCAATCCCAACAATGACAAGATCCCGAACTGGCCGTCCTATGACGCCGCCAAACGCGCCACCATGCTGTTTGACAGCGACACTCGCGTCGAAAACGATCCGCGGGGAGACCAGCGGAAGTTCTTCGCCGCCAACGACGCGGCGGCGCCGCGCCGGGCTTGACGGGCCATCGATCTAGCCAGCGAGACGGTCCGGCGGCGCAGGCTGCCGGGCCGTCTTGTCATGGGCTGAACGGTCGGCCGCGCCCTCGGTGATCAACCGCGCGCCGCGTTCGAAGGTCAAGTAAGACCACGTCCAGTCGAGCGCCACGGCGATGCGGTTGCGAAAGCCGATCAGGAAATAAATGTGGGCAAGGCTCCAAACCAGCCAGCCGAAGAAGCCGGTCAGGTGCAAGCCGTGGAAATCCGCGATCGCCGCCTTGCGTCCGACCGTCGCAAGCTCGCCATAGTTCGAATAGGCGAAAGGCTTCACGACCTTGCCCGCCAGATCAGCAAGGATCGCCTGGCCGGCATACCTGCCCTGCTGTTTAGCGACGGAAGCAAGTCCCGGCAGCGGTTTGCCGTCCGAGCCGCTGGCTAAGGCGCAATCGCCCACAACGAAGATATCCCGGTGACCATCGATGCGCAGATCCGGTCCGACGATGGCGCGGCCCGCCCGATCGGCAGACGCGCCCAACCATGCGGCTGCCGGGGACGATTGCACTCCCGCAGCCCAGATCACGCAGTGGGATTTTATCTGCGTTGCGCCCATGCTCACGCCATCCGCATCGCAGCTCGTCACCGCTGCGCCCAGCCGAACTTCGACGCCCAGCTTCTCCAGCGAACGGCGCGCATGCTCCGAGAGGTCGTCAGGGAACTGCCCCAGCAGTTTCGGCCCCGCTTCGATCAGGATGACGCGCGCCATCTTCGGGTCGATATGGCGATAATCGCGGGCCAACGCCTTCTTGGCCAGCTCGGCGATGGCCCCGGCCATCTCGACACCGGTGGCGCCGCCGCCGATCAACACGAAGGTGGTGAGCCGAGCCCGCTCCACGGGATCCGGTTCGAGCTCGGCCCGCTCGAACGACAGCAAGATGCGCGCACGCAGGCTGGTCGCGTCCTCCAGGGTCTTGAGACCGGGGGCGAAGGGCTCCCATTCGTCATGGCCGAAATAGGCGTGGCGTGCGCCGGTGGCCAGTACGAGATAATCGTAAGGCACGCACCGATCGCCCAGCTTCACTTGTTTTGCGTCGAGATCGACGCCGGTCACCTCGCTCATCAGCACATCCGTGTTCTCATGGTGGCGGACGATGGCGCGGATCGGCGTCGCAATCTGGGTCGGCGCAAGACCAGCAGTCGCCACCTGGTAGAGCAGCGGCTGGAACAAGTGATGGTTGCGACGGTCGATCAGAGTGATGCGGACCGGCGCAGCGCGGAGCGCCTTCGCCGCATAAAGGCCGGCAAAACCGCCGCCGACAATGACCACGCGCGGAACAGCAGCGGCGTTAACAGCGATTTCGGCAGGCATGTCGGGCCTCCAAGGGGCGCCTGGCTGTTATGTAGGGCTGCGCCAGGTTTGACGGGAGTGGCGCAAGCCCTTGCATCAGGCGGTTTTTAGTTCGCTCAGGCCCAGCTCGGCCATCATTGCCTTGCGGATTTCAAATTTCTGGATCTTGCCGGTCACCGTCATCGGGAAAGCATCGACGAAGCGGACATGGGCTGGGATCTTGAAGTGCGCGATCTGGCCCTTGCAAAATTCGACGATCTCATCTGCTTTGGCTGTCTCGCCCGAACGCAACCTGATCCAGGCGACGAGCTGCTCTCCGTATTTCGGGCACGGTACGCCGACCACCGTCACATCCTCCACCTTGGGGTGGCGGAACAGGAATTCCTCGATTTCGCGCG
>JANMWT010000228.1:0-7324 GCA_031394145.1 Alphaproteobacteria bacterium | reverse complement strand
GTCGCCTTCGGCCATTCTGCAGGCGGCCATCTTGCGCTGTGGCTTGCCGCGCGGCCCCGACTGCCAGCAGGCAACGTGCTGCGCGGGAGCGATCCCTTGCCGATTATGGGCGTCCTGAACTCCGGCGGTCTTGCCGACCTCAAAGCGTCGGCTCCGGTCACACAGAAGGAGTGCCTCGCCTCGATCCTGGACAAGCTGACCGGCGCGCCCGGCCCCGGTCGAAGCGACGTTTTTTCTGACACCTCGCCGGCCGAGATGTTGCCGCTGGGCGTCCGTCAGATCAGCGTCAATGGCGAAGACGACCCGATTGCTCCGCCCGCCCTCGGTCGCGCCTATACTGACCGCGCCCGCGCGGCAAAAGATGAAGCGGGGTTCATCCTCATTCGCCACACCGGCCATGTTGAGCTCATCACGCCGGGAACCGACGCATTCAAGCGCGAGCTTTCGGTTCTGCGCGAGCTGACGCGCTAGCGCTCTTGCCGATGGCGGGGCGCTGGCGAACCAGGCGCGCACGCCGGGACCAACACCGAAGGCTGACAAATCGCCGCGGCAAGACGGGCCCTCTGCAAGCTGAACCGGATAGCGTATGACGCAGAGACCCGTTTGCGGGCCGACACTGGGAGGGACGATGTTTTCGCACATCATGATTGGCACCAACGATCTCGATCGAGCCAAAAGTTTCTATGACACGGTGCTCGCCACGCTTGATGTGCCTCCGGCCATCATCGATCGGCATCGCATTTTCTACCGCACGCGGACCGGGGTGTTCTCGGTATCAAAGCCAATCAACGGTGAGCCTGCGACGATTGCCAATGGCGGCACGATCGGATTTGCAGCGTCTTCGCCCGAGCAGGTCCATGCGTGGCACAATGCCGGTCTTGCGGCTGGCGGCGCAACCTGCGAGGAGCCCCCTGGCCTGCGCGAGGGTGGATCTGGATTCTATCTGGCCTACTTGCGCGATCCTGACGGCAACAAGATCTGTGCGCTTCACCGAACACGCTGAGCGAGACCGAGGGGCGTCCAGCATGCGGCCTCATTTCATCGCGTTGACCAGATCCTTGATGCGTGCGGAAGCAAAGCGGACGCTTGAATCGGCTACGCCATAGGGTATCAGCAGCCGCTCGCCGACTTTCATTGCGCCGCAGGTGTAGACCACGTTGGGGACATAGCCTTCGCGCGTCGCATCGATCGGCGTGAGCATCGGCTCGGACATTCGCCCGATCACTTTCCCGGGGTTGATCTTGTCCAGCAGCATCGCCGCCATCGAATACTGCCGCATCGCGCCAACGCCATGGGTGAGCAGCAGCCAGCCTTCGTCGATCTCGATTGGCGACCCGCAATTACCGAGCTGGACGAGCTCCCATGGATATTTCGGCTGCACGATCCGGGTCCCGTAATTCCATTCGAAGCGATCGTCGCTGCGCAGGAAGTAGAGGCTCTCGTGATCCAACCGATGGATGGCTGCAAACCGGCCGTCGATGCGGCGCGGAAAAACGGCGAGACCCTTGTGCTGAGCGGCGGCGCCGCGCAGCGGCGTGAGGTGGAAGTCGGTGAAGCTGTCGGTGGTCATCATCTCGCAGCCGACTTCGCGGCCCGAATAAGCCGTATAGCTCCCCATATAGAATTTCGAACCGTCGTCTTCGTTGAACAGGACCAGGCGAAGATCTTCGAGGCCATTGCTCTGAGCCCGGGTGATCGGGAAGATGACGGTGCCGGACAGGGACGCTGATTCATGGCGTTCGACCGTCACCGGGCCGCCTTCGCCATCCTGCGCTTTCGGCGATGCAGCGATCGCGAATGGCGATTCGGGCCATAGCTTGAACGTGCCGTCGGTGTTGGCGACGCCCTCGCGAAAAGCGATGGTCGAGATATGGCCTTCGCCAACCGTACGCAGCGAAAGCACGAAACGAACCGCCCCGTCACGCACGCCGGTCTGGTCGGGATGAGGGACAATGCTGGGGTTCATCACCGCAGCGGCGGCGTAGGAGTATTCGTGGCTGAAGAATGCGCCGAGGAGCTTGGCGTATTGCTGATCGACGTTCTCAAGTCCGCCAATCATTTCACGCAGCTTCTGAAAGCGGTCGAGAAAGATTGCGTGGGTCTGCCAGTGGCGGCCGAAGAAATCCCGGTCGACGTTTTCAAGTTGTTTGTGGCAGTCATCCGGCGACATTGCCAGGACGGATTTGGCGATCCGCTCGGCGCGTGACTGGATGCCCTGCGCGGTGCCGCGGGGCTCCGCCGAGATGCTGAAGGGGCGAAGCACGACGCGCGAAGGATCCGCGTTGAGCTGGTCGTCGGCGTGTTTCAATTCAAACATGGTCCGCCTGTGTGCAGCAGGGGAAGGGAACGACGTCAGGAAACCGTGCGCTGCAGGTGCGGGATGGTCCTGATGGTCGCGGCGGCGAGGTGGTAGCTGAGAACCGATTCAGCGCCCTGGTTCTGGTTGAAGCCGAGGGCCGTCAGCCCGTCATAACACCCTCCATCGCCAGCGGTTGCGAGCGCCAAGCCGTGATCATTCTGGCCCGCGAACCAGAGGAAGGCGGCTTCCGCCCGCCCCGACCACACATCATCTCCGCTCGCTTCGAAAGCTGCGATGCAGGCATCGACCGTGGCCAACGCTTCGATCGGTTGCTGGTCAAAGGCTGGGTGGGAGGCGCCATTGGCGTCGAACGAACTCGTCGCGACAGGCGAGAACCAGCCCTGAGCCGATCTCTGTTTGCGCATCAGATAGCCGAGTGTCGCAAGACCCGCTTGCGTCCAATCGGGTCGGTCAAGGTGGTTGCCCGCGAGGATCAGCGCTTCGGGCAGGCGCGCATTGTCGTAAGACAGCCCCGTCTCGAACCACTCCCCGCCGGCCGCTTTCTGGCCGGCCAGAGCCGTCATCATGACCTCGGCGGAAGCGATGATTGCGGCGCGCGCCTCATCTGGATCCAGCACAGCGCCTATGCCGGCCACACAGGCCTTGACGATCAGGGCGCGAGCGCGGATCGAGCGCCAGGTCGGAACCCGCTTCATTGCCTGGCCTGCCAAATCGGCGGCCCAAAGACGCAGGTCGAGCCGACCCGCATGCGTGCCCGCGAGGCAGAGCGCCTCGAAAGCGCGGGCGCAGCAATCGTCTGAGCCGCCATCGTCCAGCCAGCGGCGGTTATAGCCCATGAAATTTCTGAAGCGACCGTTCTGCGGGTTCCAGGCGTGATTGATGAAGCCGGCATAGGTGTAAACGAGGCGGCAATCGGGATCGCCATTGTCGCCTTCGTGCGAAAGGCGGGAAAACAAGCTGAGGGCGCGAGCGTTGTCGTCAACGCAATAGCCGTGAGTTCGATCGGGGATCCTGAACTTCGAATGCTGCAGCACGCCGCAATCATCGGTGATGCGATTGATCGCCGAGAGCCCGGGACGCAGCAAGCCACGGATCGAGGCGGCCTCGCGCTTGCGCGAGGTTTCCCGGCAGGCGATGGCAAGGTCGATCGCTGCGCCAGCGACCTTGCGCCAGCGTGAGGGCTCGCCGGCCTTGTAGGCGCGCCGGGCCATGGCGTCACGATCGGTCTTGCTGGATAAAAGGCTTTCGATCGCAGTCCCGAAGGCTGCGCTGTCGCCAAAGCCACAGAGCACGCCGACGCCGTCCGCCAGCGCTTCTGCAGCGTGCCAGTAAGGTGTCGAAATCACCGGCTTGCCGAGCGCCACGGCATAGCTGAGCGTCCCGGACGTCACCTGAGTTTCGGTGAGGTATGGGGTGGCGTAAAGATCGGCCGCCTGCAACAGGTCGACCAGTTCAGCGTCGCCGACAAAGCGATTGATGAACGCAAGATTGTCCGCGACGCCAAGCGACGTCGCCAGAGAAACCAGACCCTCGCGATAGGCCTCGCCGTCGCGCGACACCAGGTGGGGGTGGGTCGCGCCGACGACGAGATAGAGCGCATCGGGATGGCGCCTCAGCACGTCGGGGAGGGCGCGGATGATGGTTTCGATGCCTTTGTTCGGAGAGAGCAACCCGAAGGTCATGATCAACTTACGGCCGCCAAAGCCGAGCTTCGCTTTGAAGGGTTCGGTTGATGCAAAAGGCCGTTCTGGGGCGCCATGGGGGATGACATGCACCTTCGAGGGTCCAACACGGTGGACCCGCTCGATGATGTCGGCCCCTTTCTCGGTCATCACGATGACGCCGGCTGAAAGCTTGAGGATTTCGTCCATCACCCGCTTCTGGGCGGGATCGGGGTGTTCAAGCACAGTATGGAGCGTCACCACCGCCGGGGAATGCAGCCGGCGCAGGAACAAGAGCAGATGCGCGCCGGCGTCCCCGCCATAGATGCCAAACTCGTGCTGAACAAACACGACCTCGGCCCCCGATTCGTTAAGCGCATCGGCGGCGCCGACATAGGCGGCGGGATCGTTCTGCGCGATCACATGCGTGACTTCGGCGGGATAGTCGTAGTCGGTCCCCGGATCGTTCATGGCGACGATATCCCAGTGCGCCTCAGGGAGACGGGCCTTGAGACTGGCGTAGGTGTCGCGGGTGAAGGTGGCGATGCCACACTGGCGGGGAGGGAAGTCTCCCACCATCGCCAGCCGGCGCAGGCGCGGTTGGGCGCCAAGCGCCCAAACGGGGCTCTTGCGCTCAAGTTTGGCGACGAGAACCGATGCGTCAAAACCCATGCGTGATGATCCGATGCATTGACGTGGTTTTTTGGGACGTGATTTTGGGGCAGTTGATCACCAACGCCGATCGAACGCTTCGGTTCCCCTCGCGTCAGACGAGGGGGGCGTTCAATCTACTGGCAGCCGGTGAGGTGAGGACCAACGCTAGCACGCTTATCCCGTCTGCGCCCGACAATTAGCGCGAGGTTTGGTAGCGCGATGTTTGGCGGGCTTTCTGAACCGAGATCCAGTGGATCATGCGCGTGCGAGCCGGCTGCGGCTTCGACCATAGGCAACGTAGATCACAAGGCCGACCGCATTCCAGACGAAAAACGCAATGATCGTTGTCGCTTGCAGACTGATGAACAGATAAAGGCAGCCAACGATCGCCAGTGGCGCCACGATGACGACCAGCGGCGTCCGAAATTTGCGCTCGATGGCGGGATGGGTCCGCCGCAGGATCAGCACGCCAGCTGCAACCGAAATGAAGGCCGCCAGCGTGCCGGCGTTGGCCACCGAGGCGAGGTCGCCCAACTCGAAGGTTCCCGAGACCACGGCGACCAGAGCGCCGATCACCATCGTGACGGTCGAGGGAACCCCGCGCTTGGGGTCGACGCGGGTCAGGCGCTCGGGCAGCAGTCCGTCGCGGGCCATGACGAAGAAGACCCGGGTCTGGCCATACATCATGACCATGATCACGGTGGGCAGCGCGACAATCGCGGCGCCCGAGATCAGGCTGGCGGCGAGCGGGTGGTTGAGCGTGCGCAGGATGAAGGCGAGCGGGGCCGAGGTCTTGTCGGGAGTGAACTCGCTCCAGGTCATTGAGCCAATCGCGCAGGCGGCGACCAGGAGGTAGAGCACAGTGCACAAGACCATTGATCCGAGAATGCCGATGGTCAGGTCGCGGCCGGGGTTCCTCGCCTCCTCAGCCGAGGCGGCGACGGCGTCAAAACCGTAGAAGGCGAAGAAGATGATCGCGGCGGCAGGCATGACGCCCTTCACCACCTCGCCGGGGGCTGCGTGCAGGAAGCCGAACGGATCGCCGAGGCCAAAGGGCATGAAGGGCTGAAAATTGGCCGGGCGGATGGCGAAGATGGTCAGGCCGATGAAGAGCGCCAGCGCCACGATCTTCACCGCCACCAGCCCGAGGTTCACCGTCGCGCTTTCGCGTGCGCCAACCAGCAAGAGCGCGGTGACGGCGAGCGAGATCACCACCGCCGGTAGATTGAGGATGCCTGGCGTCGAAGGATGGAGCGGTCCGTGCAGCAGCGTCTCTGGAATGGCGATGCCGACGCCCTTCAGAAATTCGCCGACATAGCCTGACCAACCGGTCGCCACCGCGGCGCATGAGACGGTATATTCCAGCACCAGGCTCCAGCCGATGACCCAGGCGATCGTCTCGCCCATGGTCACATAAGAGTAGGTGTAGGCGCTTCCAGAAGCGGGCAGGGCGGTTGCAAGCTCGGCATAGCAAAGCGCGGCAAAGGCGCAGACCGCGCCGGCAATGACAAACGACAGCATCACGCCCGGCCCTGCCAGCTCCGCGCCCTTGCCAATCAGCGTGTAGATGCCGGTGCCGACAATCGCACCCACGCCCATGGCGACAAGATGCGGCCAGCTCAGCGTCGGCTTGAGGCGGTGTTCCGGTTTGTGTTCGAGCAGCGTCTCAACCGGCTTGCGGCGTCCGAGCATGGCGCATCTCCCGTTCCCCTGGGCGAGCAGTGTTGGCGGTGAATCAGCTGCGTGTCACGGCCCAACCTCGCGTCCGATCGGATAGAGCAGGTAGCGCTGGTCGTAAAACGGGCTGCGTTCGTAGAAGAATTGCAGCCGCCGCAGCGGCGAGGCGGCGAAGCCGGCGTCCGATTTTAGTTTTGCTTCGAACTCGGCTTTCAGTTTCGGATCCTTCGCCAACATCTCGTCAGCCATCGGTGCAATGGCATAGGCCTCCATGTATTCGACGCGTTGCAGGATCTCCGGGAAGAAGCCCCAGGCAAAGAATGAGTCCTCACCTTCGGGCTCCAGCAGCATGGCGGCGAGAACGCCCATCGGTTGGTCAGTCGAGATGCGCACCGACCCTGCGGGGAAGGTCTCTTTGCGTCTTTCGTGGGTCATGCCGGTCGCCGTGGTCGGGTAATGACCTTCGGAGGGCGCGCCGATCTTGAAGCCAGAGAAGCGGATCATGTCGACCTCGACCTCTTGGGGCCTCTTCAGCGTCTCCATGACGATGCCATGCGCCCTCAGGCGCGCAATGAGATCGGCCTTGGTCGATGGCGCCCAATAAGCCTTGGCGACCTGCAGCCTTGCGCCCGGCTCCGAGCCATAAACCGGAAGGTTGACGGTCGGTCCCGCCTTGCCGCTCCAGCGCATCGTCTCGCCGCCGGAAGCAGCTGACCCCGCCTTGGCGCCGGCGATCGTCTTGAAGTCGTAGCGCCAAACCGGATCGCTGGTGGTCTTCCAGTTGGCGTCGAGTGTGGCGGGGCGCAGGGCGCGGTCGGCCTTGATCGCAGCCTTCAGCGAGGCGCCGTCCTTCGCCAGCACCTTCAAGGTTGCTTCGAGCAACACATACGTCCCAAGCACGCGCTGGCGGTATGGCTTGAGCGAATGATTTTCGACCAGCACCGAGGGCATACGCCGCACATCGCCATAAGCGTTCGAGAAGCGTGGCGCGAATTTGTAGAGGTCGAGGCCC
>JANMWT010000220.1:0-2755 GCA_031394145.1 Alphaproteobacteria bacterium | reverse complement strand
AGATGGTGCGCGAAGTCGCCTCGAAGTCCTCGGACTTCGCCGGTGACGGCACCACCACCGCGACCGTGCTCGCTCAGGCGATCGTCAAGGAAGGCTCCAAGTCGGTTGCCGCCGGCATGAACCCGATGGATCTGCGTCGCGGCATCGACAAGGCCGTCGCCCAGGTCGTCGAGGAGATCGGCAAGCGCTCCAAGAAGGTCAAGAACTCGGAAGAGATCGCCCAGGTCGGCACCATCTCCGCCAACGGCGAATCCGAGATCGGCAAGATGATCGCCGAGGCCATGCAGCGCGTCGGCAACGAAGGCGTCATCACGGTCGAGGAGGCCAAGAGCCTCGAGACCGAGCTGAACGTCGTCGAGGGCATGCAGTTCGATCGCGGCTACCTGTCACCGTACTTCATCACCAACGCCGAGAAGATGGTCGCCGAGCTCGAGGACCCCTATATCCTCATCCACGAGAAGAAGCTGACCGGCCTGCAGGCGATGCTTCCCGTGCTCGAAGCCGTCGTCCAGAGCGGCAAGCCGCTGCTCATCATCTCCGAAGACGTCGAGGGCGAGGCCCTGGCCACGCTCGTCGTCAACCGCTTGCGCGGCGGCCTCAAGGTCTGCGCCGTCAAGGCTCCGGGCTTCGGCGATCGCCGCAAGGCTATGCTCGAGGACATCGCCACGCTGACCAACGGCCAGGTGATCTCCGAGGACCTCGGCATCAAGCTCGAGAACGTCGAGCTGTCGATGCTGGGCCGCGCCAAGCGCGTCACGGTCGAGAAAGAGAACACCACGATCGTCGACGGCGCCGGCAAGAAGAAGGACATCGAAGCCCGCGTCAACCAGATCAAGGCGCAGATCGAGGAAACCACCTCGGACTACGACCGTGAGAAGCTTCAGGAGCGTCTCGCCAAGCTCGCTGGCGGCGTTGCCGTCATCAAGGTCGGCGGCGCCACCGAAGTCGAGGTCAAGGAGCGCAAGGACCGCGTCGACGACGCGCTGAACGCGACCCGTGCAGCCGTTGAAGAAGGCGTGGTTCCCGGCGGCGGCGTTGCTCTGCTCAAGGCCACCCTGGCGATCACCGTCAAGGGCGACAACGAGGACCAGGACGCCGGCATCCAGATCGTGCGTAAGGCGCTGCAGGCGCCGATCCGCCAGATCGCGGAGAACGCAGGTGTCGAAGGTTCGATCGTCGTCGGCAAGGTGATGGACAGCCGCGCCCAGGCATTCGGTTACGACGCCCAGAAGGACGAGTACGGCGACCTGATCGAGAAGGGCATCATCGACCCGGCCAAGGTCGTGCGCACCGCTCTGCAGGACGCCGCCTCGATCGCCGGCCTGCTCATCACCACCGAAGCCGGTGTTGCCGACGCGCCGAAGAAGAAAGACTCGCACGCCGGCCACGACCACGGCGGCGGCGGCATGGGCGGCATGGGCGGAATGATGTAATTCCGGCCTGAACCTGCCTCACGTTCTGACCTGAAAAGACCGCTCGCAGGGCAACCCGCGAGCGGTCTTTTGTTGTACACTGTCGGCAGAACGCGAGGATGCCGATGCCCTTTGCCCTGCGCCAAGCCGAGCCCGTGACGATCCAAGCGTTCGATGCCTTCGTCGAGGCGCAAGCCGATACGGCCGTGTTCGAGCTGGTCGACGGCGTCATCGTCATGATGTCGAATCCGACAGAGACGCACGAGCAGATAGCCAGCAATATCGGCGCACCCTTGAAGCTCGCCATGGACGCGCGGGGCTGTCGGACATACCTGGGTGGATTCCGAGTTCAGAGCGCCGATCAAAACGACGGGACGGACAAGACCAAGCCTGACGTCGTGGTGCGTTGTGGTCCGCGGTCCGCGCGCACGTTCATCACCGACCCGCTGGTGATCGTCGAGGTCCTGTCGCCATCGACGATCGATATCGATCGCGGCCGGAAGCTCGAATTCTACAAGTCCTTGCCCACCGTCCCGCACATCGCGCTGGTCTACCAGGATCAGATGCGGGTCGAGCATTATCGCCGCACCGACACCGGATTCGAGCTGGAAGCACTGAAGACACCGACCGACGTGCTCCACTTCGAGGCCGTCGACTTCAGCCTCGAACTGGAAAGAATCTATTTCGACGTGCCGCTTTAGCCTGCCACTGCCTGCCAAAAAATCTCCACCGTGGATGACCTGCCCGCGCCACACCCCCGCGCCGGTGAATCCCCCTAGAGTGCGCGCATGGCGACACTCATCATCACCGAGAAAACCAGTCAGGCGCGCGATCTCCGGTCCGCGCTCGGCGATCGTTTTGGCCAGATTCTACCGGCCGAGGGCCACCTGCTGCGGCTCGCCGAGCCGCATGAGGTCGAACCGTCGTGGAAAAGCTGGGCCTCGATCCTCCTCAAGCCCGCCGGCCTCTACCCCACCCGCGCGGCGGCCGACGGCAACAAGCCGGCCAAGCTGCGCGCGATCGCCGCCGCGCTGAAATCTTGCGACCAGGTGATCCTCGCCACCGACTGCGATCGCGAAGGCCAGTTGATCGGCCAGGAGATCCTCGAGCACTACGATTTTCGCGGCAAGGTCCACCGCGCGCTGTTCGAGCGCTGCATTCTGGACCCGACCACCACCAAACCCGAGACGCAGTGCTTCCGCTTCCGGCAAGGGCTGTCGCTCTGCACGGCCAAGAGGTTCGTGCGCTGACCGCTGTTGTCGCTGTTGCCGCTGCTGTCCGTTGAGGCTGGATGGTGTCTCGATGCGCGTGTCTCGTGTCGCGTGGCGCCAGTGATAAGCTCT
>JANMWT010000052.1:0-2321 GCA_031394145.1 Alphaproteobacteria bacterium | reverse complement strand
GGCGGCTAGTCCATCCTATGAATTCGGAACACTCAGGCATCGAAATCAAGACCATCCGAGGCGACCACCGCGATCTCGACGGTAACAACCAAAACAAGCTACGGCGTTGGCAACAATCCGATTTCGCGCCGCTAGATGAAGATATCTATCAAGAGCGACTTTATTGCATCCAGTGGATCACCCAGGCCTCGCTTGGTGGAACTCGAGAGGAAACATTCTTTGCCAGCGTGACCACCGAAGACGTTGCTCGCGAACAAGCAGCAATCGCAACGGTTTTTGCTGGTCTTGCAGACTGGATGGCAAATGGCTTCGTGCCGGAAATTCGTATAGAGCACGGGGATGAGACTTCTCGGCTTCACCGCGAGCGCGGCTGGACTCATTGGCATCATATGTTCGCTCCACGCCAACTCGTCACTCAGGCTGCATTCGCCAAAGCTGCCAAGTCTTCGCCCATATTGAAGGTGGACTTCTGCAGTTCGCTGAATATTTCATCAAAGATATGCAGGATTGATCCGACCGTCCATCAAGGCGGCTTGGTAAAATTTGCACAGGTCTTCGACAATCAAGCCCTCAACCCTCAAATGAACTATGCTGTTCGTTCGGCATACATGAACATGAGGTCCGGCCTCATTGGCTACCCGGAGCGAATGCGCCTCGCTGACTATAATGTTGATTGTGTCGACGCACGTAACATCAAGACGCATTCAGACCTCTTCATCACCGACCCCCCCTACGCCGACGCCGTCAACTACCACGAGATCACCGAATTCTTCATCGCCTGGCTGCGCAAGAACCCGCCGCCACCGTTCGACCAGTGGACTTGGGACTCGCAGCGCTCCCTCGCCATCAAGGGCAAGGACGAGGACTTCCGCCGCGCCATGGTGGACGCCTATTCCGCCATGACGCGCCACATGCCGGACAACGGCCTGCAGGTCGTCATGTTCACGCATCAGGATGCGGGCGTGTGGGCCGATCTCGGCGCCATTCTTTGGGCGGCGGGCCTGCGCGTCACCGGCGCCTGGAACATCGTCACCGAGACGCAGAGCGCGCTGAAAGAGGGCAACTACGTCCAGGGCACCATCTGCTTCGTGCTACGCAAGCGGCTCGGGCAATCCAACGCCCGCCGCATGGAGATCGAGGCCGAGATCGAGGACGCGGTGAAGCGCAAGCTGGACAGCCTCTCCTCGATCCACGACGAATGGCACGGCGAAACGCTGTACACCGACGGCGACTTGACGCTGGCCGCCTACGCCGCCGCGCTGGAAGTCGTCACCGGCTACTCCACCATCGACCGCCAGCCGCTCGACCGCGACCTCTACCGCAAGCTGGCCAAGGGCGAACGCACTATGCTGCGTGATCTGATCGATTACGCCGAGAACGTCGCCAACAACGTGCTGGTCCCGTCTGGTTTCCCGCGCGAGATGTGGCGCGATCTGGACAAGTCCGAGCGCTATTACGTCCGTATGCTGGATATGGAGGACAAGGGCTCGGCCAAGGTCGCCGACTTCCAGAATTTTGCGAAAAGCTTCGCCTATGCCGACTATGCCGACCTGATGGCCTCGTCCGCAGCCAACAACGCCCGCCTCTCCGGCGCCGCCGATCTCAAGGGCAAGATGCTGGACGGCGACGGCTTTGCCGAGACGCAGCTGCGCCAGGTGCTGTTCGCGATCTGGAAGGCGATGGACAAGAACGATCCCAAGTTGGGCGTCACCACGCTGAAAAGCGAGTACACGGCCGATTACTGGCCGCGCCGCCAAAAGCTGATCGGGCTGGCCGAATACGTGTCGGCCAAGACCAAGCGCACCCGGCCCGAGGAGAGCGCCGCCGCCCACGAACTGGCCGAAGCGCTGAAAGTGGACCGGGTGTAGGCATGTCCATCGAGCGCTTCTCGTCACGGCGGCAGACGCTCGGACCGATCCTCGCCGAGCGGCTGAACGGCGCCACCCGTTATCTGCGCATCGCCGGCTATTTCCGCTCGTCGCTGCTGGAAGTCGTCGGTGAAGCGCTCGATACGGTCGGCGAAATCCGCGTGGTCTGCAACGGCGACCTCGACCCGCATGACGTCAAGGTCGCTCGCGCCGCCCGGGAAGGCCAAGAGGCCGTGGCCCGCGCGCTGGTGTCCAGCTGGCAAGCCACCGAGGAACCGCTCGATCAACTCCTGACGCGCGAACGCTACCAGCGCCTGCATGCAATGCTGTCGTCGGGCCGCATGAAAGTGCGCGTCGTCCCCCGCGACGGCAACAATGTGTTCGTACACGGCAAGGCCGGTGTCATCGAGCATGGCCCAGTCGGCGCTCCGGATCGCGTCTACAGCTTCGTCG
>JANMWT010000014.1:0-4336 GCA_031394145.1 Alphaproteobacteria bacterium | reverse complement strand
CGCTAACGCGCAGGCCGACCCGATGCCCCTTTCGGGGAAGGCTGATACGGCTGGATGAGATGAGCAAGGACGACATCCAGTCGCTGCACCGGGGTACTGGCGGCAGCATGTACACAAGGAAAGCGCACGCAACACGGGAAGCCCCGTCGCGTGATCAGCGATGATCAACCGGACGCCCGTGAGGGACAGGCCGGGCGCATCGGGGTGGCGGAGAGGTTCGTAGTACCGCTGAAGCCGAGTAATTCCGGTGGAGGGAAGGGACCTCAGTTCAAGACAGACGCAACACGTAGCGAGGGACCTGGAGATTGGGCAACCTATCAACTCCGAACAGTGTTCAGAAACTGCAGACGGCGTTACACGCGAAAGCGAAGACTGAAGCCGACTATCGGTTCTATGCGCTGTACGACAAGATTTATCGCGCAGACATTCTGGCGTTCGCCTTCGCCCAGTGCCGCTCCAACAAGGGCGCACCGGGGGTGGATGGTCAGGACTTCGCGGACATCGAGGCGTATGGCCTGGAGCGGTGGCTCGGCTCGGCTCCCTCAACCCACATCGCTAACGCGCCAGACCTCTTTGTGAATGACGCCGAAGCCTGCCTCGCGCATCGGGCAGGGCGCCGATCCAGCGCTCTGGTCGCAGCCGGCGCCGGCGCACCCCATAGCGCGCTCCCACCCGTCTCCCGCGGTTACCTACCTACCCTCGGCGTTCTTCGACGCCGGCCACCGAGCATGCGGACACGTCTGGGCCTGGCCGGCGTCCAAGAACGCTAAAGATAAACCGCCGGGCTCGTTAGGGCAGGATGACTGTCAGCTCTTGGTCGCGTACAGCCGGATCGCCACATTGCAGGTTACGGCAAACCGGGCCCTCTTGCAGCATTCGGATACTCGGGTTGTATGCTGCCAACCGCCCGACCGGGCATCCTCACGCGGCGGCGGATTGAATGACACTCGCTGACCTATCGGATCTTTCGCAGGCGCTAGGCGCAGTTGCGGTGTGCGCCTCGCTCGTTTTTGTGGGCATCCAAGTCCGTCAGAACTCAGCGATAACCCGTGCCCAGGTCCATCAGCAGATTTCGGACACGTTCACAGTCTATCTGGAGACGATGGCAAACCACTCGAACATCATCGCCGGGGGCGCGAGCAGTAGAGCGGGTATGAACCGCCTATCGGATGAGGAGCTGCTGCAGTTTTCGTTTCTGATGGCTGGGCTGTTCAAGATTTGGGAAAACGCATTTTACCAATACAAGACCGGCTTCCTGGACGAGCGGAACTGGCAATCCAACGTCAAATGGATGCTCACTTGGTATCACATGCCGGGGGTCCAGACTTGGTGGCGCGTACGGAAAGACCTCTTCGCGAACGAGTTCCAGGTCTTCATCGAGTCCTCGGTCCTGCCCGTTGATGATCGATCAATTTCTGAGAAGCTTCGAGAAGCCGCTCAGCCGCTCACCGAAGGTGCGGAAGGCTAAACCGCGTCGCAGTTGATGAAAATCCGAACTGAACGCGCCGCCGATCCCCAGGATAACCGCCGACCGTCTTGGGCGACGTCCCGCCTGATCTTTCGGGAAGGGGCGACCGGCAACTCACGAGCGACCTCGCCGTAGGTAAGATAGCGGCGGGCTCCGCATTGATGGCCCTAAACCGCCATTCGAGAATCAGCCTTTCGCCACCCATCCCGCGTCAGTATAATCGCACCGACGATGGGAGTTTGACATGGGCCGCAGCGGCTTCACGCAATTTGGTGCAAGCGCCATTTTTGCGCTCGCGCTTAGCTATGCTCTGGATGTGCCAAGCAGCTATCGATCGACTCAGCCGGATCGCCACAATTTGCGCTTCGGCTAACCCGGGGCCCGGAGTGGTCAACCGCACTTGCTCCTGTCCATAGGGCCGGATTGCGATCGGAACCCGACAGCCTCGCGGTCGGCGGCATGAACCTCGAATGGCCCGCCCGCTGTTCAAGTTTTACCTAGGCTGCCGGGCATAGTTGAACGCCGCGGCCAGGTCGACAAACGTCTGCGCCGGCTGGCTTTGGCCGCAAGCCATCAGAGCCATGCTCGCGACCAGCGAACTGGCCGACGTCCATGTCTCGACCGGCTCCTCGCCCTTCAAAGCGTTCCGGAACGCCAGGTCAGCTTCAAAGAACCAGTAGTCAGTCTCGCGGACCGTCTGGTTCTTGCAGTCGAAGACGTAGGCAGTCTGATGCATCGGCGCCTGGGCACCCGAAGGGATCATGTACACGCCAAGCCCGATGGCGTTGCGCGCGGTCTCGCCGCCGCTCAACGTGTCGAGGCCTAGGAACAGCATCGACTGGCCCTTGTAATCGCCGACCAACCCCCACCTTGAGGTCATCGACTGAGACGCTGCAGGCGTCGCTGATGCGCCGACGATAGCAATCACGAGCAGCAAGGTTTGAGCTTTCATGCTCCCCGTCCTCCAAAGCCGAGGTTGAGACAGTGCGCCCCAGAATCGGCAATCACAACATCAGGGTTGATGCGCAGCTATAGTCGCACTGGCTGGCGTTTGTCGCCGGAGCCTGCAAATGCGAATGGCGGGTTAGAGGCGAAGACCCGCCGGGTTCGTTGGGGCAGGATGACCGGCAGGATCGGATCGACTCAGCCGGATTGCCACGTTCCGGGTTACGGCGGCGCTTGGCCCTTTCCTTCCATGCGATGCTTGTGCAGAAAACGACAAACCCGCCGCGCTGAAGTTGGCGCAATGCAGCGGATAGGCATTTCGCCGAGCGTGACATCGGCTATCTCAGCATGCGAAGTCACTTCACCGGGGGCGACATGACGCTTGAAGACCTTTCCAATGCCAGCCAGGCAGTCGCCGCAGTTGCGGTGGTCGCCTCGCTCGTCATTCTTATCCTGCAAAATCATCAGGCCAATATCCTGGCGCGGGCGGAGGCGATGCGCCGCCAGATCGAGGGACTTCAGGATATTTCGCGCATACTGTTCGAGGCGCCTGGCATTGCCGACCTTTGGCAACGCGGGACGTCGAACTTCGACGGGCTTCCCACCGATGACCGGATCAGGTTCATCTCGTTTGTGACGTACACCTGCCGGATTTGGGAGGGGCTCCACCGGCAGCACCTGCGAGGCCAGCTCGACGACGACCTATGGCAGGCTCATGCCCAGATGCTGCGGGATGTGCAGGCCATGGAGGGCCACAAGCGCGTCTGGAGCTTCGCAAGCATGTGTTTTCGGTGGCCTTCCAGAAGTTCTTCGAAGCAAACGCAGCACAGGGCGTCGCGATAGACCTCTACAGATAATTTGAGACCTGTGGCTGCCTGATGTTCAGGAGGTTCGGCTCATCTGGTTTGAGTTAAGCAGCGGCTCTGGCGTAGTGCAAGCGCCGTAGTTTCATTGTCTTCCTTTTGGTCTTCTCACGTTCAAGCAGGATGGTGCGCCCGATATGGCGCGACAATCACGGTGGGAACAGCGCGTCGATCAAGATGAGAAAGAGCAGCCGAGCGGGATGATGATTGCGGCTGACGCAACTCCTGGCAAGAGGATTGATTGTCGTGGAGCGTCAATCAGGTTTTGGCGGGCTCGCTGTTCTTTGACGTGACGTTGGATGCTGGCCTGCCGGGCCCGCGTTTCCGTTCAAGCGCGGCGCGGCGACGATAGCTCTCGACGTTCATCTCGAGGATCGTGGCGTGGTGAACGAGCCGATCAATGGCTGCGAGCGTCATAGCTTGGTCCGGAAAGATTCGCCCCCATTCGCCAAAAGGCTGATTTGCGGTGATCATCAACGACCTCCGCTCGTAACGCGCGGCGATCAGCTCGAACAGGACGCTGGTCTCGGACAAGAGGAGCGGCTGCTGCGTGAGATGTTCGGCCAGACTTTCGATGAATATGCGCAGCGCGTGAAGCGTTTCATTCCCTTGGTTTGGTGAGTCTGAATCGGCGCCCATGCCGTATCGCGCACGCGACGACGACAAGATCGATAGCGCGGGGCATTGGCCAATGACAGCCTCTACCGATGTCCCGCCGGGTTCATTAGGGCAGGATGACCGGCAGCAATTGGGCGACCCAGCCATTTGGCCACGACCGCCGCTCCGGCGACCCCGGGGCCCATGCGAGACAGTGACTTGGGCGCCGCACACCCTTCTTCGCTGGGTCAAAGCTCAACCACGAGCCAGGAGAGCTCTGGCCTAAGGATGAATGTTGCGCACACACTGAATACGCGGGTCCTCTGCCAGGGAGGCCGCCGCCTTGAACAGCGTCATCGCAAACCCATCGTTTGAATAGGCGGCACATGAGGCAAGCCAGATAAATATGGGCGCTGTCTCAGTCACGTTGCGGAACACCGCCGATGTTCGAACTCCTTGAGAT
>JANMWT010000598.1:0-9625 GCA_031394145.1 Alphaproteobacteria bacterium | reverse complement strand
GCCGGATGGTCCAGGGTTGGTTGGTGTACATGGTCGGGTAGGGGCCGCGGCCGAACGGGGCGATGCCCGGATCATCATCGAGGAAGTCGAGGCCGGCGGTATCGGCCGAGGTGAACAGCGGCTTCACAAGAATGCCTTCGGGCGTCTCCCAGAGCCGGGTTGCGGGCTCGCCCGCCAGCTTGCGCCAGGCGCCGGTGTCCGCCGACGGCGCTTCCCCGAGCGGCAGGCTCGCGAAATCGGGGAAGGGTTGGGCCATCAGGGTCTCCGACCGACAGACGCAATGTGGATTCGACAGGCTTCCCTACCACGCATCGCGTTGCCGCATGAAGCCTTCGCAGGTGCGAAGGCGATCGCCATTGGGACATTTATTACGCCGAACTTACAAGACCGTCATGTGCACCACCCACTGCACCGTGATGCGACGGAAGCTCGAACAGCGGTTAGTTAAAGACCCGATCGCCCGTCAACGCACAGGCGGTTGTCGGGGCGCTTGTGTCCCGGACCTGGGCTTATCGGAGAGGAAATCCCATGAACGTGAATATCCGTCTGGCTGCGCTGATCGTGGCCGTCGCCGCCGTGTCGGCCCCGGCGCTCGCGCAACAGACCCCGCCCACGCCCGAAGAGCGCGCCGCGGCCTTCGACAAGGCTGACGTGAACAAGGACGGCAAGCTCGATATGGCCGAGTTCAAGGCCTCGCTCGGCGATCGCGCCGCCCAGATGGATGATGCGCGCCTCAAGGCGATCTTCGATCGCCGCGACGCGGACAAGGACGGCAAACTCTCGAAAGCCGAATTCACGGCGCCGATGCAGCGCCCGGCCCAGTAGATCTTGCGACGGTCCGGGCGGGGCATTGCGTCCTGGCCGGACCGGATCTACCAAACACGCGCACAGGCCAGTTTCCTCCTCCCTAGAAAAGGAAACGTCATGACTTCCACCAAACGTCTCGCGGTCCTGCTCCTTGCAGCCGCTGCTCTTTCTGCCCCGACCCTGGCCCAGCAGACTGCTGGCCAATCACCTGGCCAATCACCTGGCCAGAGCGCAGCGCAGGCGCCATCGGTTGCAGCGGCGCCAGCGCACCCGCACGCCATGCCGACGCCCGAACAGCGCGCCGCCAGGTTCGACAAGGCCGACGCCAACAAGGACGGCAAGCTGACCAAGGCCGAGTTCCGCGCTGCGCTGCCCGCCAAGGCGCAGGATCGGGCTGATCGGATGTGGTTGCGCGTCAATCCGACCGGCAAAGACAGCGTGACCAAGGCCGAATACCTCGCGGCGCCCATCGGGCGTGGCGGCAAGGTGAACGCCGCCGGCGCAAAGCCGGCCAAACCGAGCTAGATTGGCTTTACCCCTGGGTTGGGCGAGACGGCCGGCGCGTTTAAGCGCCGGTCGTTTCTGTTTCTGCGGCCCGCCTTGGCTTTCGCCCCGGCTGAAAAATGCTAGACCCGCCTCAACGCGATGCGGGAGAGACGTCGATGAGCGAGATCACCAGCCAGCCCAACAGCATGCAGGGCAAGCGCGCGATCGTGACGGGCGGCGGGACCGGCCTCGGCGCGGCGACCGCCATCGGACTGGCGCGGCGCGGCGTCAATGTCTGCATCAACTATAATTCCAGCGCCGAGGCCGCCGAACGGGTGGTGGCCGAGTGCCGGAAGCTCGGCGTCGAGGCGATCGCGGTGAAAGCCAATGTCGCCGAGGACGGCGATTGCAAGACCCTGGTTGCGGCCGCAACGGCGAAGTTTGGCGGGCTCGATGTGCTGGTGAACAATGCCGGCGTCACCAAATTTGCCCCGCATGGCGATCTCGATGCGCTCGACGCCGAGGATTTTATGCGGCTCTACCGCGTGAACGTGGTTGGCACCTACCAGATGACCCGCGCCGCCCGGCCGCATCTCGACAAAGCGGGCAAGGCCAGCGTGGTGATTGTCTCCTCGATTGCGGGCGTCACCGGCATGGGATCATCCATCGCCTATGCGGCAACCAAGGGCGCACTCAACACCATGACACTGAGCCTGGCGCGGGCGCTGGCGCCGAGCATTCGGGTCAACACGGTCTGCCCGGGCTATATCGCCTCTGGCTGGTTCACCAAGTACCAGGGCACCGGGGTTGAGGACGACACCGCCGAACGGGTGATCAAGTCGACGCCGCTCCGCGTCGCCTCCCAGCCTGAAGACATCGCAGAATCGATCCTGTTCTTCGCAGGCCAGGAGAGCCGCCATGTCACCGGCGAATTCATGATCATCGATGCAGGCATGCATCTCGGGTTTTCACCGCTCAAGGCGCGATAGAAGGCAAGCCTAGCGACGGGGCTTGATTTTGCTCGGTCGGTCCAGCTTGTGCAGCACGGCCCGCCCGACAAAGAACGCGCCCAGGGCCACGGCCGCCAGCGTCGCGGCGCTGATGGCAAGTCCGGTCCGGCTCAGTTTCGGATCGAGGCCATACTCATCCAGCCCCAGATCGAAATCAGGATCGTTCGCATAATCGAGCGGCGGCGCCGCAGGGTTCCTGGCCAACACGGTTCGATGTCCCAGCTCGGATCCCTCGTGGGGATCTCCAACGGAGTTAACCTAGCGTGTTTCATGCCAGCCTTGCACGGGTCTCGACCACGAAACGAAAGGGCGTAGCATTCGGGTGACACCTCAGGGGATTGCCATGGCGATGTACCACGCCGGAAACCGTGAAATTCAGGCCATGTTCGGCTCGACGGCGCTGGCCGACCGGCTGGTCGAGCGGCTGCATCGGGTCAACCTGACCGAGGAGGACCGCGGCTTCATCCAGTCGCTGGACTGTTTCTTTCTGGCAAGCTCGACCCCCGATGGCCAGCCTGATTGTTCCTTTAAGGGCGGGCCGCCAGGCTTTGTCCGCGTGGTTGCGCCTGACTTGCTGGTCTGGCCGGACTATGACGGCAACGGCATGTTCAAGAGCCTCGGCAATATCCGGTCAAACGGGCATGTCGGCCTGCTGTTCATCCGGATGGGCGAAACCCCCAAGCGGTTGAGGGTCAATGGCCGCGCCGAACTCGTCTTCGATGACCCGCTGCTGACCGAGTTTCCCGGCGCGCAGGCGATGGTCCGGGTCACGCCCACCGACATCTTCCCCAATTGTCCCCGCTACATTCCCGATCCGGCGGGGGACAAGCCTTCGCCCTATACGCCGCAGGCCGGCGAGACGCCGGTTGAGCCGAAATGGAAAGCGATGGACATGTTCCGGGATGTGGTCCCGCCAAGGAAGGCGTAAGCCGCCCCGGACGATGCAGGGGTTCATATTCAGGGCGTCATTTGCAGGGCTTCATAGACAACGCGATGACGCTGGTGGTGGTCGGAAACAGCTTCCTCCGCGGCACGGACATCTCTGCCTTCTGGCCGAATGCGCCAACCTTCCGGTTCATGAAATATTGCGAGTTCCGTCAGCCGGCGGCCTCAGGCGAGGGCGAGGGCGAGGGCGAGGGCGAGTTTCAGCGTGTGACGGCCGACCCGAATAGCTGGCTGACCGAGATCAAAAGGGCAGGGCGCCGCGGTCTGCGCCTGCATCACGCGCCGCGACCCCGGCAGCCGACCCAATCCTTGGACACGCCCGACAGAATGCTGGTCGGTTTCCTCGGCGGTGGCCCGCGATGGCTGATCGGAGTCATTGGCGACAGCCAACGGGAGCTGTGGGAGGGCTCCCAAAGCCTTCTTGACCGAAATGATCCGGACCGGAGGATCTGGGGCGCCACCTATATGCGTGTCGGCAAGGTCGATCCAGGATCGCTGCAGCCGGTCCTTTTGGCGGATGCGCTCAGCGAATTGCGACGTGTGTTGCCGGAGATCGAGGCTTACGCAAACCAGACGGGCCAAAAGAATTTCGGTCAGTGCTTCGCTGATGCTCAGGCGGCGCTTGACCATGGCGGCGCGATGCTCGCCTCGCCGCCAGAACAAGACGGCCGATGGACGGGAATTGGCCTGGAACACGAAGCCCTTCGCCGCGCCATCGATCATGCCTGGGTCTTCGGCGGCATAGGTTCCTGGAATGACATCGGCGGAAGCGGAGAGCGGTATGATGCACTCTCCCAGCGACTTTTCGAGGCGCCCAATAATGCGGTCTGCGGGCTGGCAAACGCAGGCTGCGCCCCGCTCGCCGGTTAGGGCTTGGGGTGCTCTTCAAGATCTTCCTCAGTGCGGGTCATCGGCGTGGCGGCGGGATTGAGCGAGGATTCGATGCCGTCGACGACGGCGCCGATGCCGCCCTTGCCAGGTTTGCCTTTGCGGTAAGGAATATAGCCGCGCCGCTCGGCCCAGAGCGCAATCTGGTCGAAGGCGAACATCGCGAGGATGACACCCCCGACAATCAGGATGATGTTCATGGTTGGGTCTCGCTGGTCCGGTCCGACACTGGCCGGCGTTGCGGAAGATAGCGCAGATTAGCGCTGCGTCACGCGGATGATTTTCCCGTCATCATCATCGATGACCAGCCAAAGCGAACCGTCTGCCGCTTCTGCGATGTCGCGCACCCGGCCGAGGCCTTCCAGCATGCGGTCCTCGCCGATGATCTTCTCGCCATCGACCTTGAGCCGCACCACCACGCCGGAAAGGCCGCCGACCAGCAAGTCGCCTTGCCACGGGAACAGCCTGCCCTTGTAGAAGATCATGTCGGAAGGAGCGATCACCGGGTCCCAGTAGTAGATTGGCTGCTCCATGCCAGCCTGCGCCGTGATGCCCTTGCCGATCGGACCACCTGGATAATCGATGCCGTAAGTGATGACCGGCCAGCCATAATTCTTGCCGGGTGCTGGCACATTGATCTCGTCACCGCCGCGCGGACCGTGCTCAATCGTCCACAGCTTGCCGCTGTCGGGGTTGATCGTGGCGCCCTGCGGGTTGCGGTGGCCGTAGGACCAGATTTCAGGGGCCGCATCCTTGCGCCCGATGAATGGATTACCCGGCGCAGGTTTGCCCTCTGGCGAAATGTGCACCACCTTGCCGAGATCGTCGGTGATGTTCTGCGCATGCAGGCGCGATTGCTGGGTCAAGCGTTCGCCGAGCGTCAGGAAGATGTTGCCGCTTGCATCCCACTCGATGTTGGAGCCGAACTGGCCGCCGCCGCTCCAGGCTGGCTGCTGCCGGAACACCACCGTCAAATTCCTAAGCGACTTGCGGTCTTCCGACAGCTGCGCCTTCGCCAGCGTCGTGCCGCTCTTGTCGAAACCGCTACGCGGCTCGGAATAGGTGAGCCAGATCGTGCGGTTGGCGTTGAAATCGGGCCCGAGCGAGATGTCCATCAACCCGCCCTGTCCGCCATAAGCGACCTTCGGCGCGCCAGCGATTTCGGATTTCTCCCCCTGCGGCGTCACCAGCCAGAGCCTGCCGGACTTCTGGGTTGCAAGAACGGCCCCGTCAGGGTCGGGCAGAAAGGCGATGGCCCACGGATGCGGAATTCCGCTCACGACCGTCTGAACGTTCAGCTTGGCGAGACCGGTCGTCAGCGGCGGCGCGCGGTTCTGGCCCTTGAAGGCGGGGACCGCATCCGGTTTGTTGGGCGGCGCCTGCAACCAGGGCGCCGTCTGCGCCCGGGCGGGCATGGCCCAGGACCCGATGCTCAAGCTCAGCGCAGCTAATCCAATGACGACGGCGCGCATCGGCGTTTCTCCATTCGCCGGTCCTTTTTGAGAGATTAAGGGTCAGCTCGCCCAAGCCTAGCGCGCTGGCGGTTGCCTCGCCACACCAACAGACGGCCCCGAAACCATGCACGGGGCGGCTGTGCGCATCGCGATCGGGACGGCTAGTTGCTGGCGGCGATAATTGCGACGATCAGGCCGGTCGCGACCGCTGCAAGGATGATGTTGCCATTGTCGTCCTGGACATAGTGATAGCCGCGGCGGGGCGGGGCGAGATGGCGCTGACGGTAATCGACCTCCTGATAGCGATGATTGAACTCACCCAACCTCTGACCCTTGGCCCAGGGCTTGTAACCGAGCACAAAGCCTTTCTGGCGGTAGGCCGAAGCGGGCGGCGAGCCATTGTGCCAGGACTTGCCGACATAATAACCGTTGTGCCGTGAGGGATCGTACTTCGCATCGTGGCGATCATCGCGCCAGTCCGTGTTGCCGTGATGCTCGGGACCGTTGTTGTCGCGGTGATCATTGTCGTGGCGATCGGTATCGTGGCGATCGGTATCGTGACGATCGTCGTGGCCCTGTTGGGCGAAGGCCGGCTCATCGCCGTTCCGAGAAAGCACTTCATCGGTGAATCTCCTTAGCGATTGCCGCGGCGCCTCCCAAGCCGTGGCATGACGTTGAGTGTGCGACCTTGAGCGCGTGAGTTTGAGGTAGGGCGGTTTGATCTCGGGCAACTGCGCTCGGCGCCGCTCGTCGTTCACTCTGGTGCGAGGTCCGGGGGGTCGAGGTCCGGTTGGTGCGACCGGTTCAACCCTGCCGAGCGCTGCTCAAAGCTGCCTAAAGCTGCTCAAAGCTGCCTAAAGCTGCCTAAAGCTGCCTTAAGTTGCCTAAAGCTGCAGTGCCGCATACGCGTCATGGCGACCCGAACCGACGCGCCGGCCCGGCGGCGAGGCCTCGCTGACGCCCCGCGGTGTTCAGGCGCCAAGGCCGAGTTCCGCGTGAGCCAGTTCAAGGCTGGCGAGCACGTCGACGCCGACATGGATGAACTCGGCGATGCCGGCATCGCGAAACGCCGCTTCGCGCTCGGCGGGCTTGCCGGCAAGATAGATGCGACCGGCGCCAGCGGTGCGGAGCGCCAGGGCGGCCATCACCCCATCGGACCCATAGCGCTGGTCCGAACCGCAGATGCAGGCAAGCCCACAAGCGGCGGTCTTGAAGGCGACGGCAATGTCCGCAGGACCTCCGGTTGCGGCGACGGCGTCGATGCCGCCCGCCGCGAAGAAGTTCTGGGCATACATGAGCCGCGCCGAATGTTCGGCCAGCGGTCCCAGGGCTGCGAGGAACACTTTTGGCGGCTTGCCCGCGCGGGTGCGCTGATCTGCAAGATCGCGCAGGCGCTCAAACGGTTCAGCAAGACGGATCGGCCAGAACGGCTCGACTTCGGCGCCGGTCTCGCCGGTCTTCGAGATGTCGGCTAGCGTCGCACGGTCGGCTGCGGCAGCGCGGAGCGAGGCCCAGCTGCGATCCGCAGGCGACCCGCCTGAAGCTTCCGCAGCACGGCGCACGATCATCGGCAGGTCGACGATCTCGATCGACGGGATTTCTTCCTTCAAGAGCGGGAAGTCGTTGACCCCGGTGATCCATTCCTTGCGTCGGGCAGCCGCCTTCATCCGCTTGGCCCGCGCATCGGCGACGCCGATCTGGAAGCCGCCATTGGCGAGCGCCTGTAGCGCACCGCCCTCGCGTTCGATCTGCTGGAACAGGCCCCATGCCGCTTCGGCGAGGTTCTCGCCCAGCGTCTCGATCGCCCAGGATCCGCCAGGGGCGTCGGTCACCTTGCCGAGGCTGGATTCTTCCTGGGCGATCACCTGGGTGTTGCGGGCAAGCCGCCGCGCCAGCTTTGCAGGTACGCCGATCGCGTCAGTGAAGGTTCGCACGGTCACGATGTCGGCCCCGCCAACTCCGGCGGCAAAGCAGGCTGCGGTGTTGCGCAGCATGTTCACCCAGGGGTCGCGCCGGGTCAGCATCCGCCGTGAAGTCACAGCCTGCAGCGTCATCGCCGCCGCCGGTCCCTTCGCGCCAAAGGCTTCGGCGATACGGCCCCAGATGCGCCGCGCCGCGCGCAGCTTGGACATTTCGACTTGATAGTCGGGCCCGACGCTGATGCAGAACAGGATCGCCTGCGACGCATCGTCTGCCGAAAGTCCGGCTGTCATCAGCGCCCGCATGTACTCGGCGCCAGAGGCGGCAAGGTAGGCAAGTTCCTGCACCTCGGTCCCGCCCGCCTCGTGCACGGGACGGCCATCGGCCCGCAGCAGCTTCGCCTTGGAAAATTGGGCGCGGGCGTCGCAGGCGAAGGATGCGGCTTCAGCCAGCTCGACATCGGCAGGGCCGGGCAGGCCGCCGGTGCGGACAAGCGCACCGATGGGATCGACGTTGAATGCGATCATCGCATCATCGGCGGCGCGCTCGCCGACCGCTGTCGCCAGCAGGGCCGCCAGTTCGACGCCGTGCGCCGAGGACGCGCCGGCCGCCTCGAGCGCGACGGTTGCAAGATCAAGCCGCACATCGGCGAGTATCTTGGACAGGTCGACAGCTGAGCGCGCCACCACGCCCTGTTCGCCTGCTGCATCCACCCGCAGCTCAATCGAGGATACCCCGCCATTGAGCGCCTCCATCACCTCGGCGGCGGCGGCAAGGGGATCGGGATGGAACACCACTTGGCGAATGTCCCAGGGCAGGAAGGCGTCGTTGAGCGCCCGGTCGCCTCGCGTAAAGGGCGGAAGACCCGGGAGGCCTGAGGCGTCGCCCGCCAGGTCCCAGTCCGGCGCCCGATAGAGCGGCTTCACGGCGACGCCGTGTTCGGTGCGGGTGGTGAGCTTGCTGAATGCGGCCCCGTCCAGCGCCTTTTCAACCAGAGCCCGCCAGCGAGCGTCATCGCCGCGAGGGAAATCGGCCGAAAGGGAGAGTTCGTCCGTCATCGAATCCGGCGTCCTGGGGAGGTCTTGGTCGTGAAGGCTATGGGGCATCGCAAGGCCCGTGCGTCAAGGGTTTGGCCGGTCGCATCGACACGGTCGCATCGACCGGTTGCCGAGCGGCGCGGCGCCGCTATGCTAGAAGTGTAACGATCATTCCACTTTGGCGGACCAGAAGCTTCATGGCGATCCCGGCATCCCTTGCGAACCAGCTTTCCATCCCCGTGGTCGGCTCGCCTCTGTTCATCATCTCGAACCCAGACCTGGTGATTGCGCAGTGCAAGGCTGGCGTCATCGGCTCCTTCCCATCGCTCAACGCCCGCCCGATCGAGCAGCTCGATGAATGGCTGACGCGCATCACCGAGGAGCTCGCAGCAGCGCGCAAGGCCGCCCCTAAGGCGAAGATTGCGCCCTATGCCGTGAACCTGATCGTCCACAAGTCGAACAACCGCCTTGAGGAAGACCTCGCGCTTTGCGTCAAGCACAAGGTTCCGATCATCATCACCTCGCTCGGCGCCCGCGAGGACGTGAACAACGCGATCCATTCTTATGGCGGCATGGTGCTGCACGACATCATCAACATCGTGTTCTCCCACAAGGCGCTGGAAAAGGGCGCCGATGGACTGATCGCGGTGTGCGCCGGCGCCGGCGGCCATGCCGGCGTGCTCTCCCCCTTCGCGCTCATCCAGGAGATCCGGCAGTTCTTTCAAGGTCCGCTGCTGCTGTCAGGCGCGATCGCGACAGGTGCGGCCGTCTATGCGGCGCAGGCCATCGGCGCCGACCTTGCCTATATCGGCACCGCCTTCATCTCAACTCATGAGGCGCGCGCGGTAGAGGGCTATAAAGACATGATCGTCCAGTCGGCCTCAAAAGATATCATCTACTCCAGCCTGTTCACGGGCGTGCACGGCAACTACCTCTCGCCGTCCGTCGCCAAGGCGGGGCTCGATCCCAACAACCTGCCGCAGGGCGACAAATCGACGATGAATTTTGGCTCGGGCGAAGCGGTGAAGGCCAAGGCCTGGAAGGATATCTGGGGCTCGGGCCAGGGCATCGGCGCCAT
>JANMWT010000589.1:0-6878 GCA_031394145.1 Alphaproteobacteria bacterium | reverse complement strand
GCCGAGTTCGCCCAGCAGAGCCCAGAACCCGATCCCGCCGAACTGTGGACCGACGTGTTGGTGGAGTCCTAGCCGACCATGACCGACATTCTCATGCCCGCGCTGTCGCCCACCATGGAGGAGGGCACGCTCGCCAAATGGCTGGTCAAGGAAGGCGACACCGTGAAGCCCGGCGACGTGATCGCCGAGATCGAGACCGACAAGGCGACCATGGAGGTCGAGGCGGTCGATGAAGGCGTCATCGGCAGGCTGGTCGTACCGGCCGGAACCGAAGGCGTGAAGGTCAACGCCGTCATCGCGCAGATGGCGGGGGAGGGTGAGGCGCCCGCCAAGGGCAAGGGCGCGGCGAAACCCGCAACCACCGCCGATGAGGACGACGATGAGCCCCCGGCGCAGGCCAGATCACCGGATCCCGCCAAGCCCGGCAATGACGGCCATCGACTGCGTGCGCCGGAACAGAAGTCCGCCGCCTCCGAAGGTCTGCACGACCCGACCCTGCCCGATGGCACGACCTACACCAAGACGTCGGTGCGCGATGCGCTGCGCGACGCCATCGCCGAAGAGATGCGGCGCGACGAGACGGTATTCCTGATGGGCGAAGAGGTCGGGCAGTACCAGGGCGCCTACAAGGTCAGCCGCGGCCTGCTCGAAGAGTTCGGCGACCGCCGGATCATCGACACCCCAATCACGGAATATGGCTTTGCCGGGCTTGGCGTCGGCGCCGCGTTCGGAGGTCTCAAGCCGATCGTCGAGTTCATGACCTTCAACTTCGCCATGCAGGCCATCGACCACATCATCAACTCGGCGGCCAAGACGCTTTACATGTCCGGCGGCCAGATGGGTTGCCCGATGGTGTTTCGCGGACCCAATGGCGCCGCAAGCCGCGTCGGCGCACAGCACAGCCAGGATTATTCCAGCTGGTATGGCCATGTGCCCGGTCTCAAGGTGATCGCGCCCTACGACGCCGCCGACGCCAAGGGCCTCTTGAAGGCGGCCATCCGCGACCCCAACCCGGTGGTCTTCCTCGAACACGAGCTGATGTATGGCGTTGAGTTCGACGTGCCCAATGTCGATGACTTTGTGCTGCCGATCGGCAAGGCCCGCGTGCGGCGCGAGGGCGGCGATGTCACGCTGGTTGCTCATTCCCGGATGGTGAAGTTTGCGCTCGAGGCCGCCGACGAACTGGCGAAGGAAGGCATCGAGGCCGAGGTCATCGATCTCAGGACGCTTCGCCCCCTCGACACCGCGACGGTGATCGAAAGCGTCAAGAAGACCAACCGGATCGTCACCTGCGAGGAGGGCTGGCGCTTCTTCGGGGTTGGCGCCGAGATCGCCGCGGCGGTGACCGAGAAGGCGTTTGATTACCTCGACGCCCCGCCGCTGCGCGTGGCGCAGAAGGACGTACCGCTGCCCTACGCGGCGAACCTCGAAAAACTCTCGCTGCCGCACACCGCCGACATCATCGAGGCGGCGAAGAAGGTCTGCTATGTTCGGTAAGACGCCCGCAACCGATCAGGCCGGCCGCGACGCGCGCCGGTTTGTGCAAACCAGCCGGGTTGAGGAGAGGCGCTTTTCGATTTCAGACGGTTGCGGGCTGGGCGATCGGCGCGGATCGCCGCGTGACGCGGCTGAGCCAGGCGCGCACCGGCTCGTCGTACAATTTCATCGCCGGCCACGCGATGGCGATGGCGCCTGCAACCTGCAACGTCCACCAGAGGGGCAGCCAGTGGGCGTGCGGGTTGAAGCGCTGGAACAACAAGACCGTGCTCGCATCGAGCTGGGGACGGTGCAGGATATAGAGCGGATAGGAGAGAGCGCCGAGGAATTTGCCGGCGCGGACGATGAAGCTGGTCTCGACGACTGCGGAGCCAAGCCAGATCATCACCGGAAACACCGCCAGGACGAACACCAGGTGAGATTTTGCCCAGAATTTGTAGGGCCCGAGAAGGATGATGGCGAGCGCCGCGATCAGGACATAGCCCCAGATCGCAGGGAGCGGACGGCGCGGGCGAAAACGATGAAGCAGCAAACCGCAGAAGAAGCCAAACATCACGCGCGCAACACCGACATGCAGCGTTCCTTTGAGCCAGCCGCCGTCCATGGTTCCAAGGTGCATGGCTTCGTTGAACAGAAAGATCGCGCTAAAGGCGGTGATGGCGATCAGCCAGCTGCGGGTGAGATAGCGTGCGATGAGGGCAAACAGGAAATTGGCGGCGAGCTCGAAGAAAAGCGACCAGACCGGATTGTTGATCGGGAAAGTGAGACCATTGTGAGGGATCAGGTAGCTCGGCAGGCTCAAGGCCGCGAGCCCGCCGCTGCCGATGATCCGCCAAAAATCGTAGTTTCTCCACTCCAGGCGCACAGCCAGCGCCTCGGCAATTCCAAACAGAGCCCCCAGCACAATCAGCGGATTGAGCCGAATGACCCGGACACGGTAGAATTCGAGCGTCGTCATGCCTTTGGTCATTCGCTCGCCTTAGGCGTGGCCGATCACGAACCCGCTCAGCATGTTGAAGAAATCGACAGCCAGGAAGAATTGCGGGGGTTTGATCTGCTCGAAGCCCCACCCGCCCAGCAGATGTCCCCAGAGGACGACCATCGCCGCAACACCACGCATCGCATCAAGCAGCAGGTAACGATGGGTCGCAGATTGAACCATAGATTGTCGGTATCCCCCCAGCCGGACCGCATGAACCAAGCCATACAAGCGATTTACCCTCACTGGCGCAATGCCGCTGCGCCTCGCGATGCGGCAAAACCGGTTCGCTTTCGCGTCAAGGGCGAACCGTCGCCGCTGCGTGCCGGACGATCCCTCCCAACCGCCGAATGTGACCCGTTCCGATGACCATCCCGATCACCATGCCTGCGCTGTCGCCGACGATGGAGGAGGGCAACCTCGTCAAATGGCACATCAAGGTCGGCGACAAGGTCAAGGCCGGCGACATCCTCGCCGAGATCGAAACCGACAAGGCGACGATGGAAGTCGAGGCGGTGGATGAGGGCGTGGTCGCCAAGCTGCTGGTCGAGGAGGGCGCGCAGGGCGTCAAGGTCAACGCGGTCATCGCAGAGCTGACCGGCGAGGGCGAGACGGCCGCTCCGACGGCGCCGGCGGCCGGCTCGGCATCGGCCAAGACCAGCACCGCGTCCATAAATCTCGAAACGCCGCGAGCCGCGCTCGCCGCCCAGCCTGCCAAGGCCGAGACCCAGCGCTCAACCTCGCCTGCCGCCTCCGGGCCGGCCGCCTCCGGGCCGGCCGCCTCGCCGGGTCAGCAGGCTGAGCGACTTCCGGCAAACTCCAGACCGGCTCTCTCCGCCGAAAAGGGCGCGCAGCGCCTTAAAGCTTCGCCCCTGGCGCGGCGGCTCGCCAGCGCATCGGGCATCGATCTGTCGGCGCTGCAGGGTTCGGGCCCGCATGGCCGGATCATCAAGGCGGACCTCAAGAACGCGACCCCAAATGTGAAGGTTGGGGGCGGGGCAAAACCTGCGATCCAGGCGCCGGGCGCTCCGGGGCTCACCAGCCTGATTGAACCCGCGACGCTGGATGAGCGGGTTTATCACCCCGACACGTTTGACCTCACCCCGCTTGATGGGGTGCGACGCGTCACGGCAAAACGCCTGACTCAGTCCTTCATGCAGGTGCCGCACTTCCCGCTCACCGTCGACATCGAGATCGACCACCTGCTGGCGGCTCGCAAGGCGATGAACGACACGATGGGAGATCGCGGCAAGATCTCGGTCAACGACATGCTGATCAAGGCGTCGGCTCTGGCGCTGATCGCAGAGCCAGACGCCAACGCCAGCTACACGGACAAAGGCATCGCGCGTCACAAGTCAGCGCACGTCTCGGTCGCAGTCGCGATCGAGGGCGGCCTGATCACGCCCGTTGTGCGCGATGCGCAGACCAAGGGTCTTGCCCAGATCGCAGCCGAGATGAAGGATCTTGCCGCCCGGGCGCGTGACCGCAAGCTCAAGCCGCAGGAATACATGGGCGGCACCTTCTCGATCTCGAACCTCGGCATGTTCGGGATCAAGGCGTTCGCTTCGATCATCAACCAGCCCGAAGGCATGATCCTCTCGGTGGGCGTGGGCGAACCGCGACCGGTGGTTAAGAACGGCAAGGTTGAGATCGCAACCATCATGACTGTCACGCTCACCTGTGATCACCGCGTGGTCGATGGCGCAACCGGCTCGAAATGGCTGCAGCACTTCCGGCAGTTCGTCGAAACGCCCGAAGCGATGCTGCTGTGAGAAGGTTTGGCGCAGCGATCGGGTTGGTCTTGGTGCTGGCCGGGTGCACGACGCCCGCACCGCTTGCCGCGCCGGCGGCCCGCTTTTCGTGGGCCGACATCCAGCCGATCATTGTCCCCATCACCTATCGCGACGTGCTCGGCCAGAAATGCCGAATGCCGGACGCCCGGGTGAAGGCCGCTTTCATGGCCGAGCTCAAATCCGCCGGCGCATCGCCTCAGCTGATCGCCCAGTCACAAGCCGAAGCGGCTCGGATTGATCGCGCCGAACGCAAGACGCCGAAGGAATATGTCTGCACCGCCGAATTGTTCGACAGCACCGAAGCCAACGCCAAGGCGGCGCTGAAAGCGTGGAGCGACTTGAAAGGCCGGGGTTCGTGAGCGCTCAGCTGCGCGAGCGGTATCGCTGCGGCAGTTCGGCTGCGCGCAGCGTGCCGGGGCGACGGCCGGGCGAACTTTTTGTGCTGCCGATCCGTTCGACCAGTGACGACAGGATCGAAGCCAGACCGTGAGGATGGAGAGACTGATGGCCGCTTACGACCTCATCATCATCGGCTCGGGTCCGGGCGGATATGTGTCCGCCATCCGGGCGTCCCAGCTCGGCATGAAGGTCGCGATCGTCGAGCGCGCCGAACTTGGCGGCATCTGTCTCAACTGGGGCTGCATCCCGACCAAGGCGCTGCTGCGCTCGGCGGAAGTCTATCACCTGATCACGCACGCCGCGGAATTCGGGCTGTCGGTCGAGAACCCGAAAGTTTTGATGGACAAGATTGTCGCCCGGTCCCGCGCCGTCGCCAAACAACTGTCGAGCGGCGTCGGCTTCTTGATGAAGAAGCACAGAATCGATGTGCTGGAAGGAACCGCGCGGCTCGAGAAGGGCTCGCCCGCGCCCAAAGTCATAGTCGAAAAGGGGAAAGGCGAGGGGAGCTACCAGGCGAAGGCCGTGATGCTCGCCACCGGTGCGCGCGCCCGCGAGATGCCCGACGCCGGGCTCAAGGCGGACGGCAAGGTTATATGGACCTACCGCGAAGCGATGATCCCTGACGCCTTGCCCGCGCGCCTGCTGGTGATCGGCTCGGGCGCCATCGGCATCGAGTTTGCCAGCTTCTACCGCTCGCTGGGATCCGAGGTGACCGTGGTTGAAGCGCTCGACCGCATCCTGCCAGTCGAGGACGCCGAGATCTCCGCCTTCATGACCAAGGCTTTCGTCAAGCAGGGCCTCAAGTGCCTGCAGTCGGCGCAGGTCAAGTCCCTCAAGGTAAAAGCCGGCAAGGTCGCCGCCGAAATCAGCACGAAGGAGGGAACGCAGTCGCTCGAGGTCGACCGGGTCATCCTCGCCGTCGGCATCGTCGGCAATGTCGAAAATCTCGGACTCGAAACGCTGGGCGTCAAAGTGGAGAAGACCCATGTGGTCGCCGACGGTATGGGACGCACCAATGTCGCTGGTCTCTACGCCATTGGCGATCTCACCGGCGGCCCCTGGCTGGCGCACAAGGCGATGCATGAAGGTGTCATCGTAGTGGAAGGGATCGCTGGCCTTAAGCCAGCTCACCCCTTCGATCCCTGGAACGTCCCGGGTTGCACCTATTCCCATCCGCAGGTCGCCTCTTTGGGCCTCACCGAAGAGAAGGCGAAAGCCACTGGCCGCAAACTCAAAGTGGGAAGGTTCCCATACATCGGTAATGGCAAGGCTATCGCCCTCGGTGAAACTGAGGGGATCGTGAAAACCATTTTCGATGCAGATACGGGCGAACTCCTGGGCGCTCACATGGCCGGAGAGGGCGTCACAGAGCTGATCCAGGGCTTCGCCATCGCCCGCCAGGGAGAGTTAACCGAGGCCGAGCTGATGGAAACCATATTTCCGCATCCGACGCTCAGCGAGATGATGCACGAGAGCGTGCTGGCGGCATACGGACGGCCCCTGCATATCTAAGCGAGGCGGGGACTACTCCGCCGCATGCACCTTGCCGCCTTCAGCTTCGGCGGCATGCAGGGCGGCGAGTTTCTGGACGGCGCCGATGTCCATCTTGCCGGTGCCGAGCAGCGGGATCGCCGGCACATGGAACACCTTGCGCGGCACGCTGAGTTCGTTGACGCCATGATCCTGCGCCCAGCGGATCAGGTCCATGCGGTCAGCCTGCGGATGCGTGGTCAGAAGCACAATCTGTTCGCCCTTGCGCTTGTCGGGCAGCACAGCGGCGGCATGATCATGATCGCGCCACAGCGTCGAAGCGCAGTTCTCGACCACCGCGAGCGACACCATCTCGCCGCCGACCTTGGCGAAACGTTTCAGGCGGCCGCGAATGGTGAGGCAACCATCCTC
Organism: Alphaproteobacteria bacterium; assembly: GCA_031394145.1. Taxonomy (GTDB): domain Bacteria; phylum Pseudomonadota; class Alphaproteobacteria; order Caulobacterales; family Hyphomonadaceae; genus UBA7672. The sequence continues at coordinate 308 of JANMWT010000589.1, read as the reverse complement.
ATCCTGGCTCACCACGTCCCCGGTATCGTGCCATCCGTCCGGCAGCCGCTTGAGCACGCCCGGCTGGTCGGATGAAAGATAGCCTTCCATCACATTGGGTCCGCGCACCAGCATGCGGCCGCCGTTGGCGATGCCTTCGACCGGCTCGAACTTCACTTCCATGCCGGGCAGTGGACGACCGACCGTGCCATGACGATTGCGGCCAGGCTGGTTCACCGCAATCACCGGGGAGGCTTCGGTGGCGCCATAACCTTCGAGCAATTCGACATTGAATTCACGCCGCACCAATTGCCGCGTCTCGTCGCGCA
>JANMWT010000588.1:0-6299 GCA_031394145.1 Alphaproteobacteria bacterium | reverse complement strand
TCAACGACCTGCGCAAACCGCGCACCGCAACGCCGGCTGAGACCCAGCGCGCCCGCATCCTGAGGATGCCGGTGCGCGATACGCGCTATGGCCTCGGCTGGCGGATCTACAAATACGCCAACCACACGCTGTTCACCCATTCAGGCGGCGTCGAGGGCTATTTCTCGCAGATCTCGTGGTTGCCCGAGAGCCAGGACGGCATCGTCATCCTGTCCAACAGTCGCGGCGCCCGGGCGAGCAAGATCCTGCCGATGTGGCTCGATTATGAGCTCAACCTGAAGAAGACCGACTGGATGAAGCTCGAGGACCTTGGCGAGGCGACAGCCGTCGGCAGCTCGGAATAATCAGTTCGAGACCCGCTGGCGGGCTTGCGCCGATTCCATCGGCGAAAGACCGAGCCGCTCGGCCAGCTCGCGCATCAATGCATCTTCGTGCGGATCGCGGACCTTGTCGGCCAGCACCACGGACCACAAGGCCTCGAGGATGCCGGTGCGCTCCTCCAGCGGAATGACCCGCTTGATGGCGCGCGTGAACTGAAACACGTCGATCGCCTCAGCCTCGACCGCCTCGCCCTCGTTGCGATGGGACGCCGCGTCTTCCGGCGTTTGGGTTTAGCGCTCCGACAGGATGCGATCGATCACGGCGCGCTCGCTGGCGTCGTAGAGGCCATCGGCGCGCGCGGCCATGACAAGCACCGTGGCGATGGCCGTCCGGGCGTCCTCCGGCGGCAAATTGGCGTGGCTGGCGGTCGACAGCAGGCGCGAGAGAAATCCGGTTGGCATGGGCGGTTATCTAACCTCGCTCGGGCCGGTCGCCAACGGATACGGGCGAAACCGCCTCGCCACATTCTCGCGAGGATTGCCGCGCCGCGCCAAAACGACGCTTTTTCCCCGTCCGGCCGCTGAAAAACTTGATTCCGGCGCGTCCGCTGCATAACAGGGGGCGCTGTTCCTGTCCGAACCGGAGACCCCCGATGAAGGTTCTCGTGCCCGTGAAACGGGTGATCGATTACAACGTGCGGCCGCGCGTGAAGCCCGACCAGTCGGGCGTTGACCTCGCCAACGTGAAAATGGCGATGAACCCGTTCGACGAGATCTCGATCGAGGAAGCCGTCCGGATGAAGGAAAAGGGCGTCGCGACCGAGATCGTGGTCGTCTCGATCGGACCCGCCCAGGCCCAGGAGACCATCCGCATCGGCCTCGCGATGGGCGGCGATCGCGGCATTCTGGTGCAGACCGACACCCGGGTCGAACCCCTCGCCGTCGCCAAAATCCTCAAGGCGATCGTCGAAGCGGAAGGCATCGAGCTGGTCATCGCCGGCAAGCAGGCCATCGATGACGACAACAACCAGACCGGCCAGATGCTCGCTGCCCTGCTCGGTTGGCCGCAAGGCGCCTTCGCTTCAGCCGTGGCCAAGGATGGCGACAAGCTCAGGGTGACGCGCGAAGTCGACGGCGGCCTGCAGACCGTGGCTCTGGAGCTGCCGGCAGTGGTCACCACCGACCTGCGCCTCAACGAACCCCGCTTTGCCTCGCTGCCAAACATCATGAAGGCCAAGAAGAAAGAGATCGCGATGAAGACGCCCGCCGACTATGGCGTCGACGTCACGCCGCGCCTCGCCGTCGTCAGAGTAACCGAGCCGAAAAAGCGCGAAGCGGGCGAGAAAGTCGCTGACGTCGATGCGCTGATCGCCAAACTCAAATCTGTGGGGTCGATCTGATGGCCATCCTGGTTCTCGCTGAACACTCGAACGCCGCCCTGAACGATGCGACCGCCAAGGTCGTCTCGGCCGCAGCGGCCTATGGCGGCGACATCGACATCCTCGTCGCTGGCCACAATGCTGGAGCGGCGGCGGCCGCCGCCGCCAAGCTGGCGGGCGTCCGCAAGGTGCTCCATGCCGAAGGCGCGGTCTTCGAAAAGCCCACTGCCGAGGCGCTCGAGGCGCTGATTGTCCCGCTAATGGCGAATTATGACGCCCTGTTCTCGCCGGCCACCACCAATGGCAAGAACGTGACGCCGCGCATCGCCGCCAAGCTCGACGTGATGCAGCTTTCCGACATCACCAAAGTCATCGACAAGGACACGTTCGAGCGTCCGATCTACGCCGGCAACGCAATTCTGACGGTCAAGTCGTCGGACAAGAAGAAAGTCGTCACGGTTCGCGGTACGGCGTTCCAGCCGACCGCAGCCACGGGATCGGCGACGATCGAGACGGTCGCAGCGCCGGCCGGCCCGTTCAAGTCGACCTTCGTGTCAGAAGAACTCTCGAAGTCGGACCGCCCCGAACTTGCCTCCGCCAAACGCATCGTCTCGGGCGGCCGCGCGCTTGCCTCAGCCGATCAGTTCCAGAAATACATCCTGCCGCTGGCCGACAAGCTCGGCGCAGGGGTTGGCGCCTCGCGCGCCGCGGTCGATGCAGGTTATGCGCCGAACGACTATCAGGTCGGACAGACCGGCAAGGTTGTCGCGCCGGACCTCTACGTCGCGATCGGCATCTCGGGCGCCATCCAGCACCTCGCCGGCATGAAGGATTCGAAGGTCATTGTCGCGATCAACAAGGATGAAGAGGCGCCGATCTTCCAGATCGCTGACTTCGGCCTGGTCGGCGACCTGTTCAAGATCGTACCGGAGCTGACCGAGAAGCTCTAAGCGCCAATTGCTGTCGCAAGCATCCAGCGGCCCCCGCGTCGAGTTGTGGGGGCGCTGTCGCATCAATGATCTCAATACGAGCGGCGGCGACCGTGAGCAAACAGGACGATGGCGCCCACGAACAGCGCCGCAGTGGTCAGCGCCAGAACGCTTTCGGAAACCTTGATGCCGCCTGGAAGAGTGAGCTGGTGTTCGACCAGCGTACCGCTTGTGGTCGCCTCAGATGTCTGGCTTTCCGTTGGGCCCGATTTCGCCTGACCTGATGACGTCTGACCTGATGACGTCTGGCCTGATGACGCTTGGCCTGATGACGTCTGGATCGAGGCGGTCTGTGATTGCGCGGCATGATCGGCGCCGGGCGCGGACGCCGGCGCGACGATGGCAGCCGCCGCAGCCCCAGCGGTAACCGGCCCTGCCGCATCTGGAGCGCCGCTGGTTGGCGCGGCAGCGGCACTCGATGCGCCATCTGCGACGGTGATTGCCTGCGTCGCATCCGTCGTCGTCCCGCCCGCCATCGAGGGGTCATCCCCGGTTCCGGCAACGGTTCCAGCGACCCCGGCGACGCCGGCTGCGCCGACCGCGATGCCCGCGCCGGTCTTGCTCGCCGTGGTCGAGGTGCGCTTTTCGGGAGGCAATTCGACCAAGCCATGATCGGTTGCGACCGCCGATCCAGCCCCCGTCGTGCCCTTCTCCTCCAGCTCAGAACAGAGCTTGTCGAAGCAGCGGCCATCGACCTCGCCGGTCGGGGCAAGCCCGCACGCCTTCTGGAACGCCTTGACCTGAGCGACCGTGGTCGTTCCGAAAAATCCGTCCGCCACTCCAACCGGGTACTGCAGCGCATTCAGCGACGCCTGCACGAACTTGTCGCGCGCATTGGCGAGCGTCGTGTCGCCCATCCGTGCGACGCCGAAGCCCTCGCGTCCGAGCCGCCGCACTGTGCTCGCAAACAGATGCACGCCGAGGTCATAAGCCGTCAGCGGATAATAGACGTTGGCGCCGCGCATGACGCGGATCGGCAATTTGAGATCCCAGTTCTGGTCCCGGAGAATGCCCTCAAACGTGGTCATGCGGATCGCGTTGGCCGGATAACGCCGGGTCAGCCAGTCCTTGCGGGTCGCAACATACCCCGCGATCCATTCCTTCTCGCTGCCGCTCGAGGGTTGGCCATACTTCGCCACCGTCGCGTTGAGCATGTTGAGCGAGCCGGAGTTGATGAAGCTGTCATAAACCACAGCCGCCGCGAGCGCCGTCTTGAAGCCGAGACGTTGCCACTCGGTGAGCGCCGGCTGCATGAAGTTCTGGCTGAAATATTCATCCTGCGCCTGCTGCATCGCCGGATCGTCCGACGCCTTCTTGAGCAGCGAATACAGCGTCTTGTTGGAATCGAGCGCGCGGTCACCGGCCTTGATCTGCGGCAGGTAAGTCTGGAACTCGACAGCGCACTGGGCTTCAGGCAGGGCGCAATAGGCTGATACCAGTTCAAAAAGCTTGCCCCGCGTCAGCGAGGCCTGGTGCTTGCCATAAGAGAGGCCGCCTGCGTCATTCGGGTCACGCGCGACGGCCCCGTAGTTCGAGGGCTGGCCGGATTCGAAGGTCGTCACGATCGCATCGATCGTGGCGATCTGCAGGTCGGTGATGCCCCACTTACTCACTGTACTTGGCTCCGCATCCCCATTGCCGAGGCTGGCACCCTAAACTAAGGTTTCCAACGAACCAACAGCTCGCCGCACCTGAAAACGCGTAATTTCAGGCCGGTATGTAAAGTTACGGGGACAGTCGTGTTCGGGGGTCCGCTGTTCGATATTGTGCTGGTCGTCTTTTTCGTCTTCCTGACGATGAGCGCAGTTGTCAGTTCACTTCAGGAATTGATTATCCAGGCCTTGCGCTGGCGATCGCAGAACCTTCGCCAAGGCATCCACCAGATGCTTGGCGGCGACAGCTACTACAAGGAAGACATCGCCAAGCGCTTCTACCGTCATCCCTTGATCGCCGCGCTGGGCGGATCGCACAGCCGCATCACGCATATCGAGCCCGAGACATTCGTCACAGCAGCGGCGACGGCGGTGCTGCCCGAATGGTCGACCAAGGACGCTGTGCTCGCTTTGCCTGATTCCGTCGCCGCGCTGAAGGATGGCGAACTCAAACACCGGCTGACGCTGATCCTGCCGCCGCCCGAAGCCAACTCCGGAGATCCCGACAAGTATCGCGACCTCATCAAGGTCACGATGATTTCCTGGTTCGATCAGTCCACCCGCAAGATGGGCGAACGTTACAAGGCCGACGCGACGGCGCTCTCCTACGTAATCGCCGCCAGCCTCACCGTGCTGTTCAACGTCAGCCCGATCGAGATCGCCCAGCGCCTGTCGACTGATAATTCCCTGCGCACGGCGTTCGCGTCCGTGGTGCCCGAACTGTCGAGCACGCTGTTCAACTCGGGCCAGGGCTTCCCCGTTTCACAGGCAATCCAAGCGGATCAGAACCCGTCTGGCCCAGCATCGATGGGCGGATCGAGACTCAGCTCGGTCGACGTGCAGACCATGCTGTCGGTCTACCAGTGCACGCGCAACCGCATCCAGCTGCCGCTCGGCTGGCCCTGGATGGCGGCCGCCGTCGACTCGCTCTCCCGCAGCGACCTTGGTCGCCAGGTGCATGTGCCGTCAGAAAAAGAGAGCTGCAACAATGCGCTCAACTCCGCGAACACGACCGAGCCGGTGAAAACCAAACTCCAGGCGCTCGGCATCGCCTCGACCAGCCCCACGCCCACCCGCGCCAAAGGCAAGGGCGACATCATGCCCGACCGCAAATTCGGCCCGAGCTTTTCAACCGACAACCCCGGCATGATCCTGCTCGGTTGGCTGCTCGCAACCTTCGCCGCCGCCCAGGGCGCCCCCTTCTGGTTCGATGCGCTGAAGAAAGTGCTGCAGCGCTAGGCGGACCGGTCTAGCCACCGAGGCCGGGAGCGCGTCTTGCGTAGGGGCTCGCGCCCTCCAACCGCCCGATGCTTGCCCTTGCTCGCAATGCCAGAAGACCTCGCCAGAAGACCTCGCCAGAAGGCCTCGGGACATGTCTGGGCTTCAAGCGATCGTCCCCGCGCCAACCTGACGATTTGTGGCGCCGAGCCTGTCGCGTTCGACAAGCCGACCGAGACGCGGCTGCTGCGAGGCCGCTTCATCGCCAACAAGGGTGATTACTGCGGAATCGCCAACCGCCTCCCCCAAAAACCCGCAATCGGTCGGCGCCAGCAAGCGGCGCAGCGTCATGCGCCGCGCCACACTTCAGCATTCCCTTGGCGATCCTGCGGCGATCCTGCGGCGATCCTGCTTGGCCAGGATGAAGCCGCGTGATCTTCTTCCACCCGTCAACCCAGGGGCGCGTTCATGCGATCGAACCATCTTCTTGCCGCAAGTCTTTGTGCAATCCTTGCAGCTGGCGTCCTCGCCCCTCCAGCGCTCGCCCAGAAACCAGCAAAGCCGCCAACCAAGGCGGAGGCCGCCGCGAACAAGAAGGCGCACGATGAAGCGCGCCAGGGAGAGAACGAGTTCAAGGCGCTCTATAAGGAATTGATCGAGACCAACACCACGCTTTCGGTCGGCTCGTGCACCAAGGCGGCTGAACAGATCAAGCTGCGATTGACGGCGGCCGGTTATCCC
>JANMWT010000560.1:0-44784 GCA_031394145.1 Alphaproteobacteria bacterium | reverse complement strand
ATCGGACAATCCGGTGCGGGTCGTGGTGACCCCGCTGCAGAACCGCGTCCGCGCTGCAAGACGCGTCCTCGCCGCACGTGGTTTCCTCGAAACCGTGACCTGGAGCTTCATGGAGCGAGAGAAAGCAGCTCTGATTGTTGGCGGGAATGGGCTCAACGATGCGCTCGAGCTCGCCAACCCGATCGCCGCCGACCTCGACTACATGCGCCCTTCAATGCTCGCCAACCTCGTCGAAGCGGCGCAGCGCAATGCCGATCACGGCGCCGAAGACGTGCGCCTGTTCGAGGCTGGCCCGATCTATCTTGGCGATGGACCCAAGGATCAGCGCAGCCAGGTCGCCGCCGTGGTTCGCGGCGCCCGGGCGCGCAGCTGGGCAGGCGCGGTTGCTCCCTATGACGCCTTCGCGGCAAAGGCCGATCTCTTCGCCATGTTGACGGCGCTCGACCAGTCGCCGGACAAGTTCCAGGTCGGAGCGGCCGAAGGCCCGCACTGGCATCCGGGGCACGCCGGCACGCTGAGGCTGGGACCAAAGCTGGTGGTCGCATCCTTCGGCGAACTGCATCCGGCGTTTCTGAAGGCGCTGCGCATCGACGGACAGGTGTTCGCGCTCGAGTTGCAGCTCGATGCACTGCCGACGCCCAAGGCGAAGGCCGGCAAGACCAAACCGGTGCTCGAGAAGGCCGACCTGACGCCGATCCGGCGCGATTTCGCGTTTGTGGTCGAGGACAAGGTTCCGGCCGCCGACATCGTGCGCATGGCTGGCAAGGCCGACCCCAAGCTGATCACCGCGGTGAAGGTGTTCGACGTTTATCGAGGAGCGGGGGTTGGCGAGGGCAAGAAGTCCGTCGCCATCGAGGTCACCATCCAGCCGCGCGGCGCAGCGCTGAAGGATGCCGAGATCGAGACAATCGCGGCCAGCATCGTTGCAAGCGTAGCCAAGGCGACGGGCGGCGCACTTCGGGGCTAGAGGTTGCCAGCGCGCCCAAACAAGAAGCCCTGGCGGCGTCCCGGCAGGGCTTCTTGGTTTGGGCTTGCGGGAGGACTATTCGCCCTCGGCGCCGATGGCGGTGTCCTTGCCTCTGGAATCCGCACGCAAGATACCTGGCATGGCGTAATTGCCCTCATGGCACGCGTATTCGTAGATGTGCTCCTTGGAACGCCGCAGCGGGATCTGACCCGTCCAGGTCTGCGTGTAGAAGACTGGGTCCTCGACCGAGAACTGGTAGTCGATGATGTCGTCCGAGACGCGCCTGAAACGCTCGGTGACCTTGCCTTTTTCGGAGACCGGGAAGGCCCCGACCTGAAGCTGCGTCGGGTTGAGGTTCTTGGTGACGATAACCAGCGTGTCGCCTTCCCAGTGCGCAATCGAATCGCCGAACCACTGCTTCACGGGCGCTGGCAGCGAGGCCTTGGCTGCGCCTTCGCGATCGATCCGGATGATGCGGGCGTCATGGTTCATCTCGACGTCGATCAGGAGGTTATCGGCGGTCTGAACGATCTGGTAGTTGTTGTTGTACATGGCGTTGTTGAGCGGCGGCCCGGCCTGGCTGCCGAGGGAGGCAAGGCAGCGCTCCCCCTCGGGCCGGATTTCAGGGCCCGTATTGTTGATCCGCTTGACGCTGGCCATGCGGTTGCCGCGGAAGGAGCGCCCCTCGGCCGTGAACGGCACCTGGCCATTGGCGGGCGAGGTAATCCACGACGAGCGCCACTCGTTATTGACCTTGGCCCATTCCGACCCGGGGTCGATCCAGAAGGCGTTGTAGCCGGCATCCGCGTCCTTGTCGGTGAACACGCCGGCGTTGGGATCGGTGCGCTTCTGACTATCGTCGCGGCTCTTGGTGTAGCCTGCGGCGTTGATGGCTGCCGTCACCTTCTCCGGCGGGATCACCAGCGTATCGATCTTCACGCCGGCATTGCGTCCGCCTCCGCGCGTCATGGTGGTGAGCGACGCGCTCGACCACACGCCCTGCAGATCTGGATGGCCGTCCGCCGCGCGCGGCGGCTTGTAGTTCGGATCCCAGGGCTTCAAGTCCTTGAAGAAGGGGATGGGGCTGACAAAGGAATTCTTGGCGGCGATGGTCTTGGGGCCCTCGACGCTTGCAGCCGGATCGGCGAAGCCAACGCCGGATTTATCGCCCTGTCGCTGCGCTTCGGCCGGAAGCGCGACGGCCGCAAGCGCCAGCGCCGCAATCGAGGCGCCCACTATCAAGGACTTCATCTTTCGCTCCCTTTTTCAACCGCTTATACGCGGTTCCCAATCTCCAACGTTCGGGAAGCGTAATTCCGTTGGGAAAGGCTGTCGACATTCCGCGAGCGCCCGAGGCGGTCACGTCTTCGCGGGCGCGGGCGGAAACCGGCCAGGCAGCCAGGGATCGCGCCGCAGGTCAGCCCGTCCGTTCATCCTGTGGCGGTCCGATCAGTGAAAGACGCATCCAGATCCCTTCGCGCTCTTCTCGCCGGCGCTCGACCAGCAGGCGAGCGACCTGGCTGTCATCATGGAAGGTCACGCCTGTGACGCTGTCGAGCAGCGCCTTGGCAAGGTTGTCGAGGTCCATATGCGGGGGATCGCCGGTGAATCGCATGATGATGTGGGCGGAAAAATCGCCCCAGCGCGGTCGCACCAGGACGTACCTGCGGAAGAACTCTTTCAGCAGCGGCTTGTAGTATTTTGCCTGCGTGGTGAGGCCGTCAACCTCGACTTCCAACCCGCCCGAGCGGTCGAGGCGTGCGCGAACCTTGCCGGAGCGGGTCCAGGCCGGGTCGGTTGCAATTTCAGGCGCCTCAGCCATGCCACTCCCCGGGGGTCCTTCGGCCGGCATCCGCCCGGCCAGATCCAACCACTTCCTGATTGAACCTTACCCGCCAAGGGTCTAGTCCCAAGCGCGATTCGTATGGGCATTTTTCCGGAAAACAGATATGGCCGCCAAGACCCGCACCGAGACCGACACTTTCGGACCCATCGAGGTCGCGGCCGACCGGTATTGGGGCGCCCAGGCGCAACGCTCGCTCGGCAACTTCAAGATCGGCTGGGAGAAGCAACCTGCTCCCATTGTCCGCGCCCTCGGTATCGTCAAGCGCGCTGCAGCCGAAGCCAATATGGAGCTCGGCAAGCTCGACCCGAAACTCGGCAAATCGATCATCGCCGCTGCTCAGGAAGTCATCGATGGCAGGCTCGATGATCATTTCCCGCTCGTGGTGTGGCAAACCGGCTCGGGCACGCAATCGAACATGAACGCCAACGAAGTGATCTCGAACCGCGCGATCGAGATGATGGGCGGCGTCATGGGCTCGAAAAAGCCGGTCCATCCCAACGACCACGTCAACATGAGCCAGTCGTCGAACGACACCTTCCCGACCGCGATGCACATCGCCTGTTCCGAAGAGATCGCAGTCCGCCTGCTGCCGGCGCTGGAACACCTCTTGGCGGCCTTGAAGGAAAAGTCCGCAGCGTGGAAGAAGATCATCAAGATCGGCCGCACCCATACCCAGGACGCGACGCCGCTGACCCTCGGCCAGGAATTCGGCGGCTATGCGCGCCAGGTCGACCTCGGCATTCAGCGAATCAAGTCGACCCTGCCGCTGCTGATGGAGCTCGCGCAGGGCGGAACCGCGGTCGGCACCGGGCTCAACGCGCCGAAAGGGTTCGATAAGCTTGTCGCCGCCAAGATCGCCGCGATCACCGGCCTTGGCTTCAAGACCGCGGTCAACAAGTTTGAGGCGCTGGCTGCACACGACGCGATGGTGATGAGCCATGGCGCAATCACCACGGTCGCTGCCTCGCTCTTCAAGATCGCGCAGGACATCCGCTTCCTTGGGTCGGGACCGCGTGCGGGATTGGGTGAGCTGGCCTTGCCAGAGAACGAGCCGGGCTCGTCGATCATGCCGGGCAAGGTTAACCCCACCCAGTGTGAGGCGATGACCCAGGTGTGCATCCACATCATGGGCAACAACGCCGCCCTCGCCTTCGCTGACAGCCAGGGCAATTTCGAGCTCAACGTCTACAACCCGATGATGGCTTACAACTTCCTGCAGTCGGTGCGCCTGATGTCGGATGCGGCCGTCAGTTTCACTGATAATTGCGTCGTCGGCATCGAGCCGCGCCTCGACAACATCAAGCAGGGCGTCGAGCGCTCGTTGATGCTGGTGACGGCGCTGAACGATAGGCTGGGCTATGACATCTGCGCCAAGATCGCCAAGACCGCACACAAGAACGGCACCACCTTGCGCGAGGAAGCCGTCGGCGGCGGCTATCTCACCAACGCCGAATTCGACAAGATTGTCCGCCCGGAGAAGATGATCGGACCGAAATAGAGCCGTGCCGAGCAACCGACCGGGATGACAGGCGACAGGATGGCGGGCTAGTTTCAACCATGCCCTATTCCGCCCCGCTCGACGACATCATCCACACGCTCAACCGCGTCGCGCGGCTCGACGAGATTGCCGCGACCGGGGGCTTTCCGAATTTCGACGCCGAATTGGTGGGGCCGATCCTCGAGGAGGCCAACCGGCTGGCGCGCGATGTGCTCGCACCGCTGAATCCGATCGGTCACAAGGCGGGCGCGCGCCTGGTCGGCGAGAATGTCTGCGCGACCCCGGGCTTTGCTCAAGCTTACGCAGCGTTTCGCGATGGCGGCTGGATGGGCCTGGGCTTTCCGGAGGAATTCGGCGGCCAGGGCCTGCCCAAGGTCCTCGCGCTTGCCGTCATGGAGATGATCCACGGCGCCAACATGGCGTTCGGCCTCTGCCCGCTGCTGTCGTTTGGCGCGATCGAGGCGCTTCTCGCGTACGGGACGCCCGAGCAGAAGACGATCTATCTGCCGAAACTGATCTCGGGGGAATGGACGGGGGCGATGAACCTCACCGAACCTCAGGCGGGATCGGATGTCGGCGCGCTGAAGACCAAGGCCGAGCCCAATGGCGACGGCAGCTATTCGATCACCGGCCAGAAGATCTTCATCACCTGGGGCGACCATGACATGGCGCCCAATATCATCCAGCTGGTTCTGGCGCGCCTGCCGGGTGCGCCTGCCGGCTCGCGGGGCGTGTCGCTGTTCCTCGCGCCGAAATTCCTGATCAACCCCGACGGCTCGCTTGGCCCACGCAACACGTTTCGCTGCATTGGTCTCGAGAGCAAGATCGGAATCCACGCGTCCCCGACCTGCGTGATGGATTACGCCGGAGCCAAGGCCTGGCTGGTCGGCGCGCCCAATCGCGGCCTCGAGGCGATGTTCACGATGATGAACTCCGCCAGGCTCAATGTTGGCCTCGAAGGCGTCGCCGTGGGCGAGGCGTCGCGTCAGGCGGCCCTGACTTATGCCCAAGAGCGCCGCCAGGGCCAGGCGGCTGGCTTCGAAGGCCCCGCTGCGATCATTCGCCATCCCGACATCCAGCGTCAGCTTGCGACGATGACCGCAACCGTGCAGGCGGCGCGCGCCATCTGCTATGCCTGCGGCGCGGCAGCCGACATCGCCGAACACGCGGCCGACGGCGAGGCGCGCGAGGCGGCCAAGGCGCGCGAGGACCTTCTGACGCCGCTGGCCAAAGGCTGGTCGACGGATCGCTGCGTCGAGGTCACCAATATCGGCGTGCAGATCCATGGCGGCATGGGTTTCATGAATGAGACGGACGCGGCGCAATTCTATGTCGATGCGCGCATCACGCCGATTTACGAGGGCGCCAACGGCATCCAGGCGATCGATCTTGTCGGCCGCAAGCTGGCGATGAACAATGGTGCGGCAATGGCGGCGCTGATCGCCGACATCCGGGACACGGTCCGGGTCGCGCGCAACGCCAACGATCCCCGCTTCGTCGCGATCGCCGACCGGCTGCAGGCCGCAACCCTGGAGCTGGAGACGGCGACGCACTGGATGCTCGATGCGATGAAGACCAATCGCGCGCGCGGGCTTTCGGGCGCCACCGCCTACCTGCGTCTCGCGGGCGATGTCGCAGGCGGCTATTACCTTGCGATGGGTGCGGCCACTGAATCAGAAGGTCCGATGCGTGAGCGAGCCATTGCGCTTGCGCGCTTTTACGCCGACGACCTGCTCAGCCAGGCCAGTGGACGCGTAGCGTCAATCGTCTCGGTCGCCGACGCGCTGGCGGACGGCGCGGCCGCGATCCTGGGTCATTAGGAGCTGCCGGATGCAGCCGCCGAGAATAGCGTTACCGTCAATCCCCGTCATCGTACCGCTCTTCGACCAGCGGTGTGAAATCCCGGTGGTCGAAACGCGATAACCGGGCTTCGACACGGTGACCGCGAAACCTTCCTTGCGCGCCTTCTTGAAGGTACAGGGCTTGGCCGGGCACACCTCGCCGATTGAAAGCCTGACGGTGGCGCCAGGCGGGTCCGTCCTGACGTCGAAATTCGTGCTCGATCCGCGAATGATCGTCGCGCAGCCCGTCATCGCGAGGCCGATAGAGGCCACGACCGCAATCCGCATTGCGTGCATATGTCCGTCCCCCCGAATGCCGCGCCTAGGCGCGATCTTGATTGCCTGACGTTGCCCATGGGCGGTCAGTGGGTCAAACTCAGAGGACCCTTCGCTCGACAGGAATTGACCCGGCATGAGACGCACGCTCGCCGCCTTCACGCTGATCGTTGCGCTTTATGGATGCGCCGCCATGCCCACGCCTCTTGAACCCCGCGCTGACGCCCAGCTCCGGGCGATCTACGACGCAGAATGGTTGTGGCGCAAAAGTCTCGGCCCGTCGGAGGACGTCGACCCGGACGAGGAGTCCGAGGCTGGCCTCACGACCTGGCCGCGTATCGATCCTGCAAGCCAGGCGGAGCGTCTCGCCTACTGGACAGACGTGATCACCAAGCTCGACAGGCTGGATGCCAAGGCCCTTTCGACGGACGCCGCGATGAATTTGGCGATCTTCCGGCAACAGATCGAGGTGCGCCTGGCGCGCATCCAGTTCCGTGAATACGAAAAGCCGGTCACCGCCGACACGATGTTCTGGTCGACGGTCGCCAACTCGGTTCCGAAGGCGTTCAAGGACGAGCGCGACGCCCGCGCCTATGTCGCGCGGTTGAACGACCTGCCGCGATACTTCTTCGATGAAATCGCCAACATGCGCCTTGGGCTGGCGCGCGGCTTCACGCCGCCGCGTTTGACGCTGGCCGGACGTGACGTGTCGATCTCCGGTGTCTATGAAAACAAGACGGCGGAGGCGTCGAGCTTCTATGCGCCGTACAAAATCCTGCCCGCCAACCTGCCGGCGGCGACCCGCGCTGCAATCCAGGCGGACGCAAAGTCGGCGATCGAGAGCGCGGTCTTTCCCGCCTACCGCCGGCTCCTGACCTTTTTCCGTGATGATTACCTGCCGAAGACGCGCAGCACGCTAGCCGCCACGAGCCTGCCCGATGGCCAAGCGTACTACCGGTCATTGATCCGCGAATTTGCCACCATCGATCTCACGCCGGATCAGATCCACCAGATCGGTCTTGACGAGATGGCGAAGATCCGCGCCCGCATGGATGGCGTGATCAAGGAGACCGGCTTCACCGGCGATTTCTCGGCCTTCCTCGCCTATCTGCGCTCCGATCCGCAATTCTACGCCAAGACGCCGGACGAGTTGCTGATGCGCGCATCGTGGATCGCCAAGAAGTTCGACGGCAAGGCCTCGATCTGGTTTGGCCGCCTGCCCCGGGCGCGCTTCACCATCATTCCGGTTCCCGAAACGGTCGCCCCTTTCTACACGTCGGCGCGCGGCGGCAACGGCTATTATCTCGTCAACACCTACAAGCTGTCCGGCCGGCCGCTCTATGCGCTGCCAGCGCTGACGCTGCACGAGAGCGCGCCAGGGCATGCGTTTCAAATGCCGCTCGCTGAAGAACAACCGACCGTGCCGGAGTTCCGGCGCAGCAATTACATCTCAGCCTATGGCGAAGGCTGGGCGCTTTACTGCGAGGTTCTCGGCGAGGAGATGGGCATGTACGAGACGCCCTATGATCGCTTCGGCATGCTGAGCTATCAGGCCTGGCGCGCCGCGCGGCTGGTGATCGACACCGGCGTTCACGCCAAGGGTTGGACCCGGCAACAGGCAATTGACTACCTCGCCGCCAACACCGCGCTGCCCGAGCACGAGATCGAGACTGAGGTCGATCGCTACATCTCCTGGCCTGGCCAGGCGCTGTCCTATTATCTCGGCGAGATGGCCATCCTCGAGGCGCGAGCCAAGGCGGAGAAGGCGCTGGGGGCGAAGTTTGACATCCGCCATTTCCACGACGTCGTGCTCCAGCTCGGCTCCGTCCCGCTGCCGGTGTTGACGGCGCACATCGATCGCTGGATCGCCGAGGGCGGCCCCGATCCTTACCTCACACACAAGTAGCTAGCGCACCACCACGACGCGCTTCATCGGCGCGAGCTTGGCGAGCAAGCGGTTCTGGGCGCCAAACGCAACGCCTTCCGCGGTCATCGCGTCCTGGAGATCCTCGACCAGCGCGTTGAACTCGACGGTCGCGACCCCATACCCCTTGTGCACCGAGACCATGTCGCGGCCGGAATACACGCAGCCGCCGCCAAGGATGTAGCAGAACTGCTCCTTCAGGGTCCGGCGCAGGCGCACGAAGTCGGCGGCATGGAAGACTTCGGAGGTGCGCGTGTCGAGCCTGACGCGATCGACCAGGCGATCGACAATCCGGTCGATGCCTTCCGTCCCGTGGAAGGCCTTCATCATCTCTGGGCCGGTGAACGGCGCCGCCCCGGCATTGTCATTGCGTTGGGCATAGACCTCGACTGTCTCTTCACCTGGAATGGCCGGCATCTGCGGCTTGACGGTCGCTTCGCTTGAGGGAGCGGACTGGGCCTGCGCCGGCTTCACCACGATGGCGCCCAGACCCGTACCAAAGACCAGGCCGGCAATCGCTGGGGCCAGCACGATGATGTATCGTTTCATGAACAAGCGCTCCGATCAGAACCCGGTCTGCAACGACAGATAGACCCCCCGCTGTCCGCCAAAGGCGGCAATTGAGCCGAGGTCGGCATAGGCGCCGGTCAAGGTAAGGTTTTTCGAGATTGCCCAGGCGGCATAGACATCGACCCAGTCGTCTTCCTTGGCGACGGCGAGGTTGTTCGGCTTCATCCGGTATTCGCCGCCGACGACAATCGAGCGGGTCAACAGGTAGCCGACCGACGCCTCGCCTTCGAGTTCGTGGTCGTCATTGAGCTTGCCGCCAAAGCCGAGCAGGCCGGTCTGGTTGGCGTTTGTCCACCGAAGTGAGCCGTTGACCAGAAGGCTCTCACCAAGAAACAACTTGGTGGCTGAAGCGTAGGTCTCCCAGCCGGTGTCGTCGCGGGCCCCCAATGCTCGGACAATGGCGCTTCTGTCATTGTGCTTCCAAATCGCGCCGAGGGCGATTTGCGGTATCCATTTGTCCTGATCGTAGACAGCATCCCCGGCAATCCGCACCTTGGCCGAGACGACGTCCTGGTCAAACGTGAACCCCTTGCCGAGACCCAGCGCGGCGCCGACATTCTCAGTGTCGAATTGTTCGCGCGTGTAGCTCACCTCGAAGCGATCAAAGAACCCGACCGCAGCGCCATACGAGATGAAGCGGTAATCCGGCAGCTCGACGCCCGTGACGTGCACCGTCGCGCCGACGCCGCGGTTGGTCTCCTCGCCCGTGATCAGCGCCCACGGCGTCAGCCCCCCGCCGCCCTGCCCCTCGATTGTGGAAATGCCGCGTGTCAGGCGCAGCTTGCCGCCGGTCTCGATCGCCTGGGCCGATGCGGCTCCGCCAAACGCCAGCACGGCGCCGGCAAGCAGCAACAGGCGACGCGGCACGCTCGACATGACGCAAACCCCTCAGATGCGGCGATGTCCAGCACGGCGATGTCCAGCACTTGCGAACCCGACCCGGACGACGCCAACCTGTCCGTTTTCCTTCGTCATGGTTAAACAAAGCGAAATGCCGCGGCCCAAGAACCCCCTCTGATTACTGTGGTTTACGAGACGGTAAGTCGGCCATGCTAAGTCGAAGGGATGATCAGGGCCCTTGTGATTTCTGCCGCGTTTGCCGCGCTGGCTGGTCCTGCTTTCGCAGGCGATCTCGTCGTCACCGTGACGAAGGCGGACGGTGCTCCGCTGGCCGACGCGGTAGTCAGCCTGCCTGCCGCGCCTGCCGCGCCTGGCGCGCCTGCCGCGCCTGGCGCTCCTAAGCCAGCCTTCGCCTGGAAACAGGAGATCGCGCAGAAGGACAAGACCTTCATGCCATTTGTGCTGGTGACGCCGGTTGGCGCGACCGTCTCCTTCCCCAATTTCGATAAGTTTCGCCACCACGTCTATTCGTTCTCGAAGGGCAACAAGTTCGAACTCGACCTCTACGGCAAGGACGAGACGCGCTCGGTTGCCTTCCGCGCCGTCGGTACGGCGGCGCTGGGTTGCAACATTCATGACGAAATGGTCGCCTTCGTGCGCGTCGTCGACACGCCCTGGGTCGCCAAGACCGATGCTTCGGGCCGCGCCGAGATCAAGGGCGCGCCAGACGGCAAGGTGAGGGTGTCGGTCTGGCACCCCTACGCCAAGGGCAAGGACCAGAGCGCCGCGGTTGATGCGGTGCTGTCTCCGGATGCGGCCGCGACCGTGTCCGTCGTCATCGACGTCGCGGCGCCCCGCGCGCATCGCCACTGATTGGCGCGATCATGCTCCCGCGCCTTCCTTTTCATCGGCCGCAATTCCGGAAACTGAGCACCGAACTGACGCTGGTTTTTGCGGCGCTATTTGGCGCTGTGCTGCTGATCATCGCCGGCGCTGTCTATCTCGCGGTTGAGAAGAATTCGCGCGACGCGGTCAAAGCCGAGATGACTGCGTCCTCGGCCGTGTTCGATCGGTTGTGGAAACTGCGCGCCGATCAACTGTCCTCGACGGCCGGCGTACTTTCGCGTGACTTCGGCTTCCGACAGGCCGTGGCGACCGCCGACAAGGACACGATCCTCTCGGCGCTCGAGAACATCCAGTCGCGATTCAACCTGAACAGCGCCTTCATCGTCGATCTTGATGGCCGCATCATCAGTCTCGACGACAACATGGCGCACCTCGCCGACGCCCCTTTGATGGCGGCGCTGAACAGCGACCCCGAAAGCAGCGGCGTGCTCATGCTGCGGGGCGCGCCCTATCAGTCGGTTGCAGCGCCAATCAATGCGCCGACCTTGATTGGCTGGGTTGTGTTCGGCCAGCGCCTCGGCGACGCCGAACTCGGTGAACTCGGTGAACTCGAAAAACTGTCGGCGATCCCGCTCAAGGCGCATCTCTACATTCGCGCCGACAAGGGCCGGTGGACGTCGATGGACCAGGCCACGCCCAAGCAGATCGGCGTGACGGGCGAAGATCTCGCCGGCCGGGTCTTCCATGAATCAGACCGAAACTTCATCCAGATTCCAGAAAACGACTCGATCGCCGGCGTCAAGACGCTGAAGCCGTTCAGCCCCGGCGTCGCGGCGGCGCTCCTGCTCGAATACTCGATCAAGGATATTCAGGCGAAATACCGGTCGATGCTGATCGCGATCATGGCGATCGGCGCCGTCGGGCTTGTCGCGTTGATCATCGGCAGCTGGTTTGTCTCGCGCGGCGTCACCGGACCGATCTCGGCCCTGCACGGGGCGGCATCGCAGCTTGCCAGGGGCGATCTCGCCGAAGTGCGGATCGCCGGTCGCAACGAGATCGCCGAGCTCGCTTCGAATTTCAACGCGATGTCGGCCGAGATCGCGGCGCGGGAAAAACGCATCATTCATCTTGCCCAGCACGACAACGAGACCGGCCTACCCAACCGGATCGCTCTGGAGAACCGTCTGACCGTCATGCGTCAGCACCATGATCGGTCGCGCATCTTCGGCGTGTCGGTAGGGATCGACCGCTTTCATCAGGTACGCAGCGCGATCGGGCATGCGCTGTCAGCGCGTCTGATCGCTGAGATTGCCGGCGGCGTCTCGCACCAGCTCAACGAAGTCTTTGTCGGACGCGTGACGTCCGGCACCATCGGTGTGGTTTTCCACGCCGACTCGAAGACTGCGGCGGAACGCGTCGCAGCCTTGATCGGTGAGGCTGCTTCGCAACCCGTGCGCCTTGGACCCGACCGGATCGACGTGCTGGCCACGGTCGGTCTTGCCTGCGACGCCGACGATGCGGACCTCAAATTGTCGCTCCTTGAGCGCGCCGAAGTCGCAGTCGGACAAGCGCGGATCAGGCGGATGCGCGTGGGCGAGTTCGATCGGGCGGCCTATGGCGATCCTGCCGCCGCCTTGTCACTCATGAGCAGCATGATCGCCGGTCTCGACCGCGGTGAACTATTCCTTGCCCACCAGCCCAAGCTCGACCTCCGCTCGGGCAGGATCACCAGCGCCGAATCACTCCTGCGCTGGAAACATCCAGACCGCGGCATGATCCCGCCGGACGCCTTCATCGGCATGGCGGAGGAAACCGGCCACATCCGCCCGTTGACCGACTGGGTGCTCGATCGCGCCATCGCCGACCAGCGCAGGTTGCGCGAAGACGGTTGCGACATTCCGCTTTCGGTCAACATCTCAGGCCGACTGATCGCCAGCGAAGACTTCGCCACCCGAGCCTTGCGCCAGATCCGCCGCGCCAATGCCAAGATCTGCTTCGAGATCACCGAGACGGCGGTGATCGACAATCCTCAGCTGGCAATCGAAGTGATGAAGGAGCTGTCCGCGGCGGGCGTGGGACTGTCGATCGATGATTATGGCTCAGGCCTGTCCTCGCTCTCTTATCTGCGGAGCATCCCGGCGCAGGAACTGAAGATCGACCGCATGTTCGTGCAGACACTCACGCGCGGTTCGTCGGATGCGCTGCTGGTCAAGTCGACCATCGATCTTGCCCACAGCCTGGGCATGACGATCACCGCCGAGGGCGTCGAGAGCGCCGAAAGCCTTGCGATCCTCCAGACCATGGGAGCGGACACGGCGCAGGGCTATCACATCGCCTGGCCGCTTCCGATGGACGCGATGATCGCCTTCTGGAAGGAAGCTGCGACCGGCAAGGCGCGCTCGGGCTAACCGCGGCGGCTTGGCTTGGCGACGACAGCAAGTCCGGCTTGGTCGAACGCCATAACGTGATCCAAATCGACGAAAACGCTGAGCACCATGCCAGGCGCTGCGCCAACGCCAGGCGCTGCGCCAACGCCAGGATACGGTGCGAACCAGATCGCATCGGCGAATTTCGCACGCAAAAAACGTCGACCTGCAACCATCTCTTCGCCGTCGGTTCGCACCGCAAACCGAACGGCGTGATCATTCTGACGTTCAAAGCCAAGATCGTCGGGGCGGAAAGCCAGCGTACAGCGGCCGGTCGCGGGCAGCTCGAGCTCCGAGGGTGCATAAAAGGTTGATCCGTCCGCGAGCCGGCAAACTCCGTCGGCAAGGGTCACGCCAAGCGTATTGAGAACGGGGTAAGCTGTGGCGAGTGCTGCGCGCAGATCGCGGGGGTGGCCGAAGACCTCTGCGGTTGGCCCCGCCTGCACCACCCTGCCCCGGACCAGGATCACGGTTTGCCCGCCGAGCGCCAGCGCCTCATCCGGCGTCGCCGCGGCGAGGATGATCATCGCCTCCGCGCCGGCCAGCATGCCCGCTAGCTCCCCCAGCAGACCCGCGCGCGCCGGCAGTGAGAGGTCTTGAAACGGCGCCTCGAGAAGGATCGCTGAACGATGCGCCCCCAGTGCGCAGCCGATGGCGAGGCGCAGACGCTGGTTCAGATCGAGGTCTCTTGTCCTGACGTCAAGCTGGCCGACAAGTCCGACCCGGCCGGCGAGCTGCGCCAGTTCATCCTCATCCAGCTTGCCCGCGGCGGTGGCGCGGAGGGTCTTGCCGACGCTGCGGCCGGATGGCGCACTCCCCGCACGGTTGATCCATGTATAGCGCGCACCGCTATCCCGCCCGCGTTGGCGCTCGCGCCCATCGACAAGGATTTTTCCAGCGTCGGGTCGCTCGGCGCCGGCGATGACGCGAAGCGCCACTTTTCTCCCTTCGGGCGACAATCCGAGCAAAACCGTCGGGGTATCCGGCGAAAATATCAGATTCGCCTGATGGAAGACCACCTCCCGGCCGGCCGACCGGGAAACGGATCTCAGCTCCAGCATCGGGCGCCTGTAATTCCAGCCAACCATCGCACGTCGGCCCGGCGCCATTATGCGAGGCCACATCAATGCGTCAAATCAGGCTTGCCGGCCGCGCTGTCTGCGCCAGATTATCGCGGAGCGCGCCATCCCGCGCCGGTTGCCTGTCCTGGACCGACCGCCCGCAAGGGCCGGTGCGGCGGGGCTGCGACACCCTGTTACAGGGTTGAAATTTCCGTGAGGCCACGACGGAATGGCAGCCTTTCACCATTTAATTCGGCATATAGGAGGGCGGCTGAGCGCTGCTGCGCCGTCGCATCGGAAGGCTGAAAATGAACAAGAAACTGCTCATCGGGATCGCCGGAGCCGCCATCATCGTGGTTGGCGGCATCGCGTTCGCCGCCACCAGCGGCGTCGGCGGCAAGAGCGGTGACTATTCGTTCGATACCGTCGCGGTGGAGAAAGGCGATGTCTCGCGCGTCGTATCCGCCTCCGGCGCCGTGCAGCCGTTGAACAAGGTCGATGTCGGTTCCGAAGTGTCGGGCAAGATCGTAAAGTTGAACGTCGACTACAATTCGAAGGTCACCAAGAACGAGATTCTTGCGGTGGTTGACCCGTCATCGTTCCAATCCGCCGTCGAGCAGGCCAAGGCGCAGGTGGCGCAGTCCGACGCCGCGGTGAGCACGGCCTTGGCCAACATCGATCATTCGACGGTCTCGCTCGACATCACGGAAAAGAACTGGAAGCGCCAGAAGGCCTTGTATGACCAGCAGGCGATCTCGCAGCAGGTCTGGGAGCAGGCCGATCGCGACTACCAGTTCGCCAAGGTTCAGTTGACCAGCGACAAGGTTTCGCTGCAGTCGGCGAGGGCCGGACTTCTCCGCTCCAAGGCTTCCCTCGAGGATGCGCAGGTGAAGCTGGACAAGACCCAGATCCGCTCGCCGATGGACGGCGTGATCATCGCGCGCGCCGTCGACATCGGCCAGACCGTGCAATCATCGATGACGGTCGCGAAGTTCTTCACCATCGCGCAGGACTTGTCCCAGATCCAGATCGAGGCGGCTGTCGTCGAAAGCGACATCGGCGGCATCGACGAAGGCGACCCGGCGAGCTTTACGGTCGACGCCTTCCCCGGCCAGCGCTTTCAGGGCGCGGTCAAACAAGTCCGGGTGCTCGGCACTGAACAGGCCAACGTGGTGACCTATACCGTCGTCATCGGCGCGCAGAATTCGACCGGCAAGCTGATGCCCGGCATGACGGCGAATGTCGAGATCACCGCGGATCGCGCCACCAATGTGTTGCGCATCGCCAACGACGCGACACGCTTCCAGTTGCCGAAAGATCTGCAAGAAGCGATGGGCGGTCCGCAAGGTCAGGGCGGACGCCCCGGTGGCCAAGGCGGAGCTGGCGGCGCGCCCGGCGCAGGCGGGGCGCAGACGGCCTCGTTCGGCGGCGGACAGCCGGGCGGCCCGGGCGGTGGACCAGGCGGCGCTCCCGGTGGCCAGCGCGGCGCGGGCGGCCGCGGCTTTGGCGGCAACCCGTCGAGCGAATGGCTCAAGGAAATCGGCATCGACGAAGCCCGCAGCAAGAAGATCTCGAGCGATATGCAGGCTGAGATAGAAAAGGTTCGCGCCGCGATGCCGGCGCCAACGCCGGGCCAGAACCAGCCGCTCGGCGGCGGCGGCGGGGGTTTCGGCCCGCCCCCCAGCATGCTGCAGCAGCAGGCCGTGCAGGACATGCGCAACAAGATGCAGCAGGCCACTGATCGGGTGATGAAGGCGAATCTTTCGCCCACGGAATATGACGCCTTCAACAAGAAGCGCGCCGAGGCCCAGTCGCAAAAACGCGTAACCGCCTACACGGTCGATGACAAAGGCAAGCTGGAGCGCCATATGCTGGTGCTCGGCGTCGCGGACGGCAACTACGCCGAAATCATCCGTGGGGCCAAGGAGGGCGACAAGTTCGTCACCAAGGCGCACCCGGCTGGCGAGAAGAAGACCAAGTCGGCGGCGGCGCCGGCGCCGACCGGCCAATCACCACTCGCCCCGGCTCCGCAAGGCGGCCTGGGCGGCCGGCGGGGCGGATGACCCCGAACCGAGCCCCCGGCCTGGCGACTGGAACCCGTAATGTCTGAAAATCGAGCGATCATCTCCTGTCGGGACCTGACCAAGGTCTACGTCATGGGGGACCAAGAAGTGCACGCCCTGCGCGGCGTGTCGCTGGACATCCAGGCCGGCGAGTTTGTCGCCATCATGGGGCCATCGGGTTCGGGCAAGTCTTCGCTGATGAACCTCATCGGCGCGCTCGACCGGCCGACCGCCGGAGAGATGTGGATCAACGGCAAAGAACTTTCGAAGCTGCCGCGCGACGACCTTGCCGACCTGCGCAACGAGACGCTCGGCTTCGTCTTCCAGCAGTTCAACCTGCTCGGCCGCCAGGATGCGCTCGCCAACGTCAAATTGCCGCTGCGCTATGCCCGCCGGGACGTCGGCGATCTCGATGCGCGCGCCAAGGAATGCCTTGCCATGGTCAAGCTCGGCGACCGACTTGATCATCGTCCGATGCAGTTGTCCGGCGGTCAGCAGCAGCGCGTGGCCATCGCCCGCGCGCTGGTCAACCGACCGCGCATCATCCTGGCCGACGAGCCCACCGGCGCGCTCGATACGAAAACCACGGCCGAAATCATGGAGCTCCTGACCGAGCTCAACGCCAACGGCATAACCGTCATTCTCGTCACTCACGAAGCGGAGGTCGCCGACTACGCGTCGCGCCAGATCCACTTCCGCGACGGACAGGTTGAAAGCGATCTCATCAACCAGCGCCGCAGGGGCCTTTCGGTCGCCAAAGCGACGGGAGGCTGATCATGCGATTTGGCGTTGCGACGGCCTCAGCGGTCGAGGCCCTGGTCTCCAACCCGATGCGCAGCCTTCTGACGATGCTCGGCATCATCATCGGCGTCGCTTCCGTGATGGTGATGATGTCGATCGGCGAGGGGGCGCGGGCGCAGATCGATGCGCAGATTTCCAGCATCGGCACCAACCTGCTGACGCTTCAGCCCGGCAGCATCCAGCGCGGCGGACGGCAGATGGGCATGGGCGGCGCACGACCCTTCTCGGAAACCGACGTCACGGCCGTCGCTGACTTGCCCTTCGTCGAAGCGGCAACCGGGGTGCTCAACGGCAACGTCACCACCGTCTCGGAGACCGGCAACTGGGTGACCAATATCCAGGGCGGCAACGCCGACTACTTCAAGGTCAATAACTGGCACGCCAGCGACGGCCGCGAATTCACCGCCCAGGAATCGCAGTCCGGCTCGGCCTTGGTCGTGCTGGGCACGACGGTGGCGAAGAACCTGTTTCCGGCCGCTTCAAGCAACTCCGAGGTGATTGGCCAGCGCATCCGCATCAACAGCGTGCCGGTCGAGATTATTGGCGTTCTGGAGTCCAAGGGTCAGGTCGCCGGCGGCCAGGACCGGGACGATACCATCGTCGCCCCGGTCACGATGGTCAGGAACCGCGTCACCGGGGGCAATCGCTGGGTCGCCCGACACGTGAATCGCATCCAGTTTCTCGTCCGGGACGGCTACGATATCGCCCAGGCGCAGGATGAAACCTCAACGCTGATGCGGGAACGACGCCGCATCCAGGCGGGGGCAACGGATAATTTCACAGTTATTAACTTTGCGGACATCATAAAACAGCGTGCAGCAACGACGAACACAATGAGCATGCTCCTTGCCTTCACTGCGGCAGTCACGCTGATCGTCGGCGGCGTCGGCGTCATGAACATCATGCTGGTGGCGGTCACCGAGCGCACGCGCGAGATCGGGCTGCGCATGGCGATTGGCGCGCGCGGCGGCGACATCCTCATCCAGTTCCTGGTCGAGGCGGTGGCGCTGTGCACGACGGGCGGCGTCATCGGCCTGGTCATCGGCTGGATTGGCTCCTTTGCGTTCGCCAAGGTCGGCGGCTGGCCAATGTCGGTTAGTCCCATCATCATCGGCACGGCGCTCGGCGCCGCTGCTACCGTCGGTCTCGTCTTCGGGTTCTTCCCCGCCCGTCGCGCCGCTCAACTCGATCCAATTCAGGCCCTGCGTCATGATTGATAGAAAAACACTGCTCCACGCGACCTCGGTGAGTGTCCTCGCCATCCTGGCGTCGGGATGCGGCCATCTGCCAATCGCCAAGCCCGCATTCGCGGCGATGACAAAAGAGCGGGCCGGCATTCCGACCGACTGGACCGTGGCGCCGATGACCGGCGATGCAACCGCAGTCCTCGCCGATTATTCGGTGTTCGGCGACAAGCAGTTGTCGGCGTACATCCAGGAATCGCTGGAAAACAACCGCACACTCCGCGCGACGATGGAGAACGTCTCTCAGTCGCGCGCGCTGCTGCAGCAGACCAAGTCCGGCCTGTGGCCGTCCTTGCGCGCTTCCGTCGGCGCGACCAACTCGCGTCTGACCAACGATAGCTCCAACGACACCGATCTCTACAGCTTCGGCGTCACCGGCGCTTACTCGGTCGACATCATGGGCTCGCTCGACGCGTCGGTCCGCGCGTCCACTGCCGGCCTGCGCTCCACCGAGGCGACCTATGAACTGGCGCGCCGCCAGCTCGCTGCAACTGTCGCCCGCGCATACTTCGCGGTGATCGAACAGCGTCAGCAGCTCGATCTGTCGCGCCGCACCCTGGCGCGCGCCCAGGACACCTTCCGTATCACCCAGACCCGTTTCGACGCCGGCGCTGTCGCCCGCGACGAGCTGGTGCTCGGTCAGTCCACCCTCGCCTCGAGCGAGGCGTCGATCATCGCCCAGGAAGCTTCGGTGCGCTCGGCGATCCGCGCCCTGGAATCGGCGCTGGGCCGCTTCCCGCAGCAGAAGGCGACGGTTGCCGCCGACCTTCCCGCCACCCCTCCGGCCCCGGCGCTCGGCCTTCCGGAACTGACCATTCGCGCCCGCCCCGATGTGGTCGCCGCTGAATACAATCTCATCCAAACCTTCGGCCAGACGCGCATCACCCATCTGGCGCCGTGGCCGCAGCTCAACGCCAACCTCGGCCTGGGGCTCACCAACACTGCCATCAACACGACCAAGAATTTGTTCGATTTCAACGGCCTCGCCTTTTCCCTCGGCGCGACGTTGGCGCAGACCATCTTCGATGGCGGCGCGATCGCGGGCCGCATCGAACAGGCTGACTCAACCCAACGCGCGGCGCTCGAGCGCTATGGCGCGACGGTGATCGACGCCTATGGCAACGTCGTCAGCGCGATCGACTCGCTCAACACGCTGCAGTCGCGGGACAAGTCGCTGCAGACGGCCTCCGACGCGGCGAAGGAATCGCTGCGACTCGGCGAGCTGCGGTACAATGAAGGCAGCCAGTCGCTGCTTGACCTGATCACCGTGCGCGACCGCGCCGATTCCGCCGAGAGCCAGCTGATCGCCAACAAACGCTCGACCCTCGAACAATGGGTCGTTCTCCACCAGGCGCTGGGTGGAGATCCGACCAAGCCGACGCCGTTGGCCACGGCCGCCAACACGGCCGAAGGCGCGAAGAAAAAAATCAACTAGCCTTCATCGGTTTTTCCGATGCGCGGGCGCTCCCGAAGCTCGGCTTCTGGAGCGCCCTGCGTTTTGGACGGCCCTGAGCACAAATCCACCCGGTTGACCGCTTCGGCGCGTCGACTAGTGTTTGGCGCCCGCGCAAAAAAGCGCAAACGTTTCACTTGGGGACGAATGATGAGGAATTTCCTGCTCTCAGGCGCTGCCGTCTGCGCGCTGATGCTTGCTGGATGCAGCGGCGAAGCGGCCAAGACGTCCACCGCCGCAACACCGGCCGACGCGACAAAGTTCCTCGCCGACGCTGAAAAGCAGATCAACGACATCTACGAGTATTCCTCCCGCACCAGCTGGGTGAATGACAACTTCATCACCTACGACACCGACTGGCTCAATTCCCGGGCCTCCTCGGAGACCACCCAGCTCGGCGTCAAGTTCGCCGAGGAGACCGAGAGATTCAAAGGCCTCCAGCTGTCCCAGGATCAACAACGCAAGATCATGAAGCTGCGGACCGGCGTCGTCATGCCCTCGCCCGGCGGCGACAAGGCGACGGCGGACGAACTGGCGACGATCACCACGCGAATGCAGAGCACCTATGGTGCGGGCAAGTTCTCGATCGACGGAAAACCGCTCAATCTGGAACAGCTCTCCAACATCCTCGGCGCATCGCGCGACCCGAAGAAATTGCAGCAGACCTGGGAAGGCTGGCGCACCGTCTCGCCGCCGATGGCGAAGGACTATGCCCGCATGGTCGAGATCGGCAACAAGGGCGCCCAGGAACTCGGCTTCAAGGACGTCGCCGACATGTGGCTCGCAGGCTATGACATGCCGTCAGCCGACATGGAGAAGACGGTTGAGCGGCTGTGGGGCCAAGTGAAACCGCTCTACGACGAACTCCACTGCTACACGCGCACCAAGCTCAACGAAAAGTACGGCGACGCCGTTCAGCCCAAGACCGGCCCGATCCGCGCCGACTTGCTTGGCAATATGTGGGCGCAGGACTGGAGCAACATCTATCCGCTGGTCGCGCCAAAGACGTCGAACCCGGGCTATGATCTCACCTCGATCCTCAAGGCGAAGAAGTTCGACGAGGTGAAGATGGTGAAAACCGGCGAAGCCTTCTACACCTCACTTGGCTTTGCACCCCTGCCCCCGACCTTCTGGGAGCGCTCGTTGATCAAGCGGCCGCAGGATCGGGAAGTCGTCTGCCACGCCTCGGCCTGGGATCTCGACAATGTCGACGACCTGCGGGTGAAGATGTGCACGCAGATCAACGCCGAGGACTTCCAGACGGTCCACCACGAACTCGGCCACAACTTCTACCAGCGCGCCTACAACAAGCAGGACATCCTGTTCCGCGACGGCGCGAATGACGGTTTCCACGAGGCGATCGGGGATTTCATCGCCCTCTCGGTGACGCCGGAATATCTCAAGCAACTCGGCTTCATCAGCAAGGTTCCCGGCCCCGAGGCCGACACCGGCCTGTTGCTCGATCGCGCGATGGAGAAGGTCGCCTTCCTCCCCTTCGGCTTGATGGTCGACAAGTGGCGCTGGCAGGTATTCCGCGGCGAGACAAAGCCGGCTCAGTACAACAGCGCCTGGTGGGCGCTGGCGAAACAGTATCAAGGCATCGCGCCTCCCGGCCCGCGCCCGGCCGACGCCTTCGATCCCGGAGCAAAATTCCACATCGCCGGCAACACGCCTTACCTCCGTTACTTCCTCTCCTACGTGCTGCAGTTCCAGTTCCAGAAAGCAGCCTGCGAGCAGGCCGGATGGAAAGGCCCGCTGCACCGCTGTTCGATCTACGGCAATCAGAAAGTCGGCGCGAAGTTCGGCAAGATGCTTGAGATGGGCGCGAGCAAGCCATGGCCTGATGCGCTCGAAGCCTTCACCGGCACACGTGAGATCGACGGTACGGCGATGGTCGATTATTTCGCACCGCTGATGGTCTATCTGAAAGAGCAGAACAAGGGTCAGAGCTGCGGCTGGTAGCCTAGGGAGCGAGGACGAGACATGGCCGCCTTCATCGACCACGTCTCGGTCCTGGTTTCCGACTTCCCTGCGGCCGCGGTTCTATGACGCCGTGCTCGGAACGCTGGGCCTTGTCCGTCGCAAGCAGCGGTTCGGTGCGATCGGCTGGGGACCGGACGATACGTATCCGCCCATCTTCTGGATCCTGGCGCGCGAGCCGGGTGCGGCGACAAGCGGCGTCGGCCTCCACATCAGTTTCCGCGCAAAGGATCGTGCTGAAGTGCAGGCGTTCCACGCAACCGCGCTGAAGCATGGCGGCAAGGATGCGGGCCCGCCGGGCGAACGGCCGCAATATACCGCCGGCTTCTATGGCTGTTTCGCCTTCGACCTGGACGGCTTCAAGATCGAAGCGGTTGTCCGCGAGGCCCTAGGCAGGGCGTGACCGAGCCGTCATGGACTGCGTCCAAGTTCGCGGGCGGTACGGAGCGGAGCCCGATCCATGTGCGAGCACGCCCGAATGCGGCGCCCGCCATCGCTTGCAATGACTGGGATCTATCACGATCCTTTGATGCCCAGCGTCTCCCAGGCTGCGCGCAGCCCTTGCCTCTGCCGCCCGCGCCAATAGGTTTCCCGCCACGTCGCGCACAAGCGCGCATCCAGGGAGAGAGACATGAAACACCTTGCCGTAAAGCTGGCCCTCGTGGCCGCCACAATCAGCCTGATGGCCGGCGCCGCGTCCGCCCAGACCGTAAAGAGCATCGGTCATGAAGGGATCGATCCCGCCTCAGGCAAGGCGCCCAAGCAGGCGGTGCTGATGTTTCATGGCTACACCCAGCGGGGCGTCGACATGAAGATCGTCGCCGACGATCTGGCCAAGCGCCTGCCTGACGCCGTCTTCATCCTCGACAATGCACCCAACGTCGCGCGCGCTGGCTTCTCCTGGTACGACATGCAAGGCGAGAATGCCGCCTCCAAGGCCGCCGCGAAAGATCTTGCGACTGGCCTTGTCAAAACCGCCGAGACAACCTGGAAGCTCAAACCGGACCACATCGTCGCCGTCGGCTTCAGCCAGGGCGGCGGCATTGCGCTTGACGCCGCCATCTGCTCGAAGCCGAACCTCAAGGCCGTGGTCTCGCTGGCGGGGGTTCTCGAATCCTCGTGCGACAAGGTCTCGACCGACATGGCGACCAACATCCTGATCGTTCGCAATGACGGCGACCCGTTGGTCAAGGAAGAACGCATCGCCGCGTTCGAGGACGCCGTGAAAAAGGCTGGTTACACGTCGAAACGCGAAACCGTCGCCGGCACGACTCACTGGCCGGCCGAGAATGGCGTCAAGAAAGCCGAGGACTTCATCGTCGCCCAGCTCGGCGGCAAGTAATGTAAGCCGTTAGGGAAGGCCCGGCCGCGACAGACTGCGCGCCGGACCTTCTTTCTGTCTTGCCCGGCGGCCTTCCTTGACTTGCCTCAAAAAGCGGCAACCACTCCGCTTCAAACCACCGGACCCGTTTCGGGCCGGACCTGAAAACGGGGGAAATGCATGGGGCGACTGATCGCAGCCATTCTGGTGATCGCCAGCGGCGTGTGCCTCTATTTTGCACTCACCCAACCGATCGTGATCTCGCGCATGGTCAGCCTGCATGAAATCATCAAGGTGGTTTATCCGATGCAGGCCTTCGTCGAGAGCAAGCAACCCAAACCGGCTGCTGCTTCGACAACACCGGTGGACGCCTCGAGCCCTGCTGCGCCTGCGGCCGCTCCGGCGCCCGCACCGGACGTCTCGCCCGAAGCCTACGACAAGCAGGTCAAGGGCTTCGAGGGACTGATCAACGGTCTGGTGTTGAAAACCGACGCGGCGAAGAAGAACTTTGCCGACCTCACCGCTCCCAAGGGCTATACTGCCTGGCAGAGTTCGCAGCTGCTCTACAATTCGGGCGACAAGTTTTCGGCAACCGCGATCATCGCCTTTTCAATCGCCTACCCCGTGCTGAAGACGATTGGCTTGCTGATCCTGATCATCATCAACGCGCATCCCAAGACCGCGCTGAAGCTGGCCGAGTTCACGCACAAATACACTATGCTCGATGTCATGGTCGCGGCGATCACGCTGGTCGCGCTATCGACCCAGAAGTTGCTGGTGATCAACACCGGACCGGCAATCTGGTGGTATGTCGGCTATCTAGTTGCAGGCTTCATCGCGGTCTCGGTGATGATCCGGCGACCGGCCGAAGCCAAGTCCGAAACCAAGCCCGAAGCCGCCGCATGAGAGGTCCGGAAGCCGGCTGACCAGCCGGGATTTTGGAGGGCCTGCTTTCGTGCGCCCGCTTAGCCGGATCACGAGAGCGTCAGCCGTGCGCATCCGGCATACCGGAGCTTTACGTTGCGGCCGGCAAAGCGGAAACTCTGCGAAAGACGTCGGGGTTTCGAGAGTCGGCTGCGGAGGCCGACGCAAGGAGAAATACTATGTTGAGGATGTTCGGCGCGATTTCCGCTGTCGCTCTGTCGGCGGCTCTGGCTGCTGCTCTGGCGCCGCTGGCCGGCGCGCAGACCATCGCCGGCTCCAAGCAAGCGGACGTCGGCAAGGCGACGATTGTCCACGTCGACAATTACAAGGCGCCGTTGACGACCTGGGGCGCGCCCGATCTCCAGGGTCTGTGGACCAACGCCACGATCACGACGCTGGCGCGTCCAAAGGAGTTCGGCGACCGTCTGGTGCTGACGCCCGAGGAGGTCCGCAAATCCGAAGGCGAGGAAGCAAAAGCCGTCGCAGACGGGCAAAAGGCCTCCGACCCCAATCTCAAGACGGAAGACCTGCCGGCCAGCTGCGGTCGGGGCTTCACTGGCGCCAATTGCGGCTACAATTCATTCTGGATCGACCCCGGCAGCCACGCCATGAACATCAATGGCGAGTATCGGACGTCATTCCTCGTCGAACCGAAGAACGGACAGCTGCCGGCGTTGACGCCCGAGGCGCAGGCAGCAGCGCGCGGCGGCGCGCCACGCGGAGGACCTGGCCTGGCGCGCGGCGACAATCCGGAATCGATGACGCTGGCTGAACGCTGCCTCAAGGATTTCGGTTCGTCCTCGGGACCGCCAATGATGCCGTTGCTCTACAACAACACCTACCAGATCGTGCAGACGCCCACCGACGTGGTGATCCTCACCGAAATGGTTCACGATGCACGCATCGTTCACATCGTGCCCGGCAGGGACAAGGACGTCCACGGGCGGCCTTCCGACATCAAGCAATGGATGGGCGATGCGGTGGGCTGGTATGAAGGCGACACGCTGGTGGTCGAGACCACCAACTTCCGCCCCGGCCAGGGCTTCCGCGGCATGCCCTCCAGCGGCAAGCTGGTCGAGCGCTTCCGGCGCGTGAACGATCGTCAGGTCGAGTACACGTTCGAAATCAACGAACCGAAAATCTTTACCGCCCCGATCAAGGCGCAGATCGCAATGAACGCGACGCCGGGGCCGCTCTACGAATACGCCTGTCACGAAGGCAACTACGCACTGCCGCATATTCTCGCCGGCAATCGCAAGGCTGATCGGGATGCGGCCGAGGCGGCGATGAAGGCGGCCGCGGCTCCGGCCAAGGGCGTGAAGCCCGTGGCCAAGCCGACCGCGGCGCCCGCGGGCGCACCAAAGGCCGAGCCAGCGGCGATCAAGAACTAGCGGTCGCTTCGCACGACACAAACGAACGCCTCGGCCGCAAGCCGGGGCGTTTTCTTTGCGCATCCGCGGTTCAGTTCGAGAAATAGTCGATCATCGCGTCGGCTGTCGCCGCGCCCAAGGCGCGTGCATCCGCCGTCGGGATCTGGTCCCAGAGTTCGACCGTGACGCCGGGCGCGTGCAACGCCTCGAGCGCCCAGCCTTTCGACGTGCCGCCATTGACGTTGTGGCCATAACTCCACTCGGGGGCTTCTTTCAGCTCATCCCTGAAGTGCTGTTCGAGCACCGGGAGGAAGCCGATCGTCGGGGACGCGGCGTCGAGCGGCGGGGCGTAGATCGTCGTCTTGAAGGTGGAATGGAAATCGATCATCGAGACGACGCGCCGGCCTTTCGACTGGTCGAGAATCCACGAGGACAGCGCTCTCGTTTCGGGTTGAGTGAACGGGCCCCAGTCGCGATTGAGATCGACGCCGCCGCCATTTAGCCGCCAGTTGCCAGCATCAACGCCGTCCGGATTGGGCATCGGCGCCAGGACAATTCGGTGCGCCGCGCGAAATGCTTTCGCCCTATCGTCGTCGCGGCCAAACAAGCGATCGAGAAAGCCGCGGAACGCCTCTTCACCGGTCGTCTCGGGCGGATGCTGGCGCGTAAGCGCAACGATGGTGTCGAGGCCTGCCTGGCCGCCGCCGACGAAGCCGACCAGCGGCCGGCCCTGCAGCGACGCGCCATAACGCATCTCGCTGAAGCCGCGATCTTTCAAGAAGCGACGCGTCCAAGCGAGCGCTTGGCTCGACGTCGACATCGGCTGGCCAGCGAGGAAGACGGGCCCCTTTGGCAGATCAAGGTGCAGGGTTGCGCGGGACTTCTTCGGGTTAAGGGCGACGCGATCAGGGGCAACCATCGCCCACGTCTCGCCGTCGCTGCTGAGATAAGGGGGATAGCGGTGTTCATAGTCGGTATAGTCGAGCGTTACCGTGCGTGGACCGGCCGCATCGGATGTCAGTCGCAGCGCGAACCAGGGACTGGGGTTGATGCCCTCGACCACCGCCGGTTCGTGATCCACCGAAACCACCACGCCGCCGTCTGGGGCGATCACGCAGTGATGGCGGCCAGCCCCCGCAAAGGCGATATCGACGCTGACCCCCTGCCCCGCACAGAGCAGCCCCTGGACCTCATGCACCGCCTGGGGCGCCATCGCGCATCCCGCCAAGGCAGCGAGCATGGCGGCCGCGACCGGCGGGCGAGACAGCCTCAGGTCGTTGAGGCCGAGATCAGAAGGTCTTGCGAATGCTGCCATAGAAGAAACGTCCTGCCGGTTCCTCGAGGTCGCCGAGATAGCCAAAATTGGTGTCCGCCAATGGCGGCTTTTCATCGGTGAGATTGCGAACGCCGACGCGGAAACGCAGCGGCCGGTCCGTCTCATTGCCCAGCGTGTACTGAACATAGAGGTTCTGGGTGAGGTAGGAGTCGATTTGCCACACGGCGTTGTCGCTCGCGCGAATGATGGTGTTGTCCTCGACGCTGCCGACGTAGGAAGCAAACCAGCCCGCTCCCCACGGCCCCTTGCGCCAGGTGAGCGAGGACGACCAGCGCCATTCAGGGCGGCCGAACTGTCGGATCTGGCTGGCTGCGCCCGGCACCGTAATCACGGATGAGATCGCGCCGGCCGCCCGGGCGCCGAGAATGGCCTGCGCTTCGGGCGAGGGATCTTGGAAGAATTTTGACAGACGGGCGCCGTTGATGCGGAAATTGAAATCGCCCAGCTGCGTGCCTGCGAGGTCGTAATAAAAACTTAGATCCAGCCCGCCGACGTCGCGCGGGAAGAGGTTGAGGTAGTTGTCATCGACCGAGAGGATCGAACCTGCCGGAGCGAGGCCCGTGCCCTGGAAGTCGAGGACGTCCTGCGCTGTCGGCGCGGCGCGGTGGACAGCGGGGTTGGACGAGCCAGTCGTCCGCAACATGTAATCATAGGTTATCTGGTTGTCGTCGCCGAAGATGCCGACAACATCTCTCTCCTTGATCCGCCACCAGTCGGCGGTGACGGTGATCTTGCCATACCGGCGCGGTATGAAGCTGCTTTCGAATACCAGTCCGGCAGTTGCATTTTCAGATGTCTCAGGCTTCAGCGAAAGGCTTCCGGCGCGCAGGCTCGTCACCGACAAGGCGTGGCCGCTGGTGCACGCAGCGGCAGTGAAGGACGCATAGCGCGCGGCCCGGACATCGGCCTCGCAGCGCACCCAGTCGGTTCGGGTGTTCGAGCGTTGCAGGCCGGTTTCGTAAAGTTGCTGCAGGTTGGGCGCGCGGAAGCCTTGGCTCCAGGCGGAGCGGAACATCAGGAAGTCGAACGGCCGCCAGGACAGAGCCAATTTGGGTTTAGTGACGTCGCCAAAGCGATCGAAGCTCTCGTAGCGGGCGGCGAGCTGCAGGTCGAGATTCTGCACCAGGGGCACCTGCATCGTCGGTGAGACCAGCGGCACGGCGAACTCCGCAAAGACGGAGGCGACATTGCGCGCGCCCTTGGTGTCGTTGGTCGGGCTGGTCCCCATCACATCGCTGGAGGTGACGCCGGTGATCGGATCGAGGAACGAGATCGTGCCATCAAGCCGGGGATCGCGATTGTCGGCATAGGTTTCGCGGCGAAATTCGACGCCAGCTGCGACGCCGACATCCCCTGACCAGATCTTCAGAAGGTCGGGCCGCGAGACCTTGAAGTCCCATGAGGCGAGACTGGTCTTGCTGCGGCGGTAGACGCTGATGCGAATGGCGTCGAGCGCAGCTAGTGAGCTGGGTGTCGCGTCGCCGTGCTGAACGTCGCTCAGCGAACCGCCATTGAACGGGTTGTAGGCATCCGGTGTCGACAGCGCGAGCTGTTGCTGGAACGCCGTATTGGAAACCGCGTTGCGGGTGACGTCTTCGGTGTCAGCGTCAGTATATAGAAGGGCGCTCTCCCAGTCATAGCCATCAAACTCGCCGCGCAGACCGGCGAGCAGCCGCGTCGACAGGTTCTCGACCTCGATTCTGCGCGGACCGACGTCGACCGGGCGATAGCCGACCAGCTGGATGTCGAGACCGCCGACCGGAGCATTGGTGATCGCGACGCGATTGGGCGAGCCCGCTGGCCCGAACGGGTTCCAGTAATTGGTCTTCGGGATGGCGATCGGCGCCGCCGACAGCAGCGGTGCGGTTTCTCGAAACGACAGCGAATCGGCGAGGTAGCCGCCGGCCTCACCGAAGAATGCGAGATGCTCTCCGAACTTGTGGTTGAAGAAGGCGAACAGGTTGAACCGGTCGATGCCGTTCTGCACCGAAACGCCTTCGTCGACGTCGTACTTCAGCGCCGCTGGCCGGGTTGAGGTGCTGGCGAGGCAAAGGCTGGCCGAAAGCGGTGCGAGACAGCCGGTCAGCGTGCTGGGCTGGAGGTGAAACTGTCCTGCCGCGTTGGTCACGGCGACACCGTTGACGGTGATGTTCCCCGCCGAGACCCGGTCGAAACCGCCCCAGGGCGAGGTGGTCGCGGTATTGTCGAACTGCGATTGGCCTGCCCAGTCGGGCGCTAGCAGCTGGCGCAGGTCGGACGTGGAGGTAAAGCTGCGTTCGCTGGCGAAGATTGGATCGCGCCCAAAGTACGAGCCGGTTATCGACAGGTTGGTCGCCCCTTCGTCGGAATTGATCCCCCATTCGAACGAGGCCGAGAGCTCCGGCGCATCGACGCCCTCTTCCTGGCCATAAGTCAGGTCGGTGATCAGGCCCGAGAAATCCTTCTTGAGCACGGTGTTGACCACGCCGGCCACCGCATCCGCTCCGTAGATCGCCGATGCGCCGTCGAGCAGAACCTCGATCCGATCGAGGCCCATCACCGGGATGGCGTTGGCGTTGACGGTGACGACGGGGACCAGGTTCTCAGCCTGGGTTCCCGGGTGATTGACCATCCGCCGGCCGTTCAGCAGGACCAGCGTATTGCCGGTCCCCAGCGCCCGCAGGTTGATCGAAGCGGTGTCGCCCCGGGCGTCATTCACCGCGCCGATGGTTCGCGAGGTGTTGAACCCGACATCGCCCAGCTGGGGAATCGACCGGAACAAGTCATCGCCGGAGGACGGCGCGATGGCGTCGATCTCATCGCGCCCAACCACGATGACCGGAAGCGCATCGACCGCTCTTGAGCCAAGGATCTGCGAGCCGACCACGACAATCACATCATGGGAGGGTTCATCCGCATGCGGCGTCTGTTGCGCCCACACCGGGGGTGTTCCGAAGACCACGGCCGTGGAGGCCAGGAGGAGCGCCCGCGTGGAAGCCGGGCGGCGCCAGATCATGGGCGGTCCTCTCGCATTGTGGGCGGATGAATCGAAATGACGCCAGACGCCCGTGCGACGCGACGTCTCCCGGCGCCCATTGTCTGTCAATCGCCAACGCATGCGGAAGGCCAAGCTGGACCTCGCCCTGCGGCAATTGCGCCACAGGCTTGGCCGCGGGCGGCCGACCGCGCAGCAGGGATATGGGGCGACCGGTTTGGCGGCTTCACAGCGAATTGAACCGGGATATCAAGGCGGTTGGCGTCGAAGCGTTGACCGTTTTTCAAGCTAAGTCCGATCTGGTCCCCGAGAGAGGCCAAGACGAAAACGCACCATGGACGTTGGGGGATGCGCCTGTTCGGGGCGGTCATGGGTTTGTCGCGGTTTCGTGTTGTCGCTCACGCAACGGATCACGGGGATGCGTGGCGTTTGAATAACCGCTTGCCGGGCGGCCCTGAGCATGGTCGTGGACGCTGGCGGCG
Source organism: Alphaproteobacteria bacterium (assembly GCA_031394145.1). GTDB lineage: Bacteria > Pseudomonadota > Alphaproteobacteria > Caulobacterales > Hyphomonadaceae > UBA7672. The sequence goes on along the minus strand of JANMWT010000560.1, from coordinate 14,741 downwards.
TGTAATCTGAGACCGGAGTTGCTTTTCATGGCGCTTGCCAAGCCGAAACTTGTTGCTGTGGCCGCCGTCGCCGCTGTTGTCGTCCTGGGTGGCGGCGCTGCGTTCATGGCCCTCCACAAGCCGGATGGAGCGAGCAAGTCGGCTACGGCTGGCGCTCCGGCAACGCCGGGCGGGCCAGGCGGTCAAATATCCGGTCCTGGCGGTCCGGGCGGCGGTTCGGGCGGCCCCGGCGGTCGCGGTCCGGCGCGTGCGATGGGCGTCGTCGCCGTCCCGGTCGAACAACGCGAATTTTCCAGCCGGATCGAAGCCCTCGGCACGCTCGCCCCGAAAGAGCAGGTGGCGCTCTCGGTCAACGCCGCCGATCGGGTCACCGGGGTGTTCTTCGAGGACGGCCAGCGGGTCCGCAAAGGCGCGACCCTGCTGACCATGCAGAGCGACGAGGAGAACGCCCTCCTCCAGCAGGCGCAGGCAGGCGCCCTCGACGCCAAGAACACCTTTGCACGCAATGTGCGTCTTGCATCCAGTAACGCCGTCGCCCAGGCCGATCTCGACAAATCCAAAGCCGCCGCCGAAAGCGCTTCGGCCAATGTCCGTTCGCTTGAGGCCCGGGTGCGCGACCACGTCCTCCTCGCGCCGTTCAATGGCGTGCTCGGCTTCCGGCGCGTCAGTCTCGGGGCTTATGTCCAGCTCGGCCAGCAGGTCGCGACGCTGGTCGACGACAGCGAGATGCGCCTCGAATTCGGCGTGCCCTCGATCCACATCAGCGAACTCAAGATCGGCGTGAAGATCGAAGCGCGCACGGCCGACGTGCCTGATCGGGTCTTCGAAGGCACGCTGACCTCGATCGATAACGCCATCGATCCCGTGACCCGCGCCGTGAAGGTGCGCGCCACCCTGCCCAACAAGGAAGGCCTGATGCGCGGCGGCATGTTCATGACCGTCGACCTCAGCCCGAAATCGCATCCTGGACTGTCGGTCCCGGAGATTTCTCTGGTCGCCGAAGGCTCCGATAACTTCGTCTATCTTGTCGACCAGACCCGGCAGCCCGCGGTCGCGGTGAAGACGCCGGTAACCGTCGGCATCCGTGAGCGCGGAACCGTCGAGGTTACCAACGGCCTCCACTCCGGCGACCTCGTCATCACCGATGGCGTGCTCAAGGTGCGGCCGAACGGACCCGTGAAGGTGCAGAGCCCGGACCGGCCGGCCGCTCGGGTAAAGTCGGGTGACGCGCGTGTGGCGGTAGGTGAAGGACCTTCCGGCAACGTCGACCTGAGGCAGTAGTCACATGTTCCTCTCGGACACGTCGATCAAGCGGCCGGTGCTGGCATCGGTTTTGGGTCTGCTCCTGATCGGCATTGGCCTGGTGTCCGCCAGCCGTCTGCCGCTTCGCGAATATCCGAACATCGATCCGCCGATCGTGACGATCCGGACGTCGTATAGCGGTGCGTCCGCCAACGTCGTCGAAAACCGGATCACCCAGCCGATCGAGGACCGGATCGCCGGCATCGCCGGGATCAACTACATCAACTCGACCTCGCAGGATGGCATCTCCTCGATCCAGATCGAATTCGACATCTCCCGCGACCTCGACAGCGCCGCCAACGACGTGCGCGACCGGGTGTCGGGCATCCTGCGCAGTCTGCCGCAGAACGCCGATCCGCCGGACGTGCAGAAGGCTGACGCCAGCGAGGAGACGGTGATGTTCCTGTCGCTGGCCAGCGACAAGCGCACGCCGATCGAGCTCACCGATTTCGCCCAACGTTATCTCGAAGACCGCTTCTCCTCGATCGACGGCGTCGCGCGCGTCGGCGAGGGCGGCGCGCGCACGCCGGCCATGCGCGTCTGGCTCAACCGCCGCGCCATGGCGGCGCGTGGCCTCACCGCCTCGGATCTGCAGCGGGCCATGCTGACTGAAAACGTCGAGACGCCGGCAGGCAGCCTTCAGTCCAAGGATCTCGTCTTCACTGCGCGCCTGAGCCGCGCCTTCCAGACCCCGGCGGACTTCGCCAACATGGTGGTCGCCAAGGGCGCGGCCGACGGCGTCGTCGTCCACCTCGGCGATGTCGCCCGGGTTGAGTACGGCGCGGAGGAGGATCGCAACACCTTCCGCGGCAACGGCACGCCGATGCTCGGGATTGGCATCGTCAAACAATCCACCGCCAACGTCGTCCAGGTCGCCGCCGAGGTGCGCAAGCGCACCGAGGAGATCGCAAAAACCCTGCCAAGCGACATGCACCTCGCCATCGCCCAGGACAGCTCGGTTTTCGTCGCCGCATCCGTCAATGAAGTCGAGAAGACGCTGGCCATCGCGATCGCGCTGGTCATCGGCGTGATCTTCCTCTTCCTTGGCAGCATGCGCGCAACCGTGGTGCCGGCAGTGACGGTGCCGATCTGCTTGATTGCAACCTTCAGCGTGCTTTACGCCTTCGGCCTGTCGATCAACATGCTCACCCTGCTCGCCCTGGTGATGGCGATCGGTCTCGTGGTCGACGACGCGATCGTCGTGCTCGAGAATATTCACCGCCGCATCGAGGAAGAAGGCGAGACGCCGCTCGTCGCGGCCTACCGCGGAACACGCCAGGTCGGCTTTGCCGTGCTCGCAACCACGCTGGTGCTGATCGCCGTGTTCGTGCCGATCACCTTCATGCAGGGCCAGATGGGCCGATTGTTCTCGGAGTTCGCCATCGCCATCGCGGCGGCTATCGCTTTTTCCATGCTGGTGGCGCTGACGCTGTCGCCGATGCTGGCCTCCAAGCTGCTGAAGCCGCGTGCTGATCATGCCGACAAGAAGACGCACGGCTTCGCCTATCATGTGGACCGCTTCTTTGGCTGGCTGCGCGACACCTATGGCCGGGCATTCGACGCGACGGTGAAGCGGCCAATTGCGGTCGCCATCGGATCGCTTCTGCTGATTGCCGGCAGCTATTGGCTCTACACGCAGATCCCAGCGGAATACACGCCCCAGGAAGATCGCGGCCAGTTCCAGATCTCGATCACCGGTCCGGAAAGCGCCTCTTACGCCTACATGGAAAGGTATGTCGACCAGATCGAAGCCCGCCTGATGCCGATGGTCGGCAATGGCGAGATCGAGCGCATCTCGGTGCGTGCGCCCAACGGCTTTGGCGGCTCCAGCGGCTTCAACTCGGGCAACATTTCGGTTCTGCTGAGCGATTGGGGCAAGCGCCGCAATGGCTTCACCATCATGAACGAGATCAACGGCCGCATCCAGGATCTGCCCGGCGTGCGCGCGTTTGCAACGATGCAGGCCGCCTTCGGGCGCGGCAGCGGTCAGCCGATCCAGTTTGTGATTGGCGGGCCGACCTATGATACGGTCCGGCAGTGGCGCGACACCTTTCTCGACGCCATCAACAAGGACAATCCTGGTATTGCCAACATCGACTGGGACTACAAAGAGACCCAGCAGCAATACAACGTCTCGGTCGATTACAATCGCGCTTCGGACCTCGGCGTCACGGTTGGCGATATCGGCACGACGCTGCAGATCATGATGGGAAGTCTGCGCGTCGGCACCTTCCTGCAGAGCGGACGCGAGCACTATGTAATCTTCGAAGGCGACCGCGCCGAGCAGGTCACGCCAAGCGACATCGAGAACATCTATGTCCGCTCGGCGCGCACCCAGCAGCTGATCCCGCTGTCCAACCTCGTCAGGGTGGACGCCCAGGCCGATAGCCGCCGCCTCAACCGCTATAACCGGATCCGCGCGATCACCATCAGCGCCATCCTCACACCCGGCACGTCGATCGGTACAGCGCTCGACAAGATGGAGGCGACGGCCCGCAGGGTGCTGCCTGCCGAAGCGATCATCGACTACAAGGGCCAGTCGCTCGATTACAGGCGCGCGGGATCCTCGATTACCTTCGTGTTCGCCTTCGGCCTGCTTGTCGTCTTCCTGGTGCTGGCGGCCCAGTTCGAGAGCTGGATCCACCCGTTCGTCATCATGTTGTGCGTGCCGGCGACCATCGGCGGCGGCCTGCTCGGCATCTACCTCACAGGCAAAACGCTCAACATTTACTCGCAGATCGGCCTGATCATGCTGGTGGGCCTCGCCGCCAAGAACGGCATCTTGATCGTCGAATTTGCGAACCAGCTGCGCGACCGGGGGGTTGAGTTCAACGCCGCGCTGCGCGAAGCGGCGTTGACCCGCTTCCGGCCTATCTTGATGACCAGCCTCACCGCAATCGCCGGCGCCCTGCCCCTGATCTTCAGCCATGGCGCCGGCGCAGAGACGCGTTCGGTGATCGGCGTCGTCATCTTCTTCGGCGTCACGACGGCGACCTTTGTGTCGCTGATCCTGGTGCCTACCGCCTACGCTCTGATGGCCCGCCGCACCGGCTCGCCCCGCGATGTCGAACGCAAGCTGGCCAAGGAAGAGCTCGACAACCCGGCGACCGGGCTCGCGCCAGCCGAATAGGCCTTGAAAAAATCCGTCCGGAACGATGAAAGGCGGCCTCCATGGGCCGCCGTTCATCGTTCCGGGCCTGGCTGTCTGGCGTGTTTTTGTCTGGGCTCAGCGCGCCAGCGCAGCGAGGCTGGAGCTGGTCAGCACCACGCCCGAGGCGAACAGCAGCGCCAGCACCAGTCGGCGGAAGGCCTTCTGATCAAGCCGCTTGAACACCAGCGTCCCCAGCAGGACGGGGCCCGCCAGGGCCGGCGCGATGACGGCGAACAGGCCCAGCACGCGTGGCGTGAAGACATGGCCGACCACGGCGTAGCTGAGCAGCGTCGTCACATGCATGGTGATGTTGAATACCTGCATCACGCCACGCTGGGTGTCCTTGTCCCAACCGCGCAGGGTGCACCACAAGGTCGGAATGCCGCCGGCAAGACCGCCAATGCCCCCGCAGACGCCGCCAATCCATCCCGCCAACCCGTCGGCCCACGCTCCACCCCAGACAAGCGCCAGCCTCGCCGGCGCGAGCAGCATGGCGGGACAGTAGACCAGAAGAAAAATTCCAAGGCCAAGCTTGAAGCCGGCGGGATTGATGACCCCGAGCAGGAAGACGCCGAGCGGGACGCCGATGACGCCGCCAAGGATGAAAGGCGCCAGCCGTTTGAGGCTCACGCCGCGCCACAGCATCGGCAGCGCGAGAAGCTGACCCACCAGCGAGCCGAACACCGCCAACGGCGCCGCCACCTGCGGCTCGACCGCCCAGGCCCAGATCGAGAGCGCCACCAATGCAAAGGCGAACCCCGACAGTCCCTGCACGAAGCCCGCGACGATCGCTCCGCCAATGATGATGGCAAGTTCAGGCGACAGGCGGCGCGCTCCGGCTCAAATGGTTGCGGCTCAAGGGGCTTCGGCTCAGCGGGCTTCAGCTCAAGTGGCTTCGGCGCGCTGTTGTAGCGGCTTTTCCGCCCCGGTCACGCCTGCCGCAACCAAGCCCCTCGACCCGGTTATCCGCCGCTCGCGCGCCGGATCGGGTAGGAGGGCGCCTCGCGGCGCCCCCCTCCCACACCACCGTACGTACGGTTCCGTATACGGCGGTTCATGCAGCGCGATTAAGACGATGATGCTGTGCCAGGAAGGACGCCAGCCCGAGTGAGTCGAAGAAGGCCTTTCGATAGGCTGCGTGCATGTGGCTGGCTCCGGCATTCCACCAGGGCCCACGACCATTGCTGGCCGAGTGCCATGCCCGAGGCGCGTCGAGGCCCCGCGCCATCAGTTTCTTCTGCCGTGTCCGCGGCCGTTTCCATTGTCGCCATAGGATGCAGCGCAGTTTGCGCCGCAACCAGCTGTCCAGCTCCTCGAACGGGCCCTTCACCTGCGCCAGCCGGAAGTAAGTCGTCCAGCCGCGCACGATCGGGGTGAGTGTTTGGACAGTGCGTGCAAGGGTTTGCCCACGTCCCTCTCGGAACGTGGCCCTGAGTTTGTCGCGTAACCGATCGGCGCTTTTGGCCGCCACCCTGAGGCGCGGCTTCAGGTGATTGGTCATGCTGTAGCCCAGGAAGCTGCGGTTCCACGGCCGGTCGACGGCGCTCTTGGCGACGTTGACCGTGAGCCGAAGACGCTCGGTGAGGAAGCGGGTGATCGAGGCCATAACCCTGTCGCCGGCTGACCGCGACCGCACATAGATATTGCAGTCGTCGGCGTACCGGCAGAAGGCGTGGCCCCGCCGTTCCAGTTCCTTGTCGAGGTCGTCGAGCAGGATGTTGGACAACGTGGGCGAGAGGGGTCCCCCTTGCGGGGTCCCTTCGCTTCGCGCCGTCACAAGCCCGCCCGTCATCAACCCGGCCTGCAGGTAACGGCGGATGAGCCGCAGCACCTGCTTGTCTTCAACCTTGCGCGCCACCCGAGCCATCAGCACGTCGTGGTTCACGCGGTCGAAGAACTTCTCCAAGTCGAGATCGACCACGAAGCGTTTGCCGGCAGCGACATAGGATTGCGCTGCCCGCACTGCATCATGGGCGCTCCGTTTCGGCCGGAAGCCGAAGGAGGAGGTGGAGAAGCCCGGATCGAAGATCGGCATCAAGACCTGGTGGATCGCTTGCTGGATCAGTCGGTCCAGGACCGTTGGGATGCCGAGTAAGCGCATCCCCTTTCCGCCGGGCTTTGGGATTTCCACCCCGCGGACCGGCGCTGGTCTGTAACGATCGTTCAGCAACTCTTCTTTGATGCGCGGCCAGTGCGCTGCGAGATAAGGCTGCAGTTGCGCGACGGTCATCTTGTCGACGCCCGGCGCGCCCTTGTTCGCCATCACGCGGCGATAGGCCGTCATCATGTTCTCGCGGCTGAGGATGTTGTCCATCAACCGCATCATCGCCTCCGTTGGGATATGTCTGGCCTTGCCGTGGTGTTTGACGCACCCGGATCCTGCCCTGGCGGCTTCCGGCCGCTGCTCTCAGATCGGGCGCGAAGCGTGTCAGCTTCGCCTTCTGCGTCTCCAGTCACCATCGAAAGACCAGCCTCCATCCGGCACTACATGTTCAGCCCTTCATCGGTTGGTCCGACTAATACGGCCTCTGCTGACGTCCGCCGCTCCATCCCAGCGTCTTGCAACGCTGGTTGCACAAGGCAGGACGACGGCCCTCCCAGGGTAAGACGCGTGACCTTCGTGCCATCTACCTGTCGCATCTACGGCCGCACCTTCCGGGTGATATTGGGCTTCGGGTTTTACGGCCCCCTCGCCCAGATGCGAACGCCTCTATGCGCTTCCTGTTCGTCAGGCCGGCACTTTGCTTGCAGCTTCCTTCAGACCCCGCCTTGCGACGACGCCCTTGCTGTTCGGCTAGCGGTTCCCATCACCAGGGCCCGCAGAGGACTTTCACCTCCAAGTCATCGGCCGGATACCACCCCGACCAAACAGCCCCTTGCGGGGCCACGCGCCATGCCTGGCGCACCGCAAAAAGAGCGCCCCCAAAGAGGGCGCTCCTGATTTCGGCCGACCGAAGCGGGTCTCGCCCTAGCGCTTCAGCGTGAAGCTGAACGCCACGAATTGTTCGCGGGTGTTGACGTCATGGTCGCCGGTAATGTCGTTGAACTTCAGCTTGCGCTGAATCAGCCCGAGCGACATCTGGCCGCCAAACCGCGTGGACCACGCCAGTCCAGCCTGCATGTCGCCAACCGTCACCTGATCGCGCAGGGCAAGGCCGTCGAGACTTTGTTTGTCGGCGAGGTTCCAGACCAAAGCCTGGTTGTCGGCGCCGACGAAGAAATACCAGGCCGGCGCCTTGGCGTTGGTGTGGCGCTGGTCGCGGTTCGAGAGACCCTGACCGAAGCGGACTTCACCGCCGAAATTGGCGACATTGTTGCCCGCCCGATCGCGCTGGATCTGGGCGCGCGGGGCGACCTGAACATCAAGGCCCAGGCCGGTCTGCGCGCCATAGGCGCCAAACGCCACCTCGGCTGAAACGGTCTCGCCCTGCTCCTTGCGCACCGGCAGGGGTGTGCGCAGGTCGAGCTCCTTGAAGCGCGCTGCGGTTTCAGGCTGCGCCCAGTTGCTGGGGCTGAAATCATTGCCGACTTTCAGGGGAAGTCGGAACTCCGGAGCAGCGATCCCATTGAAAACGGGATCGTAGGTGCTCACCTGGTTGTAGGATTGTCCGCCTGAGACGGGCCCGACATTGATGCGGATAATATCCGATGAATCATGGTTGAGCCCCGTGCAACCGAGGCAGGACATGACGACGACGCTACCTGCAAGACCAACGATCATCTTACATGCTCGCTACTGATACGACCGGCACAGGGTCGCTCTGCCTGATTTACAAACCCATAACGGGATTGTCAGAATTCCGTTCCCGCATGTCGCTTTTTTGACCATCCTTCTCAACCGGAGATTAACGGAAAGCCTGAATCACGGCAACGCGAGCCCGTAATCCTGACAATGCAAAAAGGCGGCCCGTCGGGCCGCCTTTCGCTTGTGCACTGCACCAATTCGCCATGAACCCCGGCCTATTGGCAGGCTAGGCATTCCTCGTAGTCGGTGCGCTCGATTTTGCTGACGCCAACCGTGCGCTCTTTCTCGGAGCCGGCGAACGAGGCGCGCTGTACCGATTTGGAACGGCAATAGTAAAGGGATTTCAGGCCCTTCTCCCATGCCGTCCAGTGCAGCATGTGAAGGTCCCATTTATCGATCTCGCCCGGCAGAAACAGGTTCAGCGACTGCGACTGGCAGATATAGGGCGTGCGATCGGCCGCCAGTTCGATGATCCAGCGTTGGTCGATTTCGAACGCCGTGCGGAAGACCAGCTTCTCGTGCTCGCCGAGGAAATCGAGATGCTGGACCGACCCTTCCTGCTCGAGAATTGAGTTCCACACCGCCGGCGTGTTGTTGCCCGTCTTGTCCAGCGCCGCCTCGAGATAGGGGTTCTTCACCGAAAACGATCCTGACAACGTCTTGTGGGTGTAGATGTTCGCCGGGATCGGCTCGATGCCAGCGGATGTGCCACCGCAAATGATCGAGATCGACGCGGTCGGCGCAATCGCCAGCTTGTGGCTGAAGCGGGCCATGACGCCGCAATCGGCCGCGTCCGGACAAGCTCCCCGCTCTTTCGCAAGTTTCACCGACGCAGCATCGGCGCCGCGGCGGATGTGTTTGAACATGGCGTTGTTCCAGGCCTTGGCGGTTGCCGATTCCATCGGCACGCCCTGGCTCTGCAAGAAGGAGTGGAAGCCCATCAGGCCAAGACCGACCGAGCGCTCGCGCTGGGCGGAATAGACGGCGCGCTCCATCTCCTTGGGCGCACGGGTGATGAAGTCCTCAAGCACGTTGTCGAGGAAGCGGAAGACATCCTCGAGGAACGCTTCCTCGCCCTTCCATTCCAGGAATTTCTCGGCGTTGACCGAAGACAGGCAACACACCGCAGTGCGATCGACGCCAAGATGGTCGAGGCCGGTGTGGAGCATGATCTCCGAGCAGAGGTTCGATTGGCGGACCTTGAAGCCGAGCTGGCGCTGGTGCGCCGGCATGGCGTTGTTCACCGTGTCTGAAAAGATCAGATAAGGCTCGCCGGTCGCCATGCGCAGCTCGAGAATCTTCTGCCAGAGCTTGCGGGCGTTGATCTCCTTGACGACGTCCTTGGTCTTGGGCGAACGCAGGCCGAAATCGGCGTTGGCGCGCACCGCCTCCATGAATTCGTCGGTGATGTTGATCCCGTGGTGGAGATTGAGGGATTTCCGATTGAAGTCGCCAGCCGGTTTGCGGATTTCGAGGAACTCCTCGATCTCCGGGTGATGGATGTCGAGATAGCAGGCCGCCGAGCCGCGCCGCAGCGAACCCTGGCTGATCGCCAGCGTCAGCGAATCCATCACGCGAATGAAGGGGATGATGCCCGACGTCTGCCCGTTCTGGCCGACCTTCTCGCCAATCGAGCGGACCGAGCCCCAATAGGTGCCGATGCCGCCCCCGTTGGAGGCGAGCCAGACGTTCTCGTTCCAGGTTTCGACGATGCCGTCGAGTGAATCGGAGACGGTGTTGAGGAAGCAGGAAATCGGCAAGCCGCGATCCGCCCCGCCATTCGACAAGATCGGGGTTGCCGGCATGAACCAGAGTTTGGAGATGTAGTCGTAAATCCGTTGCGCGTGGGCGCTATCGTCCGCGTAGGCCGTGGCGACCCGAGCGAACATTCCCTGGAACGACTCATCGGGAAGCAGGTAGCGGTCCTCGAGCGTCTTCTTGCCGAAGTCGGTGAGGAGGGCGTCCCGGGAGGGGTCGATCCGGACCCCGTCGACCACGGTGAGATTGGCGTGCGCCTTGGGTTTCCCACGGCGCTTGGCGGCCTTTTCACTGGCATTCTGTGCGGCGGCAGAGGCGGCTTCAGCGGACATTGACGCGCTTTTCCCTTTACGGACAGAACGTTTCGCGGCCAGCTCGACCCCCAAGCCCTTGGTACGATCGCTCAACCCGACGCTAGATATAGTGTCGCCATATGATTACCGGATGGTCAACGGCCTGCGGCGGGCTTTATTTTAGTTTTCCACCGGACAACCATTAACGCGATTCAGAGGTGGTTAACCATTGCTGCGGCATACGCCCTTTCGCGTCCCTCAGGACAGAGTTTCCGGACGGCGAAACAGGCCAAGAGCGAGCCCGCCGGCGGGCAAAAATGGCGCAGACCGGAGCTTTCCCGGGCGCCGTGCCGCCACGTCGCAGACTTGAGATCGGACGGCTCTGTACAGTCTCCGCGCAGCGATCTATCGAATCCCGGGGACTACCGGGGCGCGGGCATGCCGAAGACCTTCAACAGCTACATGACGGCCGAAATCGAGGGCGATTTTGTCGTCTTCCTCACCGGCGTTCGCCTCAATCGATGGTGGAAGCTGTGGAAGTGGGTCCCGGTGATGTTCGCGATGCCGCGGATGAACCAGGAGTTGATGCGTCACCCCGAGATCGGCCTGCTGCACTACCGCTACCAGCCGGGCCTGCGCACCATGATGGTGGTGCAGTACTGGCGATCCAAGGAAGCGCTGCTTGCCTACGCCACCGACAAGACGCGCGCCCACATCCCCGCCTGGCGCTGGATGAACAAGGCCGTCGGCCTCAACGGCGATGTCGGCACCTGGCACGAGACCTACATGATCAAGGCCGGCGCCCATGAAAGCCTCTATGTGAACATGCCGGAATTCGGCCTCGGCAAGGCCGGCAAACTCACCCAGGCGCGTGGGCAGAAACGGACGGCGCGTGGACGGCTCGGAGAAAAGAACGCGCTCGCCGAATGGGCCGATCTCGACATCGCCCCGGCGCGTGGCGCTGCCAGCGCCGCAAACGAAGCTTCGGCGCCGACCCAGCCAATGGTCGCCTCAAAGGCCTGAAGCGCCACCAACGCCCTTGAAGCCATGCGCCCTTGAAGCCATGCGCCCCTAAAGCCAAACGCTCCTAAAGCCAAACGCCCTTAAAGATTGAGCAGCGCCGGATCCCCGCCCTGCGCCGCGACGTTGACGGTGACCGAGCGCTCGACCGCGAAGCGCGACAGATAGTGCGGACCGCCAGCCTTGGGCCCGGTGCCAGACAGACCCATGCCGCCAAATGGCTGGACGCCGACCACCGCGCCAATGATCGACCGATTGATGTAGACATTCCCCGCCCTCACCGCGCGCTTGACCCGCTCGGCAAAACCTTCGAGGCGCGAATGCACGCCCAGCGTCAGGCCATAGCCCTTGGCCGAAAGCGCGGCGCCGACGGTTTCGATGTCATCGGGGTCATAACGCAGCACATGCAAGATCGGCCCGAACACCTCGCGGTTGATCTGGTCGAGTGATTTCAGTTCGACGATGGCCGGTCCAAAGAACGTGCCCTGCTCCACTAGGCCGCTGACGTCGCACGCGAAGCGAACCGCGGCCGCCGTCTTCATCTTCGCCAGATGATCCTTCAGCACCCGCAAGGCATCCTCGTCGATCACCGGCCCGACATCGCTTGCAGCATCCCCGGGATCGCCCAGAACCAGCGCCGCCATGGCGCCTTCGAGCATTTCAAGAATGTCGTCGGCGGTCTCGTGCGGCAGGAACAGCAGGCGCAGCGCCGAACAGCGCTGGCCGGCCGAACGGAAGGCCGACATCACAACGTCGTCGACGACCTGTTCCTTCAGCGCCGTGGTGTCGCAGAACATGGCGTTGAGGCCGCCGGTCTCAGCGATCAATGTGGCGATGGGACCATCCTTGGCCGCCAGGCTCTGGTTGATGATCCGCGCCACTTCGGTCGATCCGGTGAAGGCGACGCCCGCGCAGCGCACATCGGCGGTCAGCTTGGCGCCGACCTCGCCCGCACCGGTCAGAAGATGCAGCGCCTCGGCCGGCAGACCAGCCGCATGGAAGAGTTTGACCGCCTCAAACGCGATAAGCGGCGTCTGTTCGGCCGGCTTGGCGAGCACGGTGTTGCCCGCCGCCAAGGCGCCGGCAATCTGGCCGGTGAAGATCGCCAGCGGAAAATTCCACGGGCTGATGCAGACGAAGACGCCGCGGCCCATCAATTCGAGGCCGTTGGTTTCGCCTGCCGGTCCTGGCAGCGGCTCCAGCCGAGCGAACCTGGCCTCGGCCTGGGTCGCATAATAGCGACAGTAATCGACGGCCTCGCGCACTTCGGAGACGCCATCATCGAGCGTCTTGCCGCCCTCGCGCGCGAGCAGTGCGATCAGCCGGTCGGCGTGGGTTTCCATCGCACTCGCCATGGCGCGCAGATGGTTGGCGCGCGCCGGGCCGCCAAGCGCATTCCACTCCGCCTGGAAGGCGGCGGCGGATGCATAAGCTGCGCTGACATCGGCGTCGTCGGCGGTCGCGACGCGTCCGACGATGTGGCTGTGATTGGCGGGGGCGCGGACATCCGCCGCGCGTCCCCTGGTCGCTGCTCCGGCGATGATCGAGGAGGCCAGCACTGGCCCGGCGCCATCCAGGGCGGCGACGGCCGCCTCGATCCGCTCGCGCACCGGGGCCTGGCTCAGATCCTCGCCTGCAGAATTGCGACGTTCCGGCCCATAAAGCTCTGGCGGCGCGGGGATGCGGGCATGGCGCGTGGGGTGGGCCGACAGCAGGGCGTAGGGATCAGCCGCAATCCGCTCGGCCGGCACGTCCTCGTCTAGGAAGGAGTGCACGAAGGAGGTGTTGGCGCCGTTCTCAAGCAGGCGGCGGACGAGGTAGGGCAAAAGGTCCTGGTGAGCGCCGACCGGAGCATAGACGCGCACCTGCCGCTCGCGTCCCGCCGCCGCATAGAGTGGCCCGCCCATGCCGTGCAGGCGCTGGAATTCGAAGTCGGGCCTTTTTGCCTGATCAAGCATCAATTCGATGCCGGCGAGGGTGTGCGCGTTGTGGGTTGCAAACTGTGGATAGATTGACGGCCCGGCGCCGATCAGCGCCTTGGCGCCCGCAAGATAGGAGACATCCGTCGCCGGCTTGGTGGTGAAAACCGGATAGTCGGGCTGACCCTCCATCTGGGCGCGCTTGATCTCGGTATCCCAATAGGCGCCCTTGACCAGACGGACCATGAGGCGACGCCGACTGCCGCGTGCAAGCTCTCCTAGCCAGCCGATCACCTCCTCAGAACGCTTCTGATAGGCCTGCACCGCCAGTCCAAGACCGGTCCAGCCGCCGAGCGTCTCTTCCCGCGCCAAGCGATCGAGCAGCCCGAGCGACAGGACCAATCGATCCGCCTCCTCGGCGTCGAGCGTCAGGTTGATGTTGGCGCTTGCCGCCTGCTTCGCCAGTTCGAGCACCATGGGATAAAGCTCGCGATGGATGCGTGTCGCCTGGACCGCGCGATAGGCCGGATGCAGCGCCGAGAGCTTCACCGAGATGCCAGACGCCGTCTCCGGCGAGGGTCCGGTCTTGGCCTGCTCCAGCGCGCCGATGGCGTTGGAATAGCTGTCGAAATAGCGCTTGGCGTCAGCCGCGGTCCGCGCGCCCTCTCCCAGCATGTCGAAGGAGTGGGCGCCCGCCTCGCCGCGCTTGATATGCCCCCCGCCGCGCTTGAGCGCCTCTTTGATGGTGCGACCGAGCACGAATTGCTCGCCCATGATGCGCATCGCCTGCATCATCGCGGCGCGGATCACCGGCTCGCCTGCTTCGCGGATCATCCGCTGGACAAAGCCGGCTGGATCGCGTGCTGCATCCTCTGGCGGGCGGACGAGGCGGCCGGTGAGCATCAGACCCCAGGTCGAGGCGTTGACCAGCGCTGAATCGGAATGACCGCGGTGATCGCCCCAGTCGCCAGAGGCGATCTTCTCGGCAATCAGGGCATCGGCGGTGTCGGCGTCGGGGACCCGCAGGAGCGCTTCGGCCAGGCACATCAAGGCGAGGCCCACGGGATTGGAGAGCCCGAACTCCTCGAGAAAGGTCTCGATCACCCCGGTGCGGTGGGTTTCGGTCCGCGCCTTGAGGATGATATCGCGCGCGCGCTGTCCGGCTGCCCGCCTTTGCGCCTCGTCCAGCGCCGGGTGAGCCAGAAGCGCCGCAATGCGCGTTGTCTCATCGACGGTCTTGTTCGCGTCGAGCGCGTCGGGGGCGTTTGTCGGGAAGGTCATCCGCGTCCTCGCAATCGGGAAATCGGAAGGACATACGCCGGCCGTCAAAAGGCGCAAGCGTCAGACTTTTTCCATGCGCGGGTGGGGTGAAGGCTAGCTCGCCTTGCCCTTGGAGGTCAGGTGGAGCGAGACGCGACTTGCGATGTTGAGGAGCAATACGCCAAGCGTAATCACCAGCGCGCCGGCCCAGGCGAGGTTCTTCCACTCGGCGTAGGGGCTCGATGCGTAGCGGTAGATCGCCATGGGCAGACTGGCGGTCGCGCGCGTGAGAT
>JANMWT010000559.1:0-2659 GCA_031394145.1 Alphaproteobacteria bacterium | reverse complement strand
CAGCCCTGGTGGAACGCGATCTGGCCGAGGTGACCGGGCACGAGCGGTCTTCCTATGAATTCCATCTTCACAAAACCATCATCACCCGGGCAGTCACCGAGGCGCTCGAGAAATGACATCGATTTCACTCGTTGTAAACGCGGAGAAAGTCGTTGAAAGCATCGATGATCGTCTGACGCTGGCCGATTTCCTGCGCGACAGGCTCAATCTCACCGGCACGCATCTGGGCTGCGAACACGGCGCCTGCGGCGCATGCACTGTCCTGGTCGATGACGAACCGATCCGGTCCTGTATCACGTTGGCTGCTTCTGTCGAAGGGAAATCGGTGACGACCATCGAGGGCTTTGATGCAGACCCGGCGGTGGAAGTCATTCGCGACTGCTTCTCTGCGGCGCACGGACTGCAATGCGGGTTTTGCACGCCGGGAATGGTATTGACGGTGCGCGACATCATCAAGCGCGAACGCTGTTCGTCCCCGGCGCAAATCCGCATCGAACTGGCGGGCAATCTGTGCCGTAGTACCGGCTACGCGGGAATCGTCAAAGCCACCGAGCTGGCGCGCGACAGACTGAACGGCAAGAGCGGTTGACTGCGGCGGTCGACCCCTCCCAAGCGGGCTCTTGTACTATCCCGCGCATGATTAAAATCTCTCTGCGCCATCTCAGGTGCTTCATTGCGGTCGCGGAGACGGGCTCGTTCACGGCGGCTGGCTCCCGGTTGTCCCAGACCCAGTCTTCCCTGACCGCGACAATCCAGCAGTTCGAAGAAGCGGTCGGCTTGAAGTTGTTCGTCCGGACTACGCGCAGAGTCGGCCTGACGGAAGACGCGATCCGGTTCAAGTCGGTGGCGGAGCGGATTCTTCGTGACTTCGACAATGCGATCGGCGATTTGCAGGCGATTGCAAAAAATCAGAAAGGCCATGTCAGGATCGCTGCAGCCCCGTCGATGATCGTGCATATTCTGACGCCCGCGCTCGCCAGCCTCCGGCGGGCTCATCCCGACCTCACCATCTCCGTGCGCGACGCCGGATCGGCCAAGATCGAACGTGCGGTTCTGGAGGGTGAGGTCGATTTCGGAATCGCCAGCAGGCTGAAGAACTATCCCGAACTGGACTATGTCCCGATGTTGACGGACCCATTCGGGGTCATCATGCCCCACGATCATCCGCTGGCCTCGTCCGACGAACCGATCAGGTGGTCCGACCTGGCGCCGTTCGAATACATCCTTTTGACCAACGACACTGGCATTGGCGCCTTCCTGGAAGGGTATCCCGAGCTGGGCCTGAATCCTTCGAGCCCTTACGACCATGCCTCAAGCACGACGTCGCTCTACGCGATGCTGAGTCTGGGCGGAAAGATCTCGGTACTTCCCGCCCTCGCCGCCCAGGCCGGGCCGTTGAAGGAGTTCAAGTTCCGTGAACTGTGCGAGCCGACAATTACCAGGGAGATTTGCCTCATAACGCGCCAGCTTCGTTCCTTTTCGGCCAACACCCGACTCATTTTGGAAGCGCTCACTGGAACCATCAGGGACGCGGAACGTCTCAATGGGGCAACGGCTGCTTTTGACCGGCTCTTGACGTGACGCCATAGGCTGCCGGCGCGATGGGGCCACCTCTGGCGCTGCCGGAATCTTTTGTAGGCGACGTGCACAAGTTGCAGTAAGGTGGCGCCGGGCCCCGCTGTTCTCGATCCGATCCCAAATCGCGCCGCCTCCCCGCTTATTAAAGGTTCAGTAATGGTGAGCACCACTACAGACAGCGGCGCGGTATGACCGACCCCCGTCAGCAAACGGAGGAAGCGCACGTAAGCCCGGCGGCGCTGGAATCGGTCCTGTGCACCGAGGAATTGAATCGGCGCCCGGCCCGCCCTCCGGATTACGAGACGGAAAACCGCGCGCTGGTGGCGCTGGCGCAGGCGCTGGCGGACTCGCCGCGCACGATTCTTCAGACGCTGACCGACACCATTCTGGCGGTCTTCGAAGCCGGCTCGGCAGGCCTCAGTCTGCTGGCCAAAGACGAAAAGAATTTCTTCTGGCCGGCCGTCTCCGGCCGGTGGCAAGCGCACGTCGGCGGCGGCACGCCGCGCAATTTCGGCCCGTGCGGCGATGTGCTCGATTGCAATGCCCCGCTGTTGTTCAAGCGCGTCGAACGGCGGTGCCCTTATTTGCTGGCGGCGACGCCTCCGGCCGAAGAATGCCTGCTGGTCCCTTTTTACGTGGAAGGCAAGGCGGTCGGCACGATCTGGGCGATCGCCCACGATGAGCGCCGCAAGTTCGACGCTGAAGATCTGCGCCAGCTCGAAAGTCTGGGCCGGTTTGCAGCGGCGGCGTATCAGGTGACGGAGTCCCTGAATATCGCGCTCGAACAACGTCGCGCCGAGCACGTTCTTACGCAGGATTCACTCCAGTCCCGCCAGGCCATGGAGAGGCTCAACGTCGAATTGGGCGCGAGCGAAGAGTTCAACCGCAGCATTATCGAAAGCAGCCCCGACTGCATCAAGGTGCTCGACCTCGAAGGGAATTTGCTGTCCATGCACAACGGGCAGGAACTGCTGGGCATCGAAGACATCCGGCCGTTCCTGAACAAATCGTGGATCGCGTTCTGGGAGGGCGGCGATCGTCAGGCGGCGAAAGCGGCGGTTGAGGCGGCGGCGGCAGGCCG
>JANMWT010000500.1:0-2358 GCA_031394145.1 Alphaproteobacteria bacterium | reverse complement strand
TGCTGCTGCTGATTTTTATGCTGGCAACGGCCGGCCTTGGCTTTTATGTTTACCGTGCATTTCCGACGCTTGATGGCAAGCTTCAGGCAAGCGGTTTGGGTTTTCCCGCCACGGTTGTCCGCGACACCGCCGACCTGACCCACATCAAGGCGAAATCGCCTCATGATGCATGGTTTTCTCTGGGTTATGTCCATGCGCAGGAGCGCGGCTGGCAACTGGAGTTCAACCGTCGCCTGATGCATGGCGAGCTGTCCGAAGCATTTGGTCCGGCTACCCTTGATACCGACAAGTTGCTGCGGACCCTGGGCATCATGCAGGCAGCTGCGCGGCAGTGGGAAAACCTGCCAGCAGAGGGTCGCGACGCCCTGCAGGCTTACAGTGATGGCATCAACGCTTTTTACGCAGCCCCGGCGCTGGCCTCACAGGCTCTGCCGCCTGAATTTCATATCCTCGGGCTCACGCCTGGCGGCAACTTGGGCAAGCCTTGGTCGCCGCAGGACAGTTTGGGCTGGTCGCTGATGATGGCGCTCGATCTGGGCGGCAACTGGGGCAACGAGTTTGCCCGCCTGTCAGTCGCCAGAACTGTAGACACCGGCAAGCTCTGGCAGTTGTTTCCGCCTTACCCCGGCGAGCAACCCGCCTCACAGCTTGATTTTTCCAGGCTGTACAGAGACCTCGGGGTGTACCGGAGCACGCCTGCAGGTGCTACAAAATCAATAGCTGATAGCGCCCGTATCCATTGGGCCAGGGCCTTGTTTGACACTCAAAAGTGGGAAAAATCCGGTCTGGCGGAGCAGATTTTGGCCTCAGGCATCAATGCCTGGGCTGGCGATTTGGGAGTGGTGGACGGCAAGGGCTCCAACAACTGGGTGGTGGCCGGCACGCACAGCGGCAGCGGCAAACCCTTGCTTGCCAACGACCCGCATCTGGGCCTGTCGGCACCGGCCATCTGGTATTTCGCGCGGCTGCAGGCGCCTGCCGGTAAAGCATCTGACGGCAGTGCTGTTGCCGCCATTGACGCGCTTGGCGCTACCCTGCCTGGTCTGCCTTTCGTGGTTTTGGGCCGCACCAGCAAGGTGGCATGGGGCTTTACCAATACCAACCCGGATGTGCAGGACCTCTACCTCGAACAGATCAATCCCGCCGACCCGCGCCAGTACCGGGTTCCCGGCAACCATGGCGAGACGGCGTGGGAAAACTTTAGCGCCCGGCAGGAAATCATCAAGGTCAAGGGCCAGCCAGACCAGAGCCTGACCATACGTGGTACCCGTCATGGGCCGGTACTTAGCGATGTTCAAAAGTCGCATGCAGATTTGCTCGACACCAGCAAGTACGTGATTGCGCTGCGCTGGAGCGCCCTGGACGCGGACAACCAGACAGTGCTGGCCGGCTTGCGCGCCAACCAGGCGCAGTCGGTTGACGAGCTGATCGCCGCTTTCGCCAGCTACCATTCGCCGATGCAAAACCTGGTGGCTGCCGACACGCTTGGCCGTGTCGCATTCAAGGCCATCGGCAAGGTGCCGCTACGCAGGCCGGACAATGATATTTTGGGTGTTGCGCCTTCCCCCGGATGGGAAAGCCGGTATGACTGGGCCGGCTGGCTGCCCTACGCAAAAACGCCGCAGGCAGATGACACGGCCATCACTGCCAAAGGCTGGCTGTCTACTGCCAATCAACGCATTACACCACCGGGCTATCCGATTTTCATGGGGCAGGAGTGGACGGTACCGTACCGCTACCAGCGCATCGAGCAACTGCTGGCGGCAACGCCAAAACACAGCGTCGAATCGATGCAGAAAATCCAGGGTGATCAGTGGTCACCTGCGACTGCACGACTGCTGCCTTTTTTGCAGAAGTCGTTGCTGCAGTCGCCGACGCATCCGCTGTCAGGCCCGGCCAGGGAGGCGATGCAGGGCTTTGACAGTGTCATGCGTGCCAGCCAGGCAGCACCGCTCATATTTGCGGCCTGGGCAGACGAGCTGACGCGCGGCATCATCGGCAAAAAACTTGGGGCCAGACTGTTCGATTCACTCTACGGCAAACGCAGTTTCAGAACTGCGGTAGAGGATATTCTGGAGCGCAATGACGCCGATTGGTGCGGTGCTGCCGGGTGCGCCGCGCAATCTGCAGACGCACTTGACCGCGCTTTGTCCCGCTTGCAAGCGGCCTACGGGGCAGACGTCAGCCAGTGGTCGTGGGGCAAGGCTCACTATGCGCTGTCGGCACACAAACCGTTTGGAAATGTCCCCTTGCTGGCGCATTTTTTTGATGTGCGGGTAGCCACTGGTGGCGACGCCTTCACGGTGAACGTGGGGCAGTATTGGGGCAACGACGAAAAAGCGCCGTTTGCCAATCGCC
>JANMWT010000481.1:0-21045 GCA_031394145.1 Alphaproteobacteria bacterium | reverse complement strand
GGCGCGACTTTCCGCGTCGGCGATGCCGGCGGGGTGATCGTCGAAGTCGAGGCCTACCACCACAGCGAACCGGCTGCGCATTCTTTTGCCGGGCCAACGCCGCGCAACGCGGTGATGTTCGGGGCGGCCGGGCATGCCTATGTCTATCGCTCCTACGGCCTCCACTGGTGCGTCAACTTCGTCTGCGAAGGCGAAGGCTCGGCCAGCGGCATCCTGGTGCGCGCGCTTGAACCCACGATCGGTCTTCCCGTCATGCGGCGGCGTCGCAGCCAGATCGATGACCGGCTCTTGTGCTCGGGGCCTGGCCGCCTGAGCGAGGCGCTTGGCATTACCCACGCGCATAACGGGCTGGCGCTGGATGCGCCGCCTTTCGCGCTGATCGCCCGCGCGGTTGAACCGGAGATCGCGGTTGGCCCGCGCATCGGCATTTCCAAGGCCGCTGACCTGCCCTGGCGCTACGGCCGCAAAGGCTCGCCCTTCCTGAGCAAGCCGTTCCCGGATGAGCCCCGGCCGAGGGTCCTCGACAAGACATGACGATGTCGTTTTTTCTGCGGTCGGGCGGATGCAGACCGCTTATCTAGGACCTAGGAAAGGATGAACCCGATGCTGAACGCCCTGCCGCCCCACGAGGAGCTCTACGCCCATATCTTGCGCCGCGATCCGGAGCTCGATGGCGTGATCTATGTCGGCGTCAAGACCACCGGCATCTTCTGTCGGCCGGTCTGCCCGGCGCGTACGCCGCTCTCGAAGAACATCACCTTCTATGGCTCTCCGGAAGAAGCGCAGGCGGCCGGGTTCCGGGCCTGCAAGCGCTGCCGGCCGCTGGATCATCCCGATGCGCCAGGCGTCCTGCTCAACAAGCTGCTGGCGATGGTCGAGGCTGATCCATCCCGCCGCTGGAGCGAGGAGGATCTGCGCGACATGGGGATTGAGCCCGCCACCGCGCGGCGTCAGTTCCAGAAGCGGTTCGACATGAGTTTCTCGCAATACGCCCGTGCGCGCCGGCTCGGCCACGCGTTCAACGCCATCAAGCAAGGCGATCGCGTGATCGAAGCGCAGCTCGACGCCGGATTTGATTCCGGCAGCGGCTTCCGCGAGGCTTTTTCGCGCGAATTCGGCGAAGCTCCCAACAAGGCGCGCAAGGCGCTGACCTTCGCCATGGACTGGATCGACACGCCGATCGGCCCGATGCTGGCGATCGCCGACGAGAAGCGCCTCCACATGCTGGAGTTTGCCGAGCGCAAGACGTTGCAAGCCCACGTCGACCGCTACCGCCGACAGTTCAACGCAACTGTGCTGCCCGGCGAGACGCCCGCCCTGAAATTGATCCGTCAGGAGCTCAAGGATTACTTTGCCGGCAAGCAGCTGACCTTCAAATCGAAGATCGCCAGCGCCGGAACCGACTTCCAGCAGACGGTGTGGGACGAACTGCGACGAATTCCGCCAGGCGAGACCCGGTCCTATCTCGACGTGTCGAAGACCATCGGTCGACCAACTGCGATGCGCGCTGTCGCCAACGCCAACCGGCTCAACCGCTGCGCCATCATCCTGCCCTGCCATCGGGTGATCGGCTCAGACGGTTCGCTCACCGGATATGCCGGCGGCCTCTGGCGCAAGCAGTGGCTACTCGATCATGAGCGGCGCATTGCGGGCAAGACGCTGGTCTGAAGCCGTTCAAGGGGGAGCGCGATGAAATCTGATTATTGGAATGTCGACGACGCGCAGATCATCGAGAAGACCGGCAAGCCGATCGCGCACTGGATCAAGGTGCTCGACAGGTTCGAGGCGGCCGACCGGAAATCGAATGAGGCGGTCGCCCACCTGCAAGCCGATCATGGCGCGTCGCGCTACTGGGCGCGAACGCTGACCACGCTTTATCTCAAAATGAAAGCCGGCGAAACCGGTTGAGGGGATCCCGCCGATGGCCGATATCATCCTGCACCATTACGACCAGTCACCTTATTCGCAGAAGGTGCGGTCTTATCTTGGCTTCAAGGGTCTCGCATGGCGTAGCCACAAGGTGCCGTGGGTTCCGCCGCGCGAGGAACTCAGCCTGCTCACCGGCGGCAATCGCCGGATACCGGTGGTGCAGATCGGCGCTGACATCCTCTGCGATTCCACCTTGATCCTGCGTACGCTGGAGCACCTGCTTCCCTTACCGCCGGTCAGCCGCGCCGCAGACGCGCTGATCCATCCCCTCGCCCGCCTGTGGGAGCCGCGGCAGATGATCTATCTGGGGGCGGTGCGGTTCCGGACGCGCGAGGATGTCGGCGGCATGTTCGCTGACGATGCTGAGCGGACAACTTTCCTGAAGGACCGCATCGGCTTCATGGCCCCTGCCAGCGACATCACCAAGAACAGCGAGTTTGGACCGACGGCAGCCGCACACGTGAGGTTGCACGCCAACTGGCTCAACAACCTGTTGGGGACGAGCGGCGCATTTCTTGGCGGCGAGCGGCCATCGCTGGCGGACTTTTCGGCTTTCCATGGCTTCTGGTGGCTGCGTCCGGGCTCCGTGAAGACCGACCTGCTGTCGCCGCTGGATGCGCTGTGGCCGTGGGTCGAGCGGATGGAGAAGCTCGATCAAGGCGCGAGACCGACGGCAATTGATGGCGCTGGCGTGCTGGCCCAGGCCCGCGGCGCCGAGCCCGCGATCGAGCTCGTCAACGCACCCAACCCTGGAGACCCTGTGCTCGGCGCCCGCCTGAGCGTCACGCCGGATGATTATGGCAAGGATCCGGTGACCGGCGATCTTGCGTCGATCGGGCCCGATCATGTCGTGCTTCGCCGCGAAGCGCCCGAAACCGGTGTGGTGCATGTGCATTTTCCACGCTGGGGCTACCGCATCGCTCCGGCCTGAACTGGGGAGGGGCCTGAACTGGGGAGGGGCCGAATTGGGGGGGGCCGAATTGGGGGAAAGCCGCAAACCAGCGTGGCCTCTACCGATGAATTTCGATCAAATTTCATCGATCGCGGCAAAACCCGGTTTGCTGACCTCTGGCAAACTCAGGGTATGAGCACCGTCGGCGCCATAGCCCTGTCCGGATTGAACGCAGCGACCCTGCGGTTCGAGGCGGCCGCCAGCAACATCGCCAACGCGCGCTCGAACGGGCCCCTCCCCGATGCACCGAACGCCGCCGGCCGGCCCCCGGTCTACACGCCGCTCGAGGTCACCCAGACGCCCAACGCCAATGGCGGGGTAAGCGCCAGCATCGCTCCGGCGACACGCAGCGCCGTCACCGCCTATGACCCCGAGGCGCCTTATGCCGACGCCAACGGGCTGGTCGCGGCTCCCGATGTCGACATTGCCGATGAACTCATCCAGCTGATCACCTCTCGCTATGCCTTCGCCGCCAGTCTGCAGACAGCTAAGGCCGACGCCGAGATGCTCGCGGCCGCCCTCGCCATGACGGCCTAGACCTGAAGGGGCCCGATGCGGCCTGGTGCGCGGCCTGGTGATCACTCTTTCATCGTGACGCCGCGCTTCTTCAACGCTTCACGCAGCAGGAACTCGATCTGCGCATTGACACTGCGCAGCTCGCTCGACGCCAATCGCTCGATCGCAGCGTGGAGCGCCGGATCGAGCCGCAGGGGAAAGGATTTCTTGCTCGGCGAGGGCATGCCGGGCCTTTTTTCTATCAATAAAGGGAGCCCGCATTGACCACCGGTTGCGCCTCGCGGTCGGCGCAGAGCACGACCAGAAGGTTCGAAACCATCGCCGCCTTGCGCTCGTCGTCGAGCACGACGATGTTGCGCTCCGAGAGTTGCATCAGAGCGCTTTCCACCATCGAAACCGCACCGTGGACGATCTTGGCGCGCGCCTCGAGCACCGCCTCGGCCTGCTGGCGACGCAGCATCGAGGAGGCGATCTCGGGTGCATAGGCAAGGTGCGACAACCGCGCCTCATCGATGGTGACCCCGGCAACGACGACGCGTTCATTGAGTTTGGCGGCCAGCATTTCACCGACCTTGTCAGCATCCGCACGCAGCGTCGGCTCGCTCTCATCACCATGATCGTAGGCGAAGTGCGAGGTGATCTCGCGCAAGGCCGTCTCGATCTGGATGTTGACGAAGGTGTCGTAGTTGTCGACGTCAAACAAAGCCTGGGCCGTATCCGTCACGCGCCAGACGACCACGGCGGCGATCTCGATCGGATTGCCGCGTTTGTCGTTCACCTTGAGCGTCTGCGACGTCACGTTTGAGACGCGAAGGCTCACCTTCTTTCGTGTGTACCACGGCACCACCCAGCGCAGGCCGGGCTTCTTGTCCGTGCCCTTGTAGTTGCCGAAGAGCAGGATCGCAGCACTCTCGTTTTGCTGCAGCGAATAAAGACCGGAGAGCAGCAGGATCGAAACCAGGATGGAGGCGATTGCGCCGGCAACATGGATCAGCACGATCATGTCGTCTGCGCCGCCCTCGCCCAGCGTCACGCCGCGAATGATTAGCGCCGCCGCGCCGATAAAGCCGGCGAGCGCGAGCACCAGAAGGAACCCGCCGCTGGCCGTCGTCGCCGGACGTTCCTGTGTAGTCTTGCGGGCAATCATGTCACGTCTCCAATGATCTTCGATGCAATATCGAAGTGATATCACTTTGATATTGACAACGCGCCTTGTCAAGCGTCAGATTTGGCGGCTTAGGGAGATCGGGTCATGGATCAGCAGATCTTGTTGTGGGGACTTGTCGGCCTTGTCGGCGTGTTGATCGCGCTCCTCGTGCTGGTGCAGTTGCAGCGCCGCCTCGGCGGCCGGGCGCCAACCCACACGGAGGCGGCAAGCGCCGCAGCGAGCGGCGGGTTGGAGAGCGTGCGGGGCCGCTTCCGCGCCAGTCTGGGTATCGGTGTTGCAGCCGCCAACGCGGCGACCGCGACGCGGCGCAAGGGCGCACTGGCCGCCGTCGGCATCGCGGTCGCCTTCATCGGGTTTGGCGTCGCGCTATCGGAAAAATCGCACAGCAGGGAAATGAACGTGGTGGAGAGCGAAATATCGGCCGGCGCCCTTAAGGGCACGCTGCTCAGCTCCGGCAAGCATGACCCAGTCGTGCTGATCGTACCCGGCTCAGGTCCGACGGATCGCAACGGCAATAATCCCCTGGGGGTTCAGTCCAACACCTACCGCCTGCTTGCCGAGGCGCTGGCGGCAAAGCACATCTCCTCGGTGCGTGTCGACAAGCGCGGCATGTTTGCCAGCGCCGGGGCGGGCGATGGCAATGCGGTGTCGATCCCGATCTACGCGGCCGACTATCGCACCTGGATCGACGCGATCCGCGAAGCCACCGGCGCCAAATGCGTTTGGCTTCTGGGTCACAGCGAAGGCGCGTTGATGGTTTCAGCGGCCGCCGAAGGGCGGAAGGACGTCTGCGGTCTCATTCTGGTGTCCGGCGCCGGGCGCCCGGTTCTCGACGTGATGCGCGACCAGCTAAAAGCAGCTCCAGCCTATGCGTCCGTCTTGCCCGAGGCCCTGCGCGTCATCGAGGAACTCAAAGCTGGACGCCATGTCGATGTCGCCAGTGCGCCCCCCGCGATCGCGCAGCTGTTCGCGCCGCCGGTTCAGGGCTTCATGATCTCAGCCTATGCAGCCGATCCGGTCGCCGTGCTCAGGCAGGCGAACACGCGTACCCTGATCCTGCAGGGAAGCACCGACATCCAGACATCGCTGGAGGACGCCAAGCTCCTCAACACCGCCCCGCATACGAAGCTGGTGATCCTCGATGGCGTCAATCACGTGCTGAAGGAAGCGCCGGCGGATCGCGCGGCGAACCTGGCGACCTATACCAACCCGGACCTGCCAATCCCCGACAGTGTGGCGCGGGCGATTGCGAATTTCGTGAAGACGGACCAGTGAGACTGGCGAGTGAGACTGGCGAGTGAAACGGGGGCGGGATAGCGGGACGCGCCCGACCATCCCGCCCGCCGCCGTTCAATAGCGCTGATAGGAGCCGCCGAAGGCGACCTGGCCAACGCCGGGCTTCGAGAAATCGCAGACACCGTCCGGGAAGACCTTCTTCAGTCGCTTTTGCTGCCCAGCCGAGAACTTCACCTTGTAGTCCTTCGCATCGACCGGCTTGAGCGCGCACTTCATGATGTCGTTGGTCGGCGGCTCGCCCGCAACCAGGCGTGGTTCGAGGTGGAGGGGGAAAGCGGCATTGAACCCGCCCTTTCCATCCCAGCTGGCTTTTTCCGCCATCTTCTTGCCGTCGGCGCCCCAGTAGGCGTCGACCGCTTCGGCTGGCTTGTGTTTGACGATCTTGTCCGCCGAAAGCGGCGCTGGATCTGCAGCCATCGCATCCAGCCACTTGGTCATGGCGTCAAGCGCAAGCGTGCCGAGATCGACCATCTTGGCGGCTTCGGGCGTGCCCGGCCGGCCGCGCGGGCCAGCGACCCAGATCACCTGATTGTCGGAGCGGCCGTTCGCCTTCTCCAGCCGCGCGCGGATGGTGAGATCGCGTTCGCGCGAATGGATGTCGCTCGCCGCGTCCGAATACCAGCGATAATCGAGGATCGGCACGTTCTTGAGGCCGCCGCCGCCCGAGTTCATCAGGCCCGATGCGTAAACCGCTTTGAGCGCCGCGGGATCGCCGACCGAGCGCGCCTTGACGAAAGCGCCGTCGACATCGTTGCCACCGATTTTCTCGTTGAGGGCGAGGAATTCATCGACAGAGATCGTGCCGTCATTCACCGCCTTCAGGCCGTACTGCAGGCCGATATTATCGTCGGGCTTGCGCGCAAAGCCGGTCTTGGGATCGCGGCCGTAGATGTTGGCGCGCATATCGGTGGTGGTGCACCGCGCGCCCCTGGGATTGGTCTTGGGATCATAGATCAGAGTGTCATCGGACAGTCCGCAGCCCTTCTTGTTCGACGCATCGAGAATCGGCACGAAGGAGCGCGCCCACGAAGCGCAGGTGCCCGGATAAAAGCCCTCGATCGCGCCGCGCTTGTCCTTCGACAGTTTCTTGCCGTCGGGGGTCGTCCAGTAATGTTCGAGCAGGCCGCAATCGGCGGTGTGCAGCGAGGAATCCGGGAAGGCGAGTGATGGCTGCAACCCGTCAAGCAGACCGGGAAGCATCTCGGTAATCGTCAGCTGCTGGATCGCGCCGCCCGACCCGCCGGTGCCGACCGTCCATTTCGGGACGCCGTAATGCTCGATGAAATGCTCCTTCAGCATCATCAGGTCTTCGCCCTGAAGGACACTGTTGCAGTGCTGCTGGTTCACCAGCTCGGTGGAGGCGACATAAGCGAAGCCGCGGCCGAGATAGAGATCGGAGAGCACCGCATCTGGCTTGTTGGTCCCCTGGTTGTAGCTGGTGCCGCAACCGCCGCCGAAGGTGAAGGCAAGCCGGCCATTCCAGCCTTCATTGGGAGAAAAGCCATCGGTCGCCGGATCGTCGAGCACCGCCATGCGGTAGATCGAGCGATCGATCACGCCGCTTTCGACGCGAACAATGAACGGAACCGTCTTGCCGTCGATCGTCGTCGTGCTGGCGACGTCAGCAGGCTTGGGCGCCTTTGGATCGTAAGCCTTGTAGGCCCCGCCGCCGCTTGGCTTGTAGAACCAGTCATAGCGCGTCGGCGCAGAGCAGTTGGCGTCTTTGGGGTCTCCTAGCCCCGATTCCTTCGTCCTGCATTCATAGGGCGTCATCAGCGGGCCGGCGAGCACACCGCCGGTGATCGGATAATTGACCAGCGACTGGCTGGTTGCGGCGCCGGTGGGCCCGGTGACCTGCAGGAAATTGGGGCCGTCATGCAGGCCGGTCACCAGGCCGCGCAGCGTGTTCGACGGTTGGTCGAGTTTGAGCGGCTGGGCCAGTTCGCGGCCATCCAGCGACAGGCGAAGATCGCTAGCGCGCGCACCCTCGCTTGCTTTGATCTCGACCAGCGCATCGCCGCCGGTGACAAAATCATAGCGGCCGGAGAGAACCTTGATCTCGACCTTGCCGGCCACTGGAGCGGGCGGCGGCGCGGGCTGGGTTGCCGCCGACGTCCCCGCAGCTGGCGCGGTTGGATTGTTGGCGCACGCCGCCAACAGGGCCAGGAGGCCGAGCGAAGCGCAGCCGCCGAGACTCCGGAGTTTCAGACTGACCATAACGTAAACCTCCCGCCGACGTTTCTGTTTGGCGGAAATCTACATGGCCTGCGGGGATTGTCCCGCACAATTCAGTGAGCTGAATCGGGTGGGGTTTCTGCCGGCTTTGAGGTTCAGTTGGGGGCCTGCACCGGGCTCGCGGCGGCGGCGGACGGGCGGGCGCTCATATGGTCGATGCCAAACCAGGCAACGCCCATCACCAGCACCAAGCCGGTCATCAGGAGAGAAAGCTTGTGCAACATGACCAACGGCTCCGGCAGCACCACCGGGGAGCAAGCTGGCATGACGGGGTGAAGATTCAGTTCAGGCCGGCAGGCCTGCCGACACCCAGCCGGGATAGAGATACGGAGCGAGTGAAGTCAGCGCCTTGCACGACTCGGCGACCCGAAAATCGAACCGGACGGTGTCCCCCAACCCGCAGCCCCCGCCCTACTCCAGCGAGCGCTTGATCAGCTCGACCTGGAAGCACTCAATCTGGTCGCCCTCACGAATGTCTTGGTAGTTCTGGAAGGCCATGCCGCATTCCATGCCCTGCTTCACTTCGGGGACTTCGTCCTTGAAGCGTTTCAGGGTGGAGAGCGTCCCTTCGTGGATCACGACGTCGTCGCGCAGCAGTCGCACGCCGGAACCGCGACGGACGAGCCCTTCGCTGACGCGGCAACCGGCAACCTTGCCGGCCTTCGAGATATTGAACACCTGCAGGATGGCGGCGTAGCCGAGGAAGGTCTCGCGGCGCTCCGGCGCCAGCATGCCAGAGAGCGTGTCCTTCACGTCGTTGATCAGGTCGTAGATCACCGAATAGTAACGGATCTCGACGCCTTCGCGCTCGGCGAGGTCGCGCGCCTGTTTCGAGGCGCGCACGTTGAAGGCGATGATCGGTGCAGACGAGGCTGCCGCCAGCTGGACGTCGCTCTCCGAAATCCCGCCGACCGTCCCCAGAACAATGCGCGCGCGCACTTCTTCGGTGGACAGCTTTTCGAGAGATTGGGTGATCGCCTCGACCGAACCCTGGACATCGCCCTTGAGGACGAACACGGCTTCGGACGCGATCGCAGCGCCTGCACCTTCCTTAAGCCGGGCAACCATCTGTTCGAGTGAAGCGCGCGCGCCGGGCGCGGCGCGGTTCTTCTTGGTCCGCACCCGATACTCGGTGATCTCGCGGGCGCGCTGCTCGTTCTCGACGACAACAAACGGATCGCCCGGATCGGGCGCACCATCGAGGCCGAGGATTTCGATCGGTGTCGCAGGACCAGCGGTCGCCAGCATCTCGGCGCGCTCGTTGGTGAGCGCTTTGACGCGCCCCCACTGGCCGCCGGCGACAACGATGTCGCCGCGCTTCAGCGTGCCACGCTGGACGAGAACGGTGGCGACCGGGCCACGACCCTTGTCGATCTTGGATTCGATCACCACGCCATCGGCGTCGCGGTCAGGGTTGGCTTTCAGCTCCATGACTTCGGCGAGCGCCGAGATGGTGGCGGTGAGATTATCGAGGCCGGTCTTCTTGAGTGCAGAGACCTGCACGGCCGGGACTTCGCCGCCCATCGCTTCGACCTGAACGTCGTATTGCAGCAGCTGCTGCAGCACCTTGTCGGGATTGGCCTCGTGCTTGTCGACCTTGTTGACCGCGACAATGATTGGGGCTTTTGCCGCCTTGGCGTGCTGGATCGCCTCGATCGTCTGGGGCATGACGCCGTCGTCGGCGGCGACCACCAGCACGACGATATCGGTCGCTTTAGCGCCGCGCATCCGCATCGAGGAGAAGGCGGCATGGCCGGGGGTGTCGAGGAAGGTGATCTTCTCGCCTGACTTCAAGGTCACCTGGTAAGCGCCGATATGCTGGGTGATGCCGCCGGCTTCGCCGGAGACCACGTCGGTGTGGCGCAAGGCGTCGAGCAGCGACGTCTTGCCGTGGTCGACATGACCCATGATGGTGACGACCGGCGGACGCGACTCAAGGTGCGTTTCCTCGTCGGCATGGCCTTCAAGACCAATCTCGACGTCCGATTCGGCGACGCGCTTCACGGTGTGTCCGAATTCCTCGACTATCAGCTGAGCGGTGTCGGCATCGAGCGTGTCGGTGCCACGCAAGAGCTCGCCCTGCTGCATCAGGAATTTCAGGACGTCGGCAAGACGTTCCGACATCCGGTTGGCGAGGTCGGCGATAGTGATCGATTCAGGCAGAACGACTTCGCGCACAATCTTCTCCGAGGCGCCGCCGCCCGCCAGCCTGAGCCTGCGGTCGCGCTCACGGTCGCGAGCGCGTTTCACCGCAGCGTAGGAGCGCTGGCGTTCTTCATCATCGCCGAGCGCCGCTGAAACCGTTAGCTTGCCTTGTCGCCGCTTGGGTTCCGCCTTGGGACGATGCACCGGACGCGCTTCGCCCGAGGGCTCCTCACCAGCCGCCTTGACGCGCTTCACCCGTCCGCCGAGATCGCCCAGCGGGTTGAATTCTTCCGGTTCGAGCGGCGTCAGCGGACGCGGACGCGGCGGGCCGCCGCGGTCAGCGCCAAAGCCCGGGCGGGCCGGGGCGCCAGGCGCAGGTCGCGGACCGCGATCGGTTGCGCCGGGACCGCCTGGGGTGAAGCGGGGACGTTCGCCGGCAGGACGCGTGGTGGCGCCCGTCGGGCTGACGCGAACCGGTCCATCAGGGCGCGGACGCGGGGCGGCGGCGGCGCGATCCGGCGCGCCACGGCGGAAGCGGCCGCCATCTTCTTCGCTTTCGCCTTCCTGGCCCTGACGGGCGACGGCCTGTTCGCCGCGACGTTTCTCTTCTTCGGCGGCAAGCTTGCGGGCTTCCTCGCGACGACGGTTCTGTTCATCGAGCGCTTCCTGCTCGACGCGGCGGCGGTCCTGGTCGGCGCGCTGCTGGTTGATCGCAGCGGTGCGCGCCTTGAGTTCGGCCTCGGACAGGCTGCTCTTCTTCAGCACCTCTTCGGTGGCTGACATCGGCTTGGCGGCCGCGGGCTTTTCGGCGGGCTCCGGCCGCACGACCTTGGGCTGGGCGCCAGGTGTGACGACAACCTTCTTCTTCTTCGTCTCGACGACGACCGATTTCGAGCGGCCGTGGGAGAAGCTTTGCTTCACCACCCCTGAATCGGTCTTGCGGCTGCTCACCGAGAGCGGCCGTCGTCCGGAATTGTCTGCGTCTTTCGTGTCGGTCATTCACTCAGCTTTGGTTACAGCCTGCGGACCCTGGGCGAGACCCCGGGGAGGGCGGGCTTGGTGTCGTCAACTTTCCGCGTCCGGTAGTTCATCGCCGGAACGCGACGTTTCAGCGCTCTCTCCGGCGGCCTGCGCCTGGCTAAGCCAGACCGGCCTGAAGCCGGCCAATCGGGCCAACTCCCCCATCCAGGCTTGCGCGAAACGGCCCTGTTCGAGGCAAGCATGTATCACACGCCCGCGCCCCAAGGCCATGCCCATTTCATCGCCGGAAAAACACCCGACAACCGGCACTTCGCGGCCCTGATCGGCATGGATCGCCCGCGCCAGACCAAGGAGCTTGCCCCGCCCGTCCTTCGACCCGTCGGAAGCTTCAATCAGGCAGGCGGGGCGGCCCTTGCGGACCGCATCACGCACCTGTTCATAGCCCAATATGAGATCGCCGGAGCGTTTCGCCAGTCCCAGCATATCCAGCGCCCGCTTCGCCAGCAGGGCGTCGATCCGGTCGGCAAGGTCGCTTGCCGCTTTTGCCTGGGACTTGAAGGCCCGCGAAAAGGCGCCCTTCTTCAGCGCGAGGTCGACGGCAGCGCGGCTTGCGCCCACCCAGGCGCCCCTGCCCGGCAGGCGTCCCGCCAGGTCGGGCGTCGCCTCGCCGTCCGGCGACAGGACGAAGCGGATCAATTCCTCCGCCGGCCGGCTGTCCATTGTGGCGATGCACCGCCGGCCATTGCCGGCTGGCGCTTCGTTGGCGCGCGTGAACCTGCCGCCGCTGCGGCCAGGGCCGGCGTCGGTTTCGATCTCGCCCGTGGTGGCGGTCAGATCCCGGTCATGACTGTTCTGAGCTGCCGGGGGCATCCGGGCTCCTTTTGAACAGGTCTTCGGCGCGCGACGCGGCGGTCCCCTCGGACTCGCCTGCCGCATTCAGTTCGGCCTCCTCAGCGTCCAGCGCCGCGGCGCGAGCCGCCAGCGCATCTTCCAGCGCCTGAGGCTCGACCCAGCCGGCGACGACGCGCGCCTTGAGAATGAACAGCTCGGCATCCTCGCGGCTCATCTCGTTCTTGGTCAGGAAGCCGGCTTGGAATTTCGGCTTGCCGTCCGGTCCCGGCTCTTTCCAGCCAACCAGATCGTCGGGCACCAGGCCAGCGAGATCGTCGATCGTCTTGACCCCGCCTTCCCCGAACTTCACCGCCATGGCCGGCGTGACGCCTTCCATGAAGGCGACTTCGTCGGCGACGCCCAATTCCTTGCGGCGAGCATCGAGCTCGGCTGCGAGTTTCTCGAGATATTCGCGGGCGCGCTCCTGGAGTTCGGATGCGATCTCTTCGTCGAAGCCTTCTATCTGCGCAAAGCTTTCAAGATCGACATAGGCAATCTCCTCGACCGTCTCGAAGCCTTCCGAGGCGAGCAGCTGGGCCAGCGTCTCGTCGGCGTCCAAAGCCTTCTGGAACAGGTCGGTGCGCTCCTTGAATTCGCGTTGCCGCCGCTCGCTGTCAGCCGCCTCGGTGGTGAGGTCGATCTGCCAGCCGGTGAGCTGCGAGGCGAGGCGCACGTTCTGACCGCGGCGGCCGATGGCGAGCGGGAACTGGCTCTCCTCGACGACCACTTCGACGCGGCCTTCTTCCTCGTCGATGACGACTTTCGAGACTTCGGCCGGCTGCAGCGCGTTGACGATGAAGGTGGCGTCGTCACCCGACCACGGGATGATGTCGATCTTCTCGCCGCCGAGCTCGCTCACCACCGCCTGGACGCGCGCGCCGCGCATGCCGACGCAGGCGCCGACCGGATCGATCGAGTTGTCATGGCTAAACACGCCGATCTTGGCGCGCGACCCTGGATCGCGGGCGCAGGCCTTGATCTCGATCACGCCCTCGTAAACCTCGGGCACCTCCTGGGCGAACAGGGCGATCATGAAGCTCGGGTGAGCGCGGCTGAGGAAGATCTGCGGACCCTTGGCTTCGCGCACCACCTTGTAGAGGTAAGCGCGGACGCGGTCACCGGTGTTGAAATTCTCGCGCGGGATGCCGTCATTGCGGCGGATAACGCCTTCGGCGCGGCCGAGGTCGACGATGACATGGCCGTATTCAACACGCTTCACAGTGCCATTGATGATCTCGCCGACGCGGTCCTTGAAATCGCCATACTGGCGGTCGCGCTCGGCATCGCGGACCTTGCCGGTGATCACCTGTTTCGCCGTCTGGGCGGCGACGCGACCGAACTCGAACGGCGGCAGCTCCTCGCGCAGCTCGTTGCCGATCTCGGCGTCGTTGTCGATCTTCTTGGCGTCCTCGAGGTTCAGCTGGGTAATCGGGTTCTCGACCGTCTCGACCACGGTCTGCACCCGCCAGAGCCGGGTTTCGCCTGAATCCGGATTGATCTCGGCGCGGATGTCGTGCTCGAGGCCGTAGCGCGAACGCGCCGCCTTCTGGATCGCCTCCTCCATCGCCTCAAGGACGATGCGCTTGTCGATCGTCTTTTCCTGAGCGACCGCATTGGCGATCTGCAGAATTTCGGCCCGGTTTGCGGAAATGCCGACGGCCATGGTCTACTCCTTGTCTTGCATCTGGTTGTCTTGCATCTGGGCGGCGGCTTCGGCCAGCGCCTCGTCTTCAATGTCTTCTTCGACCTCGACCTCGTCGAAGCCGGTGATCTCGTCGTCTTCGGCCAGTTCGGCGGCCAGTCCAGCGTCCTGGGTCTGTTTGATCAGCTTGTCGGTCAGCACGAGATGCGCCTTGCTCATCTCGGAGACCGGAATGGCGGCGACGCCGCCCTCCTTCAGCGTCACGGTGACGACGCCGTCTTTCTCAGCGTCGATGAAGCCGTGGAAACGCCGACGGCCGTCGACCGGATAGGCGATCTCGATCCGCACTTCATGGCTGACCCATTTGCCGAAATCGCCGACGCGGGTGAGCGGCCGGTCGATGCCGGGCGAGGACACTTCCAGCGCGTATTCGCCAGCGATCGGATCTTCCGTTTCGAGGATCGGAGAAATTCTGCGCGAGAGTTTGGCGCAGTCTTCGACATCCACGGTGCCGTCGGGCTTTTCGGCCATGATCTGCAGCGTCGGTCGGCGCGAACCAGTCACGCGAATGCGGACAATGTCGAGACCCAAGGCTGTCGCCGAAGGTTCGATCATCCCGAGGATGCGCGTTTCGAGTTCGCTCTGCGCCCGCATGCAGACCCTTAAATGCGAAGCGGCGGCCCAGTTCCCGGGGCCGCCGCTTCGATGTGAACTGGTTCGGTGGGGCATGTAGGCGCTTTCCGCCGCCCTGTCTAGGGGCTCTAGCGAACCCCCGGAGCATGGGTGGATGCAGCCATCCCGGTCTTCAGCGCAGCGGCGTCATAGAGCGATTTCGGCTCGCCGTCGGTGATCAACTTAACCAGCGCCGCCCAGCCGTCCGCGCTGATCGGCGGCGGCGCGCGTCGGCCGGCGTGAACCGCATCGGCCTCGGCGCCCAGGGCGAGGCTGAGTTGCCCCACCCGCGCTCGCGCCGGCTCAAGGTCTGCGGCAAGGTAACGTTCGTCGATCTTCTCCAGACGTCGGCGGGCGGCGCGGATCCAGAACTCGGTCTCAGCCGGATCGGCCGCCGCGCGCGCGCCGGTCAGCGCGATTGCGACCGCTTCAAGATCACGCTCTGGACCGAGCTTTACGCGCGCCGCCGGATCGGCGCATGCGGCAAGTTCGAGCCCGTCGAGATAGGCGAGCAGATCCTCGAACACCGGAGCCGGCGGCGCCTGCCCGTCGAACTCATCCACCACCAGTCCGCGCACCTTGGTGCGGAATTCTGGGCTGCGGCGATCCTTGATCTGCTTGCCGTCCTTCGCTGCGAGATCGGGGATCGGCTTGGGATTGAATTCGCCATCGCCGCGGGTCTTCGAGAACAGGCTGGAGGTAACGTCTGCGGTTCCGGCTGCGCCCGAGACGCCCTCGATGAACAGGTCAGGATTGTCTCGGCCGCTAAGATGACACGAACTGCAGGCGAGGCCCTTGCGGCCCGCGGCGCCGCCGAGCAAGGCCGGGCTTTCGAAGGCGACACGGCCAAGCTCGCGCTTCCGCGCCAGGGCCGCATCCGTGGTTGACCTGAGACACTCGACCGGCTGGGTGGTGAGGAAGGCGACGCGGTCGCGATCGCCGGCCAGCCAGCGCAGCGCGCCGATGTCAGACGCCTGGGCGTCGTTCTCCGTAGGATGTGCGCCGATGGCGGCAGGCGCGACCCGCGTGGATTGTCCCGGCGCCGGCGCCTCGCCTACACATCCGGAGAACGCCATCATCAGGGACAACGGGCCGAGCGCTGCGCCCGCCGCCCATCCCAGGCCGAGCCGCGTCAGGACTTGCGACCGTCGATCCAGCGGCGCAGCTCCTCAGCTTCCTCGCACCCGAACCTGCAGATGGTGTCGAGCTTGGCGAGCTGAGCCTTCGCCTTCTTCAAGTCGCCAATCTCGACATAGTACTCGCCAAGATACTCGTTCGCGCCACGATGGTTGGGCTGCAGCTTCAGCGCCGCCGAATAGAAACCGATGGCGGTCTCGTAATGGCCGAGCTTGCGATTGGCGAACCCCTCATAGGTCAGGATGTCCGGGTGCGGGCCGAATACCAGAGCGGCCTCGCGCAGCGAGCCCAGCGCATCGCCATAGCGCCCTTCGTTGATCAGACCGGATGCGACAAGGTAGGCCGCATCGCCTTCGGCTGAGGCGAGTTTCGGCAAGCCGGCGGCGGGCGCAAGGCTGGCCGCCGGATTGGCGATCGCATCGTCCACCTGCTTGATCGCCGCATCGATGACGCCGGCGTCCTTGCAGGTCCCGGCGCACTTGGCCTTCAAGCCGGCGAGCGCCGTCTTCTGCTCATCGGCTTTCTTCGCGTCGCCGATCTTGGCGTAGACTTTGCCGAGCCAGCCGCGCGCCTGGGCATGCTCGCCCTTGGAGAATTTCACGGCGTTCTCGAAATACCTCTTCGAGTCTTTGAATTTTTCCTCGCCGACATAGGCAAGACCCAGCATGTAGTTGGTGTTGGGATCCCGGTCGGCGACGCGCAGCACATCCTCAAAGGCCCGCTGGGCCTCCTTCCACTTGCTGGCCTGAAGCGCGGTCACGCCTTCCTGATAGCGCTTCACTGGATCGATCGAGGGACCGCTAGCGCTGGGCATCGCGCCGCCACCGCCGGCGCAGACACAGAGAGGGCGATCACCGCCGCAACACTTGCCGCGGTCATGCAGAGTCTGGAACGAAGCGTCATGGTCGCTGATCCTCCAACCGGGTCCGCCGATGGCAGAGAGCAAGCCGCTCCCGATCGGAGAGACGCAGATTACCCGCAGTCTATTCCCTCAGGCCGAGGGTGCGCCATCCCCGGGCGCCAAAGTTGATCGGTGCACCTGCAACCAGTGCGTTCAGTTCGGTGCAAGCGCTTTCAGGACGCTTTCCACCAACCGTCGCGAATAGCTTTCCGGCACCGGGCCGCGCATGGCGATCAGGCGATGCCAGATCGGGCCGAATAGAAGCTCGGTCGCAAGATCAATGTCCCAGTCCCGGCGGATTGCGCCCTTCAACGCCTGTTCGGCAAGGATGTGGCGCAGCGGGATCTTGACGCTCTCGGAGAACCAGCCGCGGAAGATCTCGCCGGCTTCCTGGTCGTCTGCGGCGGCCAGCAGCGCTCCGCGCCAGGCATGCGCGCCATCGCCGGTGCGCACCGCCAGCAGGAGGGGCTCGATCAGCGCAGCGACGCGGTCGCGCACATCGGCGGGGGTTCCGCCATTGCTGGGGGGGGGCTTGAACTCGCCAAGTCGACCCAAGGCTGCGTCGACGGCGAGACAGGCGGCGGATTTCCACCAGCGATAGATCGTCTGTTTCGACGCCTTGGCGTTCTTAGCGACCCGGTCGACGGAAAACCCACGCCAGCCATGCTCGCTGAGTTCAACAAAGGCGGCGTCGAGCACCGCCTTGGTCGAGGCTTCGCTGCGGCGCGGGCCGACCCGGCGCCGATCGCCCTCCTCCACGACGTCGGGGGCAGGATCCTGGTCTGACATGACGGCCTCGCCTGAAATTGGGGGGGCTGATAATGGGCCTTACGGAACAATGCGTACCTTGTCAGGCAAACGGGTGGCCCGGTCAATCCAGTGGAACGATCCGTTTCGATACGCCCGGACGCTACGCAGAGCCGCCCGATCATCACGCTTAAGGTCGCCTTTTTGCGCGCAACGCACCCCGCGGCGATGCGGCGGGTTTGCCGGCGAGGCGTTCGTGGGATAGGTCCCATTCCGACTTCGCCGCGCCTTTCTGGGCCGAGCTTTCTGGGCCGAGCCTTTCTAGGCCGAGCCTTTCTAGATTGAGAGACTGGACGCCAGGGACTGATGATCGACTTCGCCGACGACGCGCAGGACCTCATCGCCGGCTATCGCCGCTTCCGCCAGGGGCGTTTTCGCGAGGCCTCGCAGCTGTTCCGGCGGCTGCGGGACGGCCAGCAGCCCGCCACCATGATCCTGGCCTGCGCTGACAGTCGGGCCGACCCCTCGATGATTTTCGACGCCGCCCCGGGCGAGCTGTTCGTCGTCCGCAATGTGGGGGCCCTCGCGCCGCCCTACGAAGAATCGATCGGCCTGCATGGCGTCTCGGCGGCGGTGGAGTTCGCCGTGACCCAACTCAAGGTCCGTCAGATCGTGGTGATGGGCCATGGCGGCTGCGGCGGCGTCGCCGCCCTGCTCTCGGCCGCAGCCGACCGTCCGATGGGCCGTTTCATAGCCCCCTGGGTCGAGATCGCGGCCCCGGCGCGCGACGCCGTGCTGGCGGATGAATCGATCCCGCGCGCCGATTGGCAGGAGGCGGTCGAGCACGGCGCTGTCGGTCAGTCGCTGACCAATCTGATGACCTTTCCCTTCGTGCGCGACGCCGTCGCCGCCGGTGAGCTCAAAATGGACGGGGCCTGGTTTTCGATCGGACGCGGCGCGCTCCACTGGCGCGATCCGGTCACCAGCAAGTTCGAGATCGTCGCCAGCGAAGGGCTGAGCTTCGACCGCGGCGAAGGCATTTGAGCTGAGGCCTCCGAAAAGGGTTAATCAGAGGTAAATCCGGAGACCCCAAGCCTCCCGTTCGCGGCCTAGCGTGTTACCGCCTTCTTAAGACAAAGACCCCAAGAGTACGCGTTCGTGCTTGGTGTTGATGGGGTTATCGCATGTCTGCGTCGCGAACCGCCGAAACGTCGGCCCTTCGGACCGGTCTGAGCCAGCTTGCGCTCAGTCTTGCCGCCTTTGGCGCGCTTGCAGCGGTCGGCGCCGGCGGGCTCTATTTCTTCGGCGACCCCGATGCCGGCGGCCCGAAGATCGAGATCGCCCTGTTCAATCCGCCGTCGGTGGCGCCGATCCTGA
Source organism: Alphaproteobacteria bacterium (assembly GCA_031394145.1). GTDB lineage: Bacteria > Pseudomonadota > Alphaproteobacteria > Caulobacterales > Hyphomonadaceae > UBA7672. The sequence goes on along the minus strand of JANMWT010000481.1, from coordinate 2,456 downwards.
AGACCCGCCTCGACAACCTCTCGCCCGGACTCGATGACGAGGCAGTGGTGAAGGCCTCGGCCGCAGACGAGACGATCCCGGATGGATCCGGCGACGGCGGCAATGACGGCGTCGCCAAGGCGAGCTTCACAGTCACCGAGATCGACAACTCCAAGACCATCCAGGTCAACTCATCTTCGGCGCTGACCAAGGCGCCGCTGCTCGGCTTCTTCGAGCGCACCCCGGCTGGCGATCTGCCCAAGATCGCGGCCGATGGCAAAACCCCGTCCCAGGCCTATGCTCGGCCGTTCATTGCAATTTCCGGCGCGCCCAAGATCTCGCTGATTGTCGGCGGCCTTGGCCTCAAGGCCAGCCACACTCTCTCGGCGATCAACGACCTGCCGCCGGAAGTCACCCTCTCCTTCGTGCCCTACGCCGACGATCTCCAGACCTGGATCAACCGGGCCCGCGCCGCTGGCCACGAAGTCTTGCTTGAGCTGCCAATGGAGCCTTACGATTATCCCAACGTGGATACCGGCCCCTATACCCTGCTGACCACCTCCAAACCGGACGAGAATATCCGGCGGCTCAACCTGCTGCTCGGCAAGGCGTCGGGATATTTCGGCGTCACCAACTATCAGGGCGCTAAATTCGCGACCGACGCGCGTGCAGCCGCGCCGGTGTTCGCTGCGCTGAAATCGCGCGGGCTGATCTTCGTCAATGACGGCGCCGCGGCGCGGTCGGTCCTGCCGGACACGGCCAAGGCCGCTGGCCTCGCCTTCGACGTCGCCGACCGCATCGTTGATGTTGAACCCTCTGCCGACGCGATCGACCACCAGCTCCTGCAGCTTGAGGCGACCGCCCTGCAGAATGGCGACGCGGTGGGCGTGGGTTACGCCTATCCGGTCACCATCGAACAATTCCGCTTATGGACCCAGGGCCTCAAGGCGAAGGGCTATCAGCTCGCGCCCGCCTCGGCCTCGGCGGGCGTCAAGGCCTTCTCGGCGGCGCCAGCCCCTGCCCCGGTTGCCGGCGCGGGTCCGATGAAGCTGGTCAAACCCAAGAGCCCGGCTTGAAGGAGCGAGGATCGCCGCCTCCCGGCCCAGCGGCCGGGTCGCGTGATCCTTCGCTCTACCGGGCCAATGTCGGCCTCGCCGTCTTCTCGAAAAAGGGCCATGTGTTGCTCGGTCGCCGCGCCGGCGTGCGGCGCGACGATGCCGGGCATGCCTGGCAGATGCCGCAGGGCGGGATCGATCGCGGCGAACAGCCGGTCGAGGCCGCCATTCGTGAACTCGGAGAAGAGATCGGCGTCGAGCCGCGCCATGTCGCGCTGCTCGAAGAAACCGACGACTGGCTGTTCTACGATTTTCCGCCCGCTTTGAAAGCGCGGCTCTCCGGGCCTTATATCGGACAACGTCAGAAGTGGTTCGCCTATCGCTTTCTTGGCGCCGACAGCGATGTCCGGCTCGATGTGCACACGCCTGAGTTCGACGCCTGGCGCTGGACGCGGCTCAACCAAACACCGGCGCTGGTGATACCATTCAAGCGACCGGTCTATGAGGAGGTCGCGACGCGCTTTGCCCGCTGGGCCGAGCCGGTCTGATCCCTAGATCTCGGGTAAGAGCCCTCAGGAAAGCGGCAGCAGCTCGACCTTGAGCACGCCCGGCGTATCGCCACTGGTCGGATAGTCCATCAGATCGGCATAGCGGAAGCCCGCCGCCTTGAAGCGGGTGAAGCGCACGCCCGCCTGCATTTTCTGCTCGCTCTCGACGGCATAGCCATGGGCTGCATCGGTCAGCTGTTCGCGCAGCCTGAGCGCGATCACGTCCCGCAGCGGCCGGACAATCGCGACGCCGCATTGGGTGAGCTTCGGACCATAGGCGTAGACATAGACTTCGCTGTCGAGCGATTGCGCTTTCCAGACCCGGGCGCCCTCGGGCAGCGCCCAGCGCAGGTTGGCAGGCGTCTCAGCGGCGCGCAGGCCGCCTGCCGTCGCAAGCTTATCGCTCGCCCGCAACTCGTCGCGCGCCGGCTTGCAGACCTGGTCCAGAAGGGCGCCTGCAACGATTGGCGAGAAGCCCGACGCCATGGCCGGGTTCTCGCGCACCACCGGCGAATTGGGCCGCGTCGCGGAAGCAGGAACCCGCGTCGCGTGCTGGCCGAAGGCCGGCGTCGCCACCAGCACGCACGCCGCAGCAATCATTCCAAACCGAATCCGCATGTCCGTCTCTCCCAGACCGAACGCAAAACCTGCCCGAGGCGCCTTGCGATCGTGCCAAAGCCGAAGATCAAGATTCGAGAAAACTTGCGTTAAATTGACGAGATCCCTCGTCCAGCGCGCAACCCGGGGTGAGCGCCGAGCAGGCCAAACCACCCGCAAAAACCCCGATTCAGGGGAGTTTTGGCTTGTCCCATCTGTCTCCCGATCTGTGAAGAAAGAGGATCCGCTGATGGCAGCGCAGCTGGATTTCGGCTCG
>JANMWT010000474.1:0-7480 GCA_031394145.1 Alphaproteobacteria bacterium | reverse complement strand
CCCTGCTTCACCTGGTCGACGACCGACTGGATTGCGTCGGGGTCGGCAGAAGAAAACTGCGCGATCTCGCGCGTTTCGGGGGTCGAGAATTCCTTGATGCGCTTGTCGTATTCGGTCTTCAGCGCCGCATCTTCGATTTTTACCTTGTCGATGAAATCATCGGGCGAATAGCTCAGCGCCGCGAAGCGGCGACGCTCGGGCTGTCCGAACAAGGCCTTCTTGGTCTCGAAAAAAGTCTTGAGGTCGGCGTCGGAGGGCGGGTTCACCGTCGGCATCGCCGCCTTGGTGAAGCGCGCCACCGCAACGGTGCGCTTCTCGCCGAGAAACACCAGAACCGGAGATGAAATGATCTTCGGCGTCGCCAGGCCGCCCAGGACGCTTTGCTGCAGATAGCCGAAGGTCAGCTGGTCCTGGAGTTCCTTCTCGAACTGCTGGACATTCATGCCTTGCTCGCCAGCGTATCTGGCGATCGCCTTCTGATCGATGTTGCCAAGGCCATCCTTGAACACCGGCGCCTTGGCGATGATGTCGGCGGCCGCGGAGGGGCTTGCCTTGACGCCGATCTTGTCGGCGTAGGCGAGGGTGACCGTGGTGAGCATCAGGTCCTGCATCACCTGCTGGGGAATGCCTTGTTCGCCCGCTTCGCGGTGGGAGAGCGTCTTGCCCTGGGTCTTGCGGACCTGCTCGATCGCCTGGTTGACCATGCGGCTGGCGTCGCGTGGATGCACCGAGCGCCCGCCGGCCGACATGAAGCCGCCGCCGACCACGCCGTTGAACGGGTCCTTGAAGCCGAATATCCCAAAACTGAGGGCCAGCACGACCAGAAGGCCGACGGCCCACGGCGTCTTCAGGAATGATCGCATAACGCCCATCATAGGCGCGTCTCCTTCAAAACCGGCGGACAGCGAGCCGCCTGGCGCCGGTGCGGCGGGCCACCGGCCTCCGCAACGCAGCTTGTACGCTGGATCACGGCTTGCTAGGCGACGCCGTATTCTTAAGCAAGGCGTGGCAAACCATGAGCGAGCGCAAAAAGCTGGTCGCCGGCAACTGGAAGATGAACGGAAACAAGGCCTCGCTGGCCGAGATCCGGGAGATGATCTCAGCTGCTGCGAGCCTGCCAGGATCGGTTGAGCTGGCGGTCTGTCCGCCGGCAACGCTGGCCGGCCTCGCTGCGGACCTCCTCAGGGGCTCGCGCCTCGCCCTCGGGGGCCAGGACTGCCACAGCAAGCCGAAGGGGGCGTTCACCGGTGATCTCAGCGCCGAAATGTGGTCGGACCTCGGCGCAACCTATGTGATCGTTGGCCACTCCGAGCGCCGCCAGTTCCACAGCGAGACCGACGCAAGTGTCGCCGCCAAGGCGTCTGCCGCGATCCGGGCTCACCTCGCGCCGATCATCTGCCTCGGCGAGAGCCTGAGCGAGCGCCAGGCGGGCCGGACGCTTGAGGTGGTGGCGCGCCAGCTCGCTGGCTCGGTCCCCGAGGACGCCGCAGGCGCCGCCTTCGTGCTCGCCTACGAGCCGATCTGGGCCATCGGCACCGGCCTGACGCCGACGCTGCCCCAGGTTGGCGAAGTGCATGCCGCTCTCCGCCAGGGCCTGCGCCAGCGTTTCGGCGACGCGGGGGAGAGGATCCAGCTGCTTTATGGCGGATCGGTCAAACCCGAAAACGCCCGGGAACTGATGCATGTCGCCAACGTGGACGGGGCCCTGGTGGGCGGCGCCAGCCTGAAATCCAAGGATTTTCTGGCGATCGCCCAGGCGTGTTCCTAGGGGCCCGCTGGCGGTCGGCCAACAGCTAACCGATCGCGAGGGCTTGGCCCGGCCGCGCCGACGTGCTTTGAGACCGGCCAGCCGTCCCCATATTCGGCGGAACCTTCGCCGGCCCTGCTCCTGATCGCGGAAACCGATGCAAGCCTTTTTGCCTGTCCTCTTGGTTATCCACATCATCGCCTGCGTGGCGCTGGTGATCGCCGTGATGCTGCAACGCTCCGAGGGCGGCGCGCTCGGCATGGGCGGCGGCGGGACGGGCGGCATCATCTCCGGTCGCGGCGTCGCCAACGTGCTGGTGCGCACCACCATGGGGCTCGCTGCGGTCTTTTTCGTCACCAGCGTGCTGATGGCGCGGCTGAACACCGAAGCAGCCAAGGCGCCCTCGGCGGTCGAACGCGCGCTCAAGGCCCGCAAGATCGACGTCTTTGACCCGCTGAAGACCCCGACCGCCGTTCCCGCGCCAGGCGCTGCGGCGCCCTCGAGCCTCGCGCCGACCACGCCGGCCGCGACGACCACCGCACCGGCCGCCCCTGTGCTCGATCCGCTCGCCGCACCGACGACTTCAACCTCGCCCCCGACCGCGACGACGACTGCGCCGGCGCCGGCGCCGGCGATCACGCCTGCGATCCCACCCGCGCCTGCGGTAACGGGTGCGCCCAAGCCCGCGGCCGTTGGGGCGACGCCGACCCCGGCCAAGCCCAGACCCAAGCCCCCCGCCGAGCCGGCCAAGCCGACAACCGCTCCTGCAGCGCCCGATACGGCCCCTGCGACGCCCGGGCCGGCCGAAAATAGTGGGAATAACGGACAATAAGTCCGGATCTTTTGTCACGCCCCCTCCCGCAATCGGGGCGAATCACTAAACTGGTCATCCGTCATGAAGCGTTTCATCTTCATCACGGGAGGTGTTGTGTCCTCCCTCGGGAAAGGCATTGCCTCGGCGGCGCTCGGCGCCCTGCTGCAATCGCGCGGCTATCGCGTGCGTCTGCGCAAGCTCGATCCTTACCTCAATGTTGATCCTGGCACGATGTCGCCGACCCAGCATGGCGAGGTCTTCGTCACCGATGACGGCGCCGAGACGGATCTCGATCTTGGCCACTATGAACGCTTCACCGGCGTTTCGGCCAAGCGGACCGACAACACCACGACCGGCCGGATCTATCAGTCGATCCTCGAGAAAGAACGTCGCGGCGATTATCTCGGCGCGACGCTGCAGGTCATCCCGCACGTCACCGACGCGATCAAGGAGTTCGTCAAGGGCGACACCGACGACGTCGACTTCGTGCTCTGCGAAATCGGCGGCACGGTTGGCGACATCGAGGGCCTGCCGTTCTTCGAGGCGATCCGCCAACTCGGCCAGGAGCTTGGCCGCGAGCAGTGCGTCTACATCCACCTCACACTGCTGCCCTACATCGCCACCGCCGGCGAGATGAAGACCAAGCCGACGCAGCACTCGGTCAAGGAGCTGCGCTCGATCGGCATCCAGCCCGACATCCTGCTCTGCCGGGCCCCGTTTCCCATACCGGTCGAGGAGCGACGCAAGATCGCGCTGTTCTGCAATGTGCGCCCCGAAAGCGTGATCGAAGCGCTGGATGCACAGCATATCTACGACGTGCCGCTCGACTACCACGCGCGCGGGCTCGATCATGAAGTGCTTCGCCACTTCGGCATGGAGAAGCAAACCGCCCCGGATCTCACCCATTGGCGCAAGGTGTCGGAGACGCTGCGAAATCCTGATGGCGGGGTCACCATCGCCATCGTCGGCAAATATGTGGCGTTGCACGACGCCTACAAATCAGTGGTCGAAGCGCTAGGCCATGGCGGCCTTGCCAACCGGGTGAAGGTCGACCTGCGCTGGATCCCGAGCGATCGCTTCGATGATCCCAACGCCGATCTTTCGGAGCTCGACGAGGTCGATGGCGTGCTGCTTCCGGGCGGCTTTGGCGAGCGCGGCGCGATGGGCAAGATGCGCGCGGCGGGTTATGCGCGGCGGCACCGGTTGCCGTGCTTTGGCATCTGCTATGGCATGCAGCTTGCGGTCATCGAAGCCGCGCTCAACCTCGCCGGGATCGAGGGGGCAGGCACCACCGAGTTCGGCAATCCGACCGTTCCGGTCGTCGGACTGATGGGAGAATGGACGCGCGGCAACACCCGTGAAGTGCGCCAGCAGGGCGGCGACCTCGGCGGCACCATGCGCCTTGGCGCCTACCCCGCCATCCTCGCCAAGGGCAGCCGCGTGGCCGAGATCTACGGCGCCGAAACCATCTCGGAACGCCACCGCCACCGCTACGAGGTCAATGTCAGCGTGATCCCGCAGCTGGAGGCCCATGGCATGATTTTCTCGGGCATGTCTCCCGACGGCCGTCTGCCTGAGATCATGGAGCTGGTCGACCATCCCTGGTTCATCGGCGTCCAATTCCACCCGGAGCTCAAGTCGCGACCCTTTGCGCCCCATCCCCTGTTCACGTCCTTCATCGCCGCCGCCCTGGAACAGAGCCGGCTGGTCTAGGCGTCGACCGTGGGGGGGCTGCTGCGCCCGGGCGGCGATACGAGGAGGAGCGCGGCAAAGCCGGCGGACGCTCAGCCCGAACCGACGGCAGCGCCTGGAGAGGGAAGCGTCTGGGGAGGGAGGGGTGCTCCAGACGTGCACTTGCACCCCTCGGCCCATTTGCGTATACCGCGCCCTCGCGAAGGGCGGGGCAACCCCGCCCGCACACCGTTTTTCCGGGTGATTCCCGGCATTTACCGAGGCAGTCATGGCCGTCCCCAAGCGCAAAACCTCCCCGTCCAAGCGCGGCATGCGCCGCAGCCACGACCGGCTCGAGGGTGCGACCTATATCGAGGACAAGGAGACAGGCGAACTCCGCCGGCCGCACCATGTCGATCCGAAAACCGGAATCTATCGCGGCAAACAGGTCCTGACGCCCAAGGAAGACTGATCCTGAGGGAGGATCGGGTGTTTCCAGGGTCGATCTGGCCGTCCGCTAGCATTCCGCTGGGGTTTGAAATCCAGCAGCCAAAGGGGCGCTCGTGACCGAGATCGTGGACGTGTTTGCGCGGGAAATCCTCGACAGTCGAGGCAATCCCACGGTCGAAGCCGAAGTGACGCTCGAAGACGGCTCGGTGGGCCGCGCTGCGGTGCCCTCGGGCGCGTCGACAGGCGCGCATGAGGCCGTCGAGCTGCGCGACGGCGACAAGTCCCGATATGGCGGCAAGGGCGTGCTCAAGGCCGTTGAAGCCGTCAACGAAGAGATCTTCGCCGCCCTGGTTGGCCTCGACGCCGAGGACCAGCGCCGCATCGACCGGACGATGGTCGAGCTCGATGGCTCGCCCAACCAGGGTCGGCTCGGCGCCAACGCAATCCTTGGCGTCTCGATGGCGACCGCCAAGGCCGCAGCCGACGCCGCCAGCCTGCCGCTCTATCGCTATGTCGGCGGCGCCAATGCCCACATTCTGCCGACGCCGATGATGAACATCATCAATGGCGGAGCACATGCCGACAACCCGATCGACATCCAGGAATTCATGATCATGCCGGTAGGCGCAGGCACGTTCGCCGATGCGCTGCGCTGCGGTGCAGAAGTCTTCCATACCTTGAAGAAGGGTCTCGCGGCGGCCGGCCACAACACCAATGTCGGGGACGAAGGCGGCTTTGCGCCCAATTTGAAATCCACCGACGATGCGCTCGGCTTCATCATGAAGTCGATCGAGGCGGCCGGCTATCAGCCCGGCGAGGACGTGGTCCTGGCGCTCGATGCTGCGGCGACCGAGTTCTACAAGAAAGGCAAGTATGAGCTGGAAGGCGAGGGCAAGTCGCTCGGTTCCGAAGAAATGGCCGCCTACTGGGCCGACCTGGTGAAACGCTTCCCCATCGTGTCGATTGAGGACGGCATGTCCGAGGACGACTGGGAGGGCTGGATCGCCCTCACCAAAGCCATCGGAAGCACCACCCAGCTGGTTGGCGACGACCTGTTCGTCACCAACACCACCCGTCTCGCCCAGGGGATTGAGCGCAAGGCGGCGAACGCCATCCTGGTCAAGGTCAACCAGATCGGCACGCTCACCGAGACCTTGGAGGCGGTCAGTCTCGCCCAGGTCAACGCCTACGGCGCGGTGATGTCGCACCGCTCTGGGGAGACCGAGGACGCCACCATTGCCGACCTCGCGGTCGCCACAAATTGCGGGCAGATCAAGACCGGTTCGCTGGCCCGCTCCGACCGACTGGCCAAGTACAATCAACTGCTGCGCATCGAGCAGGAACTTGACGACCAGGCGCGCTATCTCGGCCGGGCTGCGATTAGGGCCTGAACCGGCAGGCGGGGGTCTTTCCACATCCGAAACGCCTGCGAAACTCCTCAGGACCGAAGGGGTTCATTGCCCGTTAACCGGCCCGCCGTCTCTTGCCGGGGACGACCTGAAATCAGGCGCGAGGGGCGATGAAGTACGTCAACGCCATAGTCCTGCCGGTGGTGCTGATCGGCGTGATCTTGTATTTCTCCTACCACGCGCTGGCAGGAGAGCAGGGTCTTGCGCACTGGACCCGCCTGCAGGTGCAAGAAGACGATCTGCGGACGCAACTGGCCAAGGTCCAGGCCGACCGCGACGCGCTCAAAGTCTCGATCGCACGCCTCAAGGACGAAACGCTGGATCTCGACTATGTCGAGGAGATCGCCCGGACCAAGCTCAGCTATGCCCGCGCGGACGAACTTCTCGTCGCCACGCGATAATATTCCCCAATGCGGACTGCAGCAGGCGACCTATATTGCTCGTAAGGTACGAGCGAAAAAGGATTCGCCCTGATGGCTGCGACCGCGAAGAAAACCGCCTCGCCGAAAGCGCGCAAGAAACCCAACCATGAGCCCAGCAAGGCCGAGATGCTGAGCTTTTACCGCGACATGATGCTGATCCGGCGCTTCGAGGAGAAGGCAGGCCAGCTCTACGGCATGGGGTTGGTTGCCGGTTTCTGCCATCTTTATATCGGCCAGGAAGCGGTGGTGGTCGGCGTCCAGTCGGCGCTCGACCCCGACGATCAGGTGATCACCGGGTATCGCGACCATGGTCATATGCTGGCGGCGGGGCTCGCAGCGCGTGGGGTCATGGCCGAACTCACCGGCCGCGCCGGCGGCCTCAGCCGCGGCAAGGGCGGCTCGATGCACATGTTCAGCCGCGAGAAGAACTTCTTTGGCGGCCATGGCATTGTCGGGGCTCAGGCGCCGATCGGCACCGGTCTTGCCTTCTCCAATCGCTACAAGGGATCGGACGCGGTCTGCGTCACCTACTTTGGCGACGGCGCCTCGAACCAAGGCCAGGTCTACGAGGCGTTCAACATGGCCTCGCTCTGGAAACTGCCGGTCGTCTACATCATCGAGAACAATCAGTACGCGATGGGCACTTCCGTGGCGCGAGCCTCGGCCGAGACCGAACTCCATAAGCGCGGCCTTTCGCTCGAGATCCCGGGCGAGGAAGTCGATGGCATGGACGTTCTGGCGGTGCGCAAGGCGGCGGCAAAGGCGATCGAGCGGGCTCGCGCCGGCGATGGTCCCTACATCCTCGAAATGAAAACCTATCGCTATCGCGGCCACTCGATGTCTGACCCGGCAAAATACCGGACGCGCGAAGAAGTCCAGGACATGCGTGAGCATCATGATCCGATCGAGATGCTGAAGAAGAAGCTGATCGACGCCGGCCATGCGACCGATGACAGCCTCAAGGCGA
>JANMWT010000355.1:0-2020 GCA_031394145.1 Alphaproteobacteria bacterium | reverse complement strand
CCTTCATCCTGAACGAAATTCAACGCGCCGCGCCGCTGCAGGTGGCCGACTTCCGACTCTATCTTTGGCGAAGCCCGGATCAGCGCGAGATCGACATTCTGGCCGATGGCGGCGCCAGCCTTGTCGGCATCGAGGTCAAGGCCTCGGCCGCAGTTGGAAAAGACGACTTTAGACATCTCGACTGGTTCGGAAGCGAGGGGCCCGGGCGGACGCGCGCCTTCACCGGGATCGTGTTTTACATGGGCGAACGCATGCTCAGTTTTGGAGAGAAGCGCTTCGCGCTTCCGGTTAGCAGCCTATGGTCGAAGGCCAATGGCACTACGGACTCAAAATCATGGGCATGACTGGTTAATGACTGGAAACAGCCCGGTCTGGCTGTTGCGCCGACGGGTTCGACCCGCAACCCGCGCACCACCAGGCCCGTGATCGGCGGATCGCTTCGTCGTGCACCCCAGACGGGGCGGGAAAGTCTCAAGCTCCGACACGCTCGTCACCACCGCCTCGTCATGATTGACTTCTTCGGCGATCAGCGACTCCGCGATAACGATGTCCCGCTCGTCATCCACCACAACCATGAGTTCGATCCCAGCCTGGAAGAATGGGATCACCGGATGGGGACCGAACGTTCCTTCACTCCGACTGGCGATCCCGATGCTGAGCCCGCTCGCACGCATGCCCAACCTCGCCTTTCTGATCGCGACTGCCCGCATGGCGCCGATCCGCGGCGTCTCGCCTGTGAATGTCCCAAGCACATCCGTGTCCAGATCAGGAGGCGTAATGACTTTGAGGCCAAGATGCGCCTGCATAGCTGGTGCGATTGCCGCCTCTTTGCCATGCATGGTTGCAAGAGACGCTGATGCGCCTTCGTAATTTCTGACCATGGCTAGAAATATCCCTGCCGCTTTTGCGCCTCGAGCGAGCCCTCATCACTCACTCTGCCCTGTCGCTCCGACATGGCGCTGGTCACCGTTTCCGCAACAACGCGTTCGATGCTGTCGGCCTCGCTTGAAATCGCCGCTGTGACGGGCCAGCAGCCTAGCGTTCTGAAACGTACCTTGAGTTCGCGAGGCTGGTCGTTCGTTCGCCAGCGCATACGCGCAGGATCATCCACGACGATCAGCGCGCTAGATCGTTCAACAACCTTGCGTTGCGCGGCCAGATAGAGTGACGAGATCGGCAACTGGTAAGCGCTGATATAGGCCCAGATATCCGCCTCGGTCCAATTGGAGAGCGGATAGGCGCGGATCGTCTGTCCTGGTCCACGCCGCCAGTTGTGAGTCATCCAGAGCTCAGGGCGCTGCGCACGCGGATCCCAGGTATGTTGTTCCCCGCGCACAGAAACGATGCGCTCCTTGGCCCGCGTCTTCTCTTCATCCCGGCGCGCGCCGCCGAAGATGACGTCATAGCCGCCGCGATCGAGCGCCTGCTTCAGAGCTTCAGTTCGCATCACGGTCGTATAGACATCGCCGTGCTCGAAGGGGTTCAGGTCGCGACCCCGGCCTTCCTCGTTGGCATACACGATCAGGTCAAAGCCATGTTCGCGCGCGAACGCGTCACGGAAGGCGAGTAACTCCTTAAACTCCCACGTCGAATCCACGTGCAGCAGCGGCATTGGCGGTCGCGAGGGATCGAATGCCTGAAGCACAAGATGCGCCAGGACGGTCGAGTCCTTGCCCGCTGAAAACAGAATGACGGGATTGCGCGCTTCCGAGACACCCTCTCGCAGAATATGGATTGCTTCGCTTGTTAGTGCTGCCAACACGGGCGACAGGCTCATGCCACCCTCACCGTCGGAGTTTCCGATGCCCATGCCTTGTCGCTCCAATAGCGATAGATTTTTCCATCGGGACCAAAGGCAAACAGATGTAGCCATTTGTTTTCAACGAGCTGACGAACTGACTCGTGCTTGGCGATAACGGTGTTGATTGCATCGAGCGGCGCTTCGATGAACACACTGAGGCGGAGCGGCTCGTGAACGAGCTTGCGTCCATCGTGCACAGACTGCCATGGCAAGCCGGCT
>JANMWT010000107.1:0-3535 GCA_031394145.1 Alphaproteobacteria bacterium | reverse complement strand
GGGTTGAGGAACTCTGCCTTGCCATAGATGTTGGCCCCGCTGATCTCGGAAGCCTTCCGCAGCCGGATCAGGGGCGTATGGCCGATGGCGTCGGTGACGTTGTTCATGACCATGCGAGGTTCCCGGGATTGACGGGCGGGGCGATGCGGGGCTTGCCCGCTTATGAACTAGGGAGATTGTGACTGGACATCAATCGGCAGGGCCCAATGATCCGGCGGTCGGTGCGATGCGTATCGGCTAATGCGCCGAGGTCGAGGAAAGGCCAGCCGTGACCTTGAACGACAACACCTATGCCTCGTTCATGCTTGACTACGCCGCAGGCGCCCTGTCGCCTGCGGAGGCGCTTGCGGTCGACCTGCACCGGGCCTTGTCGGCCGACGGCCGACGCAATGGGTTGATGCTGGACGCCCTCGGCGGGGCGCTGCTCGAATCTGCTGGGCTCAAGGGCCGTGTAGCCGAGCCCGGACTTGATCGCTTGACCCCTCCGCGTGATCCGCTGGCGGGCGCGAGACAGGCTCTGGGCGCGTCCCGCCTTGAGCCTTTTCTCGAACCCAACCGTCTTCTCGGTCTGCCCTGGCGCAAGGACCTGTTCGGCATGAAGACCCTGCCGGCCGGCCTGCCGCTGGCCAACCTGCTGCGCCTTGATCCGGGCGAACGCGCGCCCGCTCACTGCCATGGCCGCCGTGACGTCACCGTGGTGCTGACCGGCTCCTTCGCCGACCAGTTTGGCGTCTATGAGCGCGGCGACCTCGCCTTTGCCGAGCCGGGCATCAAGCATGAACCACGCGCCGTCGGCGGCCAGTCCTGCGTCTGTTTCCTCGCCACCGAACCTGGCCGCCCGCTCAGCGGGTTCCTCGGCCTGTTGATGAGTTTCCTCCCGGGCAGGGCGCTATAATCCGGCGACCTCGAGGCATTCACCCAAACACATCCGCGAGAGTTTCGAACAGGATGAGATGTCGGCCGGCGATCACCTGGACATCAGGTCCATAGCCGCCGCCGATCACCGCCGCCAGCGGCGTGTCGAGCCGCTTGCAGGTTTCGGCGACCAGCCGATCCCGGGCGCGCAAGCCGTCATCACTGAGGGCAAGAAGACCGAGCCGATCATCGGCATGCGGATCAACGCCGGCGTTATAGAAGACCAGCTCAGGTCGCGCCTGCTCGATCGCCTGCGCAAGCGCTGGACGGAACGCTGCAAGATAGGCTTCATCGCCCGCGCCTTTCGGCAGGCCCACATCAAGATCGGAGGGCGGCTTGTCGAGCGGCCAGTTGGCTTCGCAATGGATCGACAAGGTGAAGACGCGCGAATCGTTTGCGAAAATCCGCGCCGTGCCGTCGCCATGGTGAACATCGCAGTCGACCACCAGAATGCGTAAGACCTCACCTGTCGCCAGTACGTCAAGCGCGGCGATCGCGACGTCGTTAAACACGCAAAAACCGGCGCCGCCATCGCGGCTGGCATGGTGTGATCCGCCCGCTGTGTTGGCCGCGACGCCACGCCCCAGCGCCAGGCGCGCCGCCAGCATGGCGCCGCCGCTGGACGCCAGCGATCGCGCCGCCACCTGCGCCGTGACCGGCACGCCAATGCGACGCTGCGCCTTTATGTCCAGCGTCTGGTTCAAAATAGCGTCGAGATAAACAGGATCATGCGCTCGCCTCACCGCACCAAGGGGCGCGGGTTGCGGCTCATGCCATTCGAGCTTCGCAGCGAAGGGCGCCACGCGAAGCAATTCTGCCAGCGCTGCAAACTTGCGCATCGGAAAGCGGTGCGCGTCTGGGACCGATGTTGCGTCGTAGGCGTGGTGGTGGACGATCGGCAGCATCAGATCTGCCGCCGCTCGACTTTGAGCACGGCCATTCCGCGAAACGACACATCGCATGCGCCATAGATGTCGATCTCGCTTTGATAGAAGGTGACGACCATAACGCTATTGTCCGTGGCGCTGAAGCTGAAGATCGCCCGGTCGTCGGCGGGCTGGGCCGGTTGTTCGCCGTCTGACGATGCGCAATCACGGCGGCAAGGCCGATCGGACGCAGCGTCTCGATGGTGTCGATCGCGGCCTGCAGCGCCGCCAATGCAACAGGCGAGGTCGATCGGCCCGTCCTTGAGGGTCTCTGTCGACGACTGGCAGACGCCACCGGGCAGAGAGAAAGTGTGAGGATCGAGCGCCATGGCTAAACATGCGCGAGGCGTACGCGGTGCGCAATCGCGTTGCAGGCGAGCGATCGCTTCGTTGCGCGTTGTCTGCATCGAGCAGGGTGCTAGGTTGGTTAAAGCTCTCCATGAGCCGCCATCCCGCGAGCCGCCATGCTGACCCGTCGCGCCCTGATCGCCTCCGGCCTTGCTGTCGTTGCAGCCCCGGCATTCGCCGCGGCGACTTTCGCCAATCGGGTTGCTGACATCGAGGCGCAACTCGGCGGGCGGATCGGCGCGACCTGGCTCGTGCCCGGCGGCGGAACCTGGACCGGTTATCGGCAGGACGAGCGCTTTTTGATGTGCTCGACCTTCAAGACCTTCGTTGTCGCTGCGACGCTGCAGCGGGCGAGCAGCAATGCGTTCGACCTTTCGGATGTTGTTGCCTTCACCGAAGCGGACCTGGTCGCCAACTCACCTGTCCTCAGGGCGCGGCTGGTTGACGGTGAGGGGACGGTATCCCGTGATGCGTTGTGCGAGGCGGCGATCACCGCCAGCGACTACACCGCGGCCAAGCTCCTGCTCCGCGATCTCGGCGGCCCGGAAGCGCTTACGCGCTTCATGCGACGCCTTGGCGATGGGGTCACCCGGATGGACCAGGTGGAGTGGGCGATCAACGATAAGGACGCAGCCTCCTATCCGCACGACACGTCGACCCCGCTCGCGTTCGCACGCAGTTTGCGCAAGGTGTTGTTTGGCGGCGGCATTGCGCCGGCGGACGGCCGTCATCTCGCCAATCTGATGCGCAATTGCCGTAACCCGCCCAACCGCATCCGCGCGGGTGTGCCGAAAGACTGGGACGTCGGCGTCAAGCCGGGAGCCAATGACGCCGAGGGCGGCGTCTTCAATGATGTCGGCTTTTTCAAACGCGACGGCGGCCGCATGCAGGTGCTTGCGGTGTTCATCGAGGCGCAAGCTGCCGACGCCGAGGCGTGCGAGACTGCCATCGCCAGCATTGCGCGGATTGTGGCGATGAGGGCCTGACGCTTTTTCCTTTTCCCTGGGGCAGCCAGCGCCTATCCATCCGCTATGGCTGAATGGACAGACCGGGCGATCACTCTGGGGCTGCGGCGCTTTGGCGAGACCGGAGCGATCCTCGACGTGTTCGGCCGGATACGGGGCCGCGCGCGCGGGTTGGTCTATGGCGGCGCAAGCCGCGCGAAGCGCGCCGTGATGCAGCCCGGCAATACGCTGGCGGTGACCTGGCGGGCCCGGGTAGAAGACAGCCTCGGCCACTTTGCCGTCGCCGAACCTGAAGCCGAGCGCTCGGCGCTGCACCTCGCCAGCCCGGAAGCCCTGAGCGCGTTGTCTGCCCTCGCTGAAATCCTGATGCAGGCGCTGCCG
>JANMWT010000283.1:0-13769 GCA_031394145.1 Alphaproteobacteria bacterium | reverse complement strand
GGCGGCGGTTGTCGCGCGGCATCAAGCAGCGCAGCCGCGCTCTCAACGCCTTTCTCTACGACGTCTACCATCGCGGCGAGATCCTGCGCGCCGGCATCGTGCCGGAGGAATTGGTCTACCAGAACGAGGCTTTCCTGCCGGAGATGGTCGGCGTCGATCCACCGGGTCGGATCTACAGCCATATCGTCGGCGTCGACATCGTCCGCACCGACGGCGCAGATTTCCACGTGCTCGAGGACAATTGCCGGACGCCCTCCGGCGTCAGCTACATGCTGGAGAATCGCGAGATCATGATGCGAATGTTCCCGCATCTGTTCGCTGCGGGCATCGTCGAAGGCGTCGATGGTTATCCGGGCATGTTGAAGAAGACGCTGGAGGAGGTTGCCCCGATCAAGTGCGAGGACGATCCCACGGTTGTGCTGCTCACGCCGGGATCGCTTAACTCAGCCTATTACGAGCACTCTTTTCTTGCCGACCTGATGGGCATCGAGCTGGTCGAGCCCCAGGACCTGTTCGTCGAGAATGGCCTTTGCTGGATGCGCACGACGCGCGGACCGCAACGCGTTGACGTGATCTACCGCCGCGTCGATGACAGTTATATCGACCCGCTCGCTTTCCGCCCCGACAGCCTTTTGGGCGTCTCTGGCCTGTTCGATGTCTATCGCTCGGGCGGCGTGACCCTGTGCTCGGCCCCAGGCGCAGGCGTCGCCGACGACAAGGCGATTTATGTCTTCGTGCCCGAGATGATCCGCTTCTATCTGGGTGAGAAGCCGATCCTCGACAACATTCAGACCTGGCGTTGCTCGGCGCCGGGCGATCTCAAATACGTTCTCGACAATCTGAAAGATCTGGTGATCAAGCGCGTTCATGGTTCGGGCGGCTATGGCATGCTGATCGGGCCGCATGCGACCAAGAAGGAAATCGACGCCTTCCGCACCAAGATCAAGGCAAAGCCGTCCGATTTCATCGCCCAGCCGACCCTCGAGCTGTCGACCGCGCCGATCCTCGGCGAAACCGGCATCGAGCAACGCCATGTCGACTTCCGTCCTTTTTGTCTCGTCGGCAAGGAGATCCGGCTCACCCCAGGAGGTCTGACGCGTGTGGCGCTGAAGAAGGGCTCGCTGGTCGTGAACTCCTCGCAGGGCGGTGGGGTCAAAGACACGTGGATATTGGCCGACTGACATGCTGAGCCGCACCGCACAGAACCTCTTCTGGATGGGCCGCTATATGGAGCGAGCCGATGCGACCGCGCGTCTGATCGAGATGGGCCATCGCATGGCGATGTTGCCTGGCTCCAACGAGATGGATGAATGGCGCTCGGTGGTTCTCGCCTCGGGTTCAGCTCCGGATCTGGCCGAAGGCGACGACATCACGCCGAGCGCGGTGATCCACCGTCTGCTGGTCGACGCCGACAATCGATCCTCGATCCGCTCCTGCCTCGCGTCAGCGCGGGCCAATGGGCGCGCCATTCGAACGGCGCTCACCCAGGATATGTGGGAAGCGCTCAATGATGGCTGGCGTCAGCTCGGCGAGATGGATGCAGAGACGGCGCGGCGCAGCCTGCTTACCCTGCTCGAATGGACCAAGAACCGCACGGCTGCGTTCCGCGGCGCTTCGGAAAGCTCGTTGTTACGCAATGACGGCTATTTCTTCCTGCGCCTTGGCGGCCTCCTCGAACGCGCCGACATGACGCTGCGCCTGCTCGATGTGAAATACTATGTGCTGCTTCCCGAGACCGACGTGGTCGGCGGTGGGCGCGATTACCATCAGTGGACCAGCGTGCTACGCGCCACATCGGCCTTGCGGGCCTACCACCACGTCTACAAGGGCGATTACTCACCGTGGGGAATTGCCGACTTTCTGATCCTGAATTCGATCTTCCCGCGCTCGGTAAGTTATTGCTACCGCGCCATTCTGCGCTACCTCGACGAGCTTGCCGAATTGTATGGCGAACGATCTTCCTGTCAGGATATCTGCGGGCAGATGGTCAATCAGCTCGACGAGCTCGAGATCGAGCAATTGTTCCAGTCCGGACTGCACGAATTCATCGATGGGGCGATTGCGACGACACAGCGCCTGTCCGGAGAAATCAGCCGCGCCTATCACTTCTGAGCCCTCTAGTCGGAACGCCATGCGTCTTTCGATCCGCCACGTCACCGCCTACGCCTACGAGCCGCCGGCTGATCGCTGTGCGCTGCGGCTCAAGCTGTATCCCTCGCAATTCGATACGCAGCGCGTGTCGAGCTGGCAGGTCAGCGTCAACGGGGCGCCGGTGCCGCCCTTGCTCGCCACAGGCATGGGCGATCGCGAGTCTATTTGGTCGTCGAATGTTCCGGTCGCGAGTGTTGAAATCGTCGCGGAAGGTGTGGTCGACACGCAAGACACGGCCGGAGTGGTGCGCGGTTTAAAGGATCTGGCTCGCCCGCCGATCTTTCTGCGGACGACGCCGCTCACAGCGCCCGACGCGAAGATCGAGGCGCTGACGGGCGCTTCAGCCAACAAGCCTGCGATTGATCGTCTGCATGCCCTCTGCGAGGCGGTGCGCGATGCGGTCGACTATCAGCCCGGAACGACAGACACGCGCACCCCGGCGGCCCTCGCTCTCAAGCGTGGCTCGGGCGTTTGCCAGGACCATGCCCACATCTTCATCGCAGCAGCCCGCTCGATCGGCGTCCCGGCCCGTTACGTGGTTGGCTATCTGCTCGCCGAGGACGCCAAACTTACCCAGACCCACGCCTGGGCCGAGGCTTTCGCCCCCGAGCTCGGCTGGGTCGGCTTTGATCCTGCAAACAGACTTTGCCCGACGGATCGCTATGTCCGGCTGGCGTGCGGGCTCGACTCGGCCGACGCTGCGCCGGTGCGGGGCGCGCTATCCGGGCAGGGAACTGAGAATCTCGTGGCGAGCGTCGACATAAGCCAGTCACACCAGACACAGACACAGACACAAACACAAACACAGCAATGACCTACTGCGTTGGCCTCAAGCTCAAAGCAGGGCTCGTTCTGCTGTCCGATACGCGCACCAATGCGGGCATCGACAATATTGCGCGGTTTCGCAAGATGTTCGTCTTCGAGGAGCCGGGAGAGCGGGTGGTCGTGCTGATGACGGCCGGCAATCTCGGCGTGACCCAGGGCGTGGTCACGCGGGTCGAGACCGCAATCAAGCGCGGCCGGGTCGATCCCGAGATCGAAAGCGTCCTCAACTGTGAGACCCTCTATCGCGCCGCCCGGATCGTCGGCGAAGACATGCAGGAGGTGCAGAAGCGCGATCGCGCCAATATCGAGGCGCAGGGTTCGGCGGCCGACGCGACGATCATCGTCGCTGGCCAACGCAAGGGCGGCGAGTTGCGCCTGTTCGTCATCTACACGGCTGGAAATTTTATCGAGGCAGGCGAAGACACGCCCTTCCTTCAGATCGGCGAGCACAAGTACGGCAAACCCATCCTCGACCGTGTGATCAAGCCGGAAACGACGTTGGCCGAGGCGATCAAGGCGGCGCTGGTGTCGATGGATTCGACACTGCGCTCCAACCTGTCGGTCGGCATGCCGCTCGACATGGCGGTCATCGAGGTCGGCGCCTTCCACGCCAAGGTCCAGCGCATCGAGCAGGACCACAAGGAATTCCGCCAGATCAGCGACAGCTGGGCCAGCGCCTTGCGCGAGGCCTTCAACGGTCTGCCGTCGATCAAGGTTTGACGGGTCTCGCCCTCGCCGCTTCGGCCTTGCAGTCATAAGGCAGGCCGGGCCCGGAACAGAAGTCGGGCCAATGACCGCTCCCGCGATCGCCAGCTTGGCCTCGTGGACCGATGTCATCCGCGCATTCTTCTTGCGGCAGAGTGAGCAGTTGCAGACGTAGACATCGGTGATTTCGGCATCGACCGTGAATCTGACCGCACCGCAATGACAGGAACCGCGGTAGTGAGGCATAAAACTTCTCGTCTTATTCGGCCGCCTTCAGCTCCATCGGAACCGTGAGGCGGTTCAGCACTTCCTTCGGGACGATGTGCACGAAATTCTTCAGCTCCAGCCCCCAATTGTCCAGCAGGGTCCTGGCGTGAAGCGATCCGGTGCGACGGGCATGTTCCTCGACCAGCGCGCGCAGCACGTTCTCCCAGTGCGCCGCGACGACCGGCTTCCACACCAGCGTCTCGGCGTTGACCGCCGTTTCGAAACGCCCGCCCGGATCGTAGACGAACGCCATGCCGCCGGTCATCCCCGCGCCGAAATTATCGCCGATCGGACCGAGGATCACCGCTGTGCCGCCGGTCATGTACTCGCAACCGTTGGAGCCGCAGCCTTCCACGACCACCGTCGCGCCCGAGTTTCGCACCGCAAAGCGTTCGCCGGCTTGCCCCGCTGCGAACAGCTTGCCTGAGGTTGCGCCGTAAAGAACCGTGTTGCCGATGATGGTGTTGTCCTTGGCGACATACTTGGCGACGGACGGCGAGCGCAGAATGATGGTCGCGCCTGACAGCCCCTTGCCGACATAGTCGTTGGCGTCGCCAATCACCTCGATGGTCAGCCCCTTGACGCCGAAAGCGCCGAGTGACTGGCCGCATGACCCTTCCAGCGTCAACCATAGGCGATCGTCAGGCAGGCCATCCATGCCGAACTTTCTTACGATGTGCGAGGATGCGCGCGTGCCGATGGCGCGTTGCACGTTGCGCACGTGATAGTCGAGCTGCATCTTCTCGCCGCGTTCGAAAAAGGCGGCGCCATCGCGCAGGATGCTTTCGTCCAGAGCGTCTGGCACCGCATTGCGCAGCGTGGGCTTGTAGGTGACCCGCGCTTCGGGATCGGCGCGAACCAGGAGCGGAGACAGGTCGAGATCATCCAGCATGGCTGAGCCACGGGAGATCTGGTGCAGCAGATCGGTGCGACCGATCACCTCGTCGAGTTTGGTGAAGCCGAGGGCGGCCAGGATCTCGCGCACTTCATCCGCGATGAACGTCATCAGGTTGATCACCTTGTCCGGCGTGCCGGTGAACTTGGCGCGCAGGCGTTCGTCTTGGGTGCAGACGCCGACCGGACAGGTGTTGGAGTGACATTGGCGCACCATGATGCAACCCATGGCCAGCAGGCTGGCTGTGCCAATCCCGTATTCCTCGGCCCCAAGCATTGCGGCCATGACGATGTCACGCCCGGTGCGCAGGCCGCCGTCGGTTCGCAACGTCACCTGGTCGCGCAGATTGTTGAGCGTCAGCACATGGTGTGCTTCGGCCAGGCCAATCTCCCATGGCAGACCGGCGTATTTGATCGATGTCTGGGCCGAAGCGCCGGTGCCGCCATTGTGACCGGCGATCAGGATCACATCGGCCTTCGCCTTCGCAACGCCTGCCGCAATGGTGCCGACGCCCGAGCGCGACACCAGCTTCACGCAAACCCGGCAGTCGGGGTTGATCTGTTTGAGGTCGTAGATCAGCTGCGCCAGATCCTCGATCGAATAGATGTCGTGATGCGGCGGCGGTGAGATCAGCATCACGCCCGGCGTCGCATGCCGGTTTTTGGCGATGAACTCTGTCACCTTAAAGCCTGGAAGCTGGCCGCCTTCGCCCGGCTTGGCCCCTTGGGCGACCTTGATCTCGAGCTCACGGCAGTTGTTGAGATATTCCGCTGTGACGCCGAAGCGGCCGGACGCGACCTGCTTGACGGCCGAGTTGGCGTTATCGCCATTCGGCAGGGGTTTGTAGCGTTCACGCACCTCGCCGCCTTCACCGGACACCGACTTGGCGCCGATGCGGTTCATCGCGATGTTAAGCGCGCCGTGCGCTTCAGGCCCAAGTGCACCGAGCGACATGCCGGGCGTCACGAAGCGCTTGCGGATTTCATTGACGGACTGGACGTCGTCGAGCGCCGCGGCCGTTGGTTGCGGGCGAAAATCCAAGAGGTCGCGGAGTTGTACGGCCTTCTTGCGCGCGTTGGCGAGTTTGGAATACTTGCGGTAGGCCGCAAAGCTGTTGCTGTCGCAAGCCGACTGCAGCAGGTGGATCAGCTCGCCAGAGAGCGCATGCGCATCGCCGCTGGCGCGGACGCGGTAGAAGCCGCCAACCGGCAGCACGGCGTCGGCGGCGCTCCATGCCTTCGCGTGAAGGTCGAGCACTTTCCGCTCAAGGCCGGAAAGGCCGATGCCGGAAATGCGGCTGGTCATGCCAGGGAAATAGTCGGCGACCAGCGCGCGGCTGAGACCGAGCGCTTCGAAGTTGTAGCCGCCGCGATAGGACGAGATCACCGAGATGCCCATCTTGGACATGATCTTGAGCAACCCAGCCTCGATCGCTTTCTTGTAGTTCAGCACCACCTTGCCGAGCGGCAGATCGCCGAGCAGGCCGCGTGCATGTCGGTCGGCAAGCGTCTCCTGGGCCAGATAGGCGTTGACGCAGGTCGCACCCACGCCGACCAGAACAGCAAAGTAATGCGTGTCCAGGCATTCGGCCGAGCGCACGGTGATCGAACAGAATGTCCGGAGGCCGTGGGCGACCAGATAGGAGTGAACTGCGCCGGCCGCCAGGATCATCGGAATGGCGGCGCTCCTGGCGTCCTGGGTTTCGTCACTCAGGATGATGTGCCCTCGGCCGGAGGAGACAGCGACGCGCGCTTCTTCACGAATGCGTTCGATCGCGGCCTTTAGCGCTTCGCCGTCGCCCGGGCTCGTGGGCAGGGCAAAGGTGCAGTCAATCACCGCGATCTGGTCGCCGATGTGTTCGAGCATGCGGCTGTACATGCCATTGGTCAGCACCGGGCTTTCCAGAACGAAGACATTGGTCTGTGTCTCGTCCTCGGCCAGGATGTTGCCAAGGTTCTTGAAGCGCGTGCGCAGGCTCATCACTCGATCTTCCCGCAAGGGGTCGATCGGCGGGTTGGTGACCTGCGCGAAGTTCTGCCGGAAGAAATGCGACAGCGGCCGATAGTGGTCCGACAGGACGGCGAGGGGGCTGTCGTCGCCCATCGAGCCGACCGCTTCCTTGGCGTCTTCCGCCATCGGAGCGAGGATCAGCTCGACATCCTCCAGGGTTGCGCCAGCGGCGCGCTGGCGGCGCTGGAATTCCTTGCGGTCATTGTAGAGCCGGGGTTCGGGGCCCGGCCCGATCTGCGGCTCCAGTTCGACCACATTCTCCAGCCAGCGCTCATAAGGGTGCTTCGCGGCCAGCGCATCGATGATCTCGACATGCTCGTAGAATTTCCCGCCGAGGACATCGACCGCGATCATCTCGCCAGGCCCGACGCGGCCTTTGCGCACGACGCTTTCCATGTCGATGGGACACATGCCGGCTTCCGAACCCACCGCCAGCACGCCATCTTCGGTGAGGGCGTAACGCATCGGGCGGAGACCGTTGCGATCCATGCCGGCGATCGCCCAGCGACCGTCGAACATCGCCAACGCCGCGGGTCCATCCCACGGCTCCATCACGGAGTTGGCGTAGGCATAGAGCGCCTGATGCGCGCGTGGGGTTTCAGGCCCGCGCGTGTTGGCCTCGGGCACCAGCAAAGTCTTCGCCATCGGCCCGGACCGCCCGGCGCGGACGAGTAGTTCGAAGACATTGTCGAGCGCGGCGGAATCCGATCCGCCCGGTTGCACCACCGGCTTCACGTCGTCGCCGTATTGTCCGAAATTGTCCGAGACCATCTTGATCTCGTGGCTGCGCATCCAGTTGATGTTGCCTGAGACCGTGTTGATTTCACCATTGTGCGCCAGCATCCGGAACGGCTGGGCCAAACGCCATTGCGGAAAGGTGTTGGTCGAATAGCGCTGATGATAGATCGCCACCGCCGATACGAAGCGGCTGTCCTTGAGGTCGAGGTAAAAGGCGTCGATGTCGGCGGCCAGGAACATGCCTTTGTAGATCAGGGCGCGCGACGAAAAAGAGCAGACATAAAGCTCCGCCATCCCAGCCTCGCGGGCGCGCTTTTCGATCCGGCGACGACAGACATAGAGCGAGCGTTCGAGCTCCTGTTCGTCACGGCCGAGGCGGTCGGAGAACAGGATCTGCTCAATCTCCGGCCGCGTGGCGTTGGCTTTCATGCCGATCACCGAGGTGTCGATCGGCGGTTGGCGCCAGCCATAGATGTAGAAGCCGAAGCGCACGACTTCGGTCTCGATGATCGAGCGAGCCCGCTCCTGTGCGCCAAGATCAGTGCGCGGCAGGAAGATCTGGCCGACGCAGACTTGCACGTCGTCGGCGATAACATGGCCCTGCCGGCGAACCTGGTCGCGAAAGAAATCCTGCGGAACATCGACGCGGATGCCGGCGCCATCACCGGTTTTGCCGTCGGCGTCGACCGCGCCCCGGTGCCAGACGTTCTTCAGCGCCTTCAGCGCCATCTCGACGATTTCGCGTCGCGCAGTCCCGTCGATCTGGACGACGAGACCAACCCCGCACGAATCCTTCTCATCAGCGGGATCGTAAGCGTGAGCCTCGATCAAACGATTGCGTTTGGTCTCGTAGTCGCGAAGCCAGGCTTTGCCGGACAGGATATCATTGTTCATCAGAACCGCTCCTCGCCATGGCGACGGTGGGGGTCCGGGAAGTCGCGCCACAGCCCGGCCTGGAAATTCACGACCAGCGCGTTGACGCCATGGTGCGCACTTTCGACGGGCTCGGCGCGGGCCGAGACGGACGTGAAAGCCGCATCAAGCTGGGCGAGGTTGCGCGTTTCGATCAGGATCTGGAATTCGCCCATCGCGCTCGGCGCCAGGCCCAGCTTGCGGCGCAGTAGACGCCAGGCATCGATCTTTCCATCCGCCTTCAAGGCGCCGAGATAGGCGTCGAGAGCGGCGCTGAGCTGATGGTCGCGAACCCCTGGCTTGAGATCGACGGAGATCTGATAGACATCCATGATCCTACTCCGCCGCAACCCGCGCAGCCGCAACCTTGGCCGCGAGATAAAGCTCGATTGAAGCGGCTGCATCGCGGCCCTCCTTGATTGCCCAGACCACCAGCGAGGCGCCGCGCACGATGTCGCCGGCGGCGAAGACGCCGTCCATCGAGGTCATCATGGTGCGATGGTCGATCTTGACGCCTCCCCAGCGGTTCACCGACAGGCTGGTCTCGTCGAAATGCGCGGGCAGGTCCTCGGGATCGAACCCCAGCGCCTTGATCACCATGTCGGCCTTCACGTCATAGTCCGAATTTGCAATCTCTTCCGGCGCCTGGCGGCCCGAGGCGTCAGCGGGCCCAAGACGCATTCGGATCGAGCGCACCGCCTTGGCGACGCCGCCTTTCTTTTCCAGGACAGCGCGCGGCGCGGCGAGCCAGTCGAACCTGACGCCTTCTTCTTCGGCGTTGGCGACCTCGCGTTGCGACCCCGGCATGTTGGTGCGGTCGCGCCGATAAAGACAGGTGACCGATTTCGCGCCCTGCCTGACCGCCGTGCGGACGCAATCCATGGCCGTGTCGCCGCCGCCGATGACGACAACATTCTTTCCGGCTGCGTTGAGCAGTCCGTTTTCAAAGTCAGGCGCAGAAAGGCCAAGGCCAACCCGGTTGGAGGCGATCAGATAATCGAGCGCCTTGTGCACACCGGTTGCCCGCGCCCCCGGGGCGGCAAGCTCGCGCGACTGGTAGACGCCGGTTGCGATGAGGATCGCGTCGTGCTTCGCGCGCAGCTCGGCGAGCGAGATGTCCTTGCCTACGTCGACGCCAAGCCTGAATTTGACGCCGCCGTCTTCAAGCCGTTTCGTGCGTCGATCGACGATGTCCTTCTCGAGTTTGAAGTTGGGGATGCCATAGATCAGCAGCCCGCCGGCGCGATCATGGCGGTCATAGACCGTCACCTTGTAGCCAGCTGAACGCAGCTGATCGGCCGCCGACAAGCCAGCGGGTCCTGCGCCGATGATGCCGACCGATTGCTTCAGGTCGCGCATCGGCTTGATCGGGCGCACCCAGCCCTTCTCCCAGGCGGTGTCGGTGATGTAGCGCTCGACTGCGCCGATGGTGACGGTGCCGTGGCCCGACTGTTCGATCACGCAGCCGCCTTCGCAAAGGCGATCCTGGGGGCAGATGCGACCGCAGACTTCCGGCATGTTCGAGGTGGCCGCCGATATTTCGTAGGCCTCCTCCAATCGGCCATTGGCGGTCAGCATCAGCCAGTCGGGAATGTTGTTTCCGAGCGGGCAGTGCTGCTGGCAGAAGGGCACACCGCATTGCGAGCAGCGCGACGACTGCTGGTTGGCCTTGGCGGCGATGTAGTCGGCGTAAATCTCGTGGAAATCGGCCTTGCGCGTGGGTGCGGCGCGCTTTTCGGGCATTTCCTGCTCGATGGTCACGAAAGTCAGCATTCGCTGTTGCGCCATGGGATCGCCGAGGAGAAGGGTTGGAGAACGCGCGGGAGTCCTAAGCGGCGGCGCGCGGCGCGACAATCGAAAATGCAGAGCTATGAACCATTCGGGACTATATATCCGACGATCCGAGCCGTTCTTGAGCGCCTCTGTCAAAACTGCGACAGATATAAGTACCATATGGGTCGTTTACCCCTGGCTAACCGGCGCGTCGGAACCATGCTCTGACGTCACCAGTGATTTTCAATCGGGCCTTGAACCATGGACCTCCAAAGCATCCTGCAGGCGCTTCTGCTCGGTCTCGTCGAAGGGCTGACTGAATTCATTCCGGTGTCGTCGACCGGTCATCTGCTCCTGGTCCAGGCCGTGCTCGGCCTGAACGGTCCGGCGTGGGAGACGTTCACCGTCCTGATCCAGCTTGGCGCCATCCTCGCGGTGGTCGTCGTCTATTTCGCCAAGCTGTGGAACGTGCTGATCACCCTGCCGAGCGATCCGGGCTCGCGACGCTTTGCGATGACGGTGATCATCGGCGTCCTCCCTGCCTTTGCGATGGGCTTCCTGCTGCACGACTACATCAAGACTTACCTCTTCGAGAGCCCGGAACTGATCTGCTGGTCGCTGCTGATCGGGGGCGTGGTGCTGCTGGTCATCGATCGGATTGCGCCAAAGCCGGTCGATCATGACTCGATGAAGTTGCCGATCTGGAAATCGGTGGTCATCGGCCTCTGTCAGGTGCTCTCGCTGATCCCCGGCGTGTCGCGGTCAGGCTCGACGATCGTCGGCTCGATGCTGCTCGGCGTCGACAAGCGCGCGGCGGCGGAGTTCTCGTTCTTCCTCGCCATCCCGATCATGGTCGGCGCCTTCGCGCTCGACCTGATCAAGAGCAAGGATGAACTTTCGGGCGCCAATTTCGAGATCATCGCGATCGGTTTCGTCGCGTCCTTTGTCTTCGGACTGATGGTCATCAAACTGATGCTCGACTTCGTTCAGAAGCGCGGCTTTGCTCTGTTCGGGATCTGGCGGATCCTGGTGGGCGGGATCGGCCTTGCCGTGATCCACGGAGTGATCCCGGCCGGCTAGGTCTTAGCTCTTGCCGCCGGTGAAGGGCCGCAGGATGAGGCGCACCATCAGGGCGCCGAGGAGCGCCGAAAGAGCGACGTCGGTCCAGATGGCGAAGTCGAACTTCCAGTCCGGCTCAAGCGATTTCAGCCAGACCGACAGGTCGAAGTGAAACGCCCGGAACAGGGTGCCGATGGCGAAGATGCCGATCAAGCCGATGACCATATCGCCCCACAATCCCATCAGGATGCGCCCGCGCACGGCGGTTCGGGCGATCAAACCGGCCGCAGTTGCAATCAGCAGCCAGGCGATGATCACGCCTGCGTTCATGCCAGCATAATCAATGCGGATAGCGTCCATGACCCGGTCCCTTCCGCCCAGCTTCCCGGGCGCCCATCATCCAGGGTGAAGCCTAGACGCGCGTCATCCAACCGCCAAGCCGCCCGCCAAGCCGCCCGCCAAGCCGCCCGCCACGCCGCCCGCCACGTCGCAGACGGCTGGGGAGAGGGCGAGTTCGGGGTGGCGTTAGCTAGTGCGGTGCGGCAGGCGCAGGGGCGGTTGCGGGCTTGGCCGGGGCTGCGGGCGCTGCAACCGGTTTTGCCGGGCCGCCTGGGGCGGGCGCCGCAGCCCCCGGGGCGGCGGCAGGCGCAACGACGCCAGCTGAAGGTGATGCGGGCGAAGCAGCGCCAGGGGCGACTGCACCTGGGGTTACGGCGCCAGGCGCCGTCGCGGCCGGCGCCGCGCCGTCAGCGGGGACGGCCGGGGCCGTTACTTCAGTTTTTTCCGGCATCGGCATCATCTCGCCGGTCGTCAACGTGCGCAGATAGGCAATGATGTCTGCGCGATCTTTCTGCTTCTTGAGGCCGATGAAGTTCATCGCCGTCCCGGTCACGAATTTCTTTGGGTTCTCGAGATAGACGTCGAGCTTCTCGTAGGTCCACTTGCCGCCCACGCCCTTCATGCCGGTCGGGGCTTCGGTGTATTTGAAGCCCGGATAAGTTGCGACATCGCGGCCAAGCACGCCGTAGAGCGGTGGGCCTTGGATGACCTTGTTGTCGTTCTCGAGCGAGTGGCACTGCTGGCATTTCACCGCGACTTGCTTGCCGGCGTCGGCGCTCGCGGTTTGCATCAGCGTATAATAATCACGCGGCCCCTCGACAGCCGCTGGCTCCCCGCCCGTGGCGCCGGTTTCCTTGACCTCGACGAGGAAGCCGGGCTTGGCGTGCTTCACTTCCTTGAAGGGGGCATGGCTCGCTTCGCTGAGGCCGATCAGCATCAGGCCGGCGGCCAGTACGCAGAAGGCGACCTTGTTGAAGCCCAGATCCATGGCGGAAACCCTGTCCCAGCAAGCCGTCCCGGGCGTCCCCGTCGAACCGATCACGCGCGATTCGGGCAGGGGCGCAGCTGCGGCGCTTTCTGGCATGCTAGCCGGTACCGGGCAACCTGAGGATGACGGGCGGAATGACGCATCGTCGCACCCCGCCAGCAGGGCCAGTTGCCCTGGGCGCTGCCGCCAAGGCATATGGCCGCATGAGCACCTCTCCAAGCCAATCTGGTCCAAGCCAATCTGGCCGCATCGCTTTCCAGGGGGAGTTGGGCGCCAACTCCCATATCGCCTGCCGTGACGTGTTTCCGCAGCTCGAGCCGCTGCCATGCGCGACCTTCGAGGATGTCTTCCAGGCGGCTGCCGGAGGCGAGGCCGATCTCGCCATGATCCCTGTGGAGAACTCGATCGCCGGCAGGGTGGCCGACATCCACCACCTGCTGCCAACCTCGCCGCTGCACATCATCGCTGAGCACTTCATGCCGATCCGCTTCCAGTTGATGGGTCTGAAGGGGGTCAAGCTCGATCAAATCAAGGCGGCCCACAGCCATATTATGGGGCTGGGCCAGTGCCGCAACTTCCTGCGTTCGCGGGGCATCATCGCGAAAACGGCGGCCGACACGGCCGGCGCTGCGCGTGAGGTTGCAGAGCTTGGCGATCCCTCCCAGGCAGCGATCGCACCCCGGCTCGCAGCCGAAGTCTATGGCCTCGATATTCTCGCCGAGAATATCGAGGACGCGGCCCATAACACCACGCGCTTCGTGATCATGAGCCGGGATGCCCAGATCCCGGAACGGACGCCGAATACCCCCTGGGTCACCGCCTTCATCTTCCGCGTCCGCAACGTGCCCTCGGCGCTCTACAAGGCGATGGGCGGCTTTGCCACCAACGGGGTGAACATGACCAAGTTGGAGAGCTACCAGATCGGTGGTTCGTTCTCCGCAACCCAGTTCTACGCCGAGGTCGAGGGCCACCCCGAGGACGCTGGCGTGCAGCGTGCGCTGGAGGAGTTGGGCTTCTTCTCGACCCAGGTGCGCCATCTCGGCGTCTTCCCCGCCAACCCCTACCGCGGCGAAGCCGCCGCCAGGGGCGCGCAGCTAAAGCTGTAAC
>JANMWT010000275.1:0-4043 GCA_031394145.1 Alphaproteobacteria bacterium | reverse complement strand
CAGGCAAACGACGTCTGGCTGAAGATTTTGTATTGCTCGGGGAAGTCCTTGATGATGTGGTAGGAAAGATGGCCAATGTCGGAAGCACTCATGCGCTGGCCGGGATCATCAAGGCCGGTCACGTTGGCGAAGGCGGAGTGGGTCAAGCCAAGCTCGTGCGCCTTCGCAGTCATCTCGCGCGCCATCGCTTCTTCGCTGCCGGCGAGGCCTTCGGCCAGAGCGATGCACGCGTCATTGCCTGAGACGATAATTGCGCCACGCAACAGGTTGTCGACGCTGACCTTCGAGTTGAGGTCGAGGAACATGGTCGACACATCGCTCTTGGCCGCCGTGCCACCGGCCTTGGCGCCGCCGACGCGCCAGGCGTGCTCGCTGACCGGGAATTCATCATCAAGCTTCAATCGTCCATCGCGGATGCGCTCAAAGATGATGTAGAAAAGCATCAGCTTCGACATCGAAGCGGGGATCATCTCTTCATCGCCGCGCTTGGAATAAAGCGGCAGACCGGTATCGCCATCCATGATGTAGGCGAAGGTCGCATCCGTGTTCAGCGGATCAGCGGCGAGCTGTCCGACGGCGGCTGGCGGGGGCGGAACAGGGGCTGGCGCCTGGACGGGCGCCGCCTTCGCCGGCGCCGGTTTGGGCGGCTTGGCGACGGCGACGGCAACGGTCGCGGTCATCAGCCCGATAAGGGCGACACCGGCGAGAAGGCGGGCGATGGGGCGCATGACAACAAACTCCCTGCAGAATCCGCCCACATGAGGGCGGTTCGGCCGGTGTCGTCAACATTGATCGGGGCCACGGTCGAAGACGCCGCCAGCCTGTGGATGAAATGCCGCTATCGGGCGAAAATCAGTCGGCGCGCGAAACCAGGATCGCCTTCGCGCCGGCTTCCATCATCCGCGACTGGACAGCCTCGGCCTCGGCGCGCGAAGCCCAGGGGCCCAGCATGACGCGATTGAGGGTGCGGCCATCGGCCTGGGTCGGGCTAACCGCCGCCGGGCCGAAGCCGGCGAGCTTGGCGCGAAGCGCGTCCGCATTGGCGTGATCGGCGAAGGCGCCGGCCTGGAGGTAGAAACCCTTTGCTGCGACTGGCGCTGCGACTGGCGCCGGTTTGAAGCCGTCGCGTGGGAGCGCTTGTTCGGGCGCAGGGGCCGGAAGCTGCGCCTGGATCTTGACCGGGGCGACGGCGCGGGCGTCGAGCGTCGGCGACGGCAGGGTGGCGGGTGACATTTCCACCGCCGGCATTGAGAAGGACGAGAATGCGGCCGTGTTCCGGCTCAGGTCCGCGGGGTGCGAGACCAGCACGGGCTGGACCGGTTTTACGGGCGTCAATTCAACCGGCGCAGTATGGGCGTCGACCGCGGCAGGCCCGACATACTGGACGCGCACTTTGGCCGTACCCCTGTCATGGAGCCCGAGGACTTCGCCCGCGCGCTTCGACAGGTCGATGATGCGGTCGTCGACAAAGGGGCCGCGATCATTCAGCCGCACCAGCGCCGTCTTGCCGTTTTCGAGATTGGTGACGCGCACGATCGACGGGATCGGCAGCGTCGGATGGGCGGCGGTCATCGCCATTTCGTCAAAGGTTTCACCCGACGCCGAAGGTTTGCCGTGGAAAGTCGGGCCATACCAGGAGGCGATGCCAACCTCGTCATAGTTGGGTTCATAGGCCGGAACATACCATTTGCCCGCGACCTGGTAGGGAGCGCCGGCATAAGGCTGGGCCTGGGCGATCGATTTCGAGGTCAGCGGCAGAGGCGCCGCCGAGCCGCGCGGCGCCGTCGACGGCAGGGCGGGCCCGAAGCTGGCGTTGACCGCGCCGGGGCGCAGGTTGATCGCGCCGGCCGGGCCGACATCGGAAGCGGGCTTGGAGGAGAGGCTGTTCTCGAAGGCGCCATAGGCGACTGGCGCGCGCGCTGCGCCGTGCTGGGGATCAGCCGACGCAGCCTGCGCGCCGCCGACGACCAGCAGGGCCGCAACAGCGATCACGCGCTTCATCGTCCGTGCGCAGCCGTGCGCAGGCGCCAATCCGGCATCCAGCATCACCAGTCTTCCCTTACTGAGACCGGGCGCGGGTGATCTTTCCCCTCGCCCGTGCCGCTCTTCTGGCGGCGTTCAGGGACCATAGCCGGCGGGGCTATCCGTCCCGCAAACCGGACCGGGCAAATTTCATCGAACCTTCCGCCATCGGCCCAAACCTTACCCGCCGGGGGGCAATTTGGCCGACAGGTCGGTCGGGGCCTCCGGGAACCCGCTGGAAACACTAAGTTCAGGGGCCATCCCCTGCCCTACTTGCGCCAGACCGGCACAGCCCCGCATCAACCATTTTCTTTGTCGCCGGGTGCGAATAATGAGGACGCGCAGGAAGGGTGGCCGAGTGGTTTAAGGCACTGGTCTTGAAAACCAGCGATGGGCAACCATCCGTGGGTTCGAATCCCACCCCTTCCGCCAGAAAAGTTGACCTACAACTTTGAATGCAGGAATGAAATTGGCCTTTCAAAAGGGGCCTTGTTTACAGCGCGTGTTACAGTTGAACAGAGCCGCCTCGCGCGATTGTGAAGCATTCCGAGCGCCGCGGGGCGTGTCCTTCAGAGAGTGACACAATGAGAAGTAGGTCATCCGAATGGCTGGCTCCCGCAGATCCTTTCCTGCTCCGTCAGGGGAAAGAATATTTGATCAATATTCGCGGTTCGAATGTGCCGGAGGATAACAGGGCTCAACGGCGAGCGGTGATAGCGGTCCACCCGGAATCGCCGCTGCGCAAATCCCAATCAATGGTGTGCCTGTGAACAGGCACGGGGTCCCTACGCCGATAAGCGCGCTACGAATTTGATTTAGCGGCAGGCGGAGGGGTTATCTTTCGGCGCCTGTTCACAGGCCGTAGGCAGTGCCACCAACTGAAGTCCGTCGCTGCCGTCCGACAGCCGGTCGGGAAATTCTCGTTCGCCCACTGGCCCGTGCTGCGACGTAACGGCGAAGGCGGCGATGACTGGATAAACAAGCCTGGGCGCACTCTCGAAACGCGGTGCGGTACAGGTGCGGGGGGCTGAACCGGCGCTAGTGCTGTCGATGCGCGCCAACCCGCGTTCTCGCCCGCACACGCGGGGCTGAACCAGGCATCGGAGCGTTGAACGTCCCCCAGTGAGCAATCCTAAGCAAGTCGCTATCACGTGGAATTCCCGGGCCAAGGGTCCCCAGCTGCAAGTCTCGCTTGCGACTCAGTTCTGACACATGCCCACATGCTCGGGTCTGTGTCGGGGCGTTCGTTGACATTCACCCTCTCGGCCTTCTGCGGATCCGTGGGGCCGGTGTTTCTGGCGCGCCTGTGGACCGATGTTAATCCCGGTGCTGCGCCCGACTTCGGCAAGTGTACTGGCCGAATCTATTTCGGCCGACAGGCCGTCAAAGCAATCCAACCGTTTGGTGCAGAACTGCGCGACAATTTCGAGGCGGCTTGCCAGCGTTGCCACGACATGTCCGACGAGTTCGGGCTCGTCTGCATCGACAGACACTGCGCTGGGGACCCGACGCTTCGCGCACTGCTGGCCGCCGCCGAGCACAACCGTATCAAGGGCCTGCTCTGCTTTGTTGACTCCAGAGACAGATTTGTCGCGGCAGAACACGAGAAGTTCGCTGGAAACTACCGCCTTGGCCGGTACTGGAAAAGATTCCAGGCACCCAAGGTCCCCATTAGCACCGCTGACCTCACGCCCGCCAAAGAATCCGCCTTGGCGACCGCTCTTGCCGGGATGTCATCCGACGATGGCCCGCCAGCTGTTCAACTTCATATCAGCGGGGCCGCGCGGCAGGACGTGCTGGCGACTGTTTATGCCAGCAAAGGAAAGCACCTGGAACCAAGGATCACAGGAACCAACGTGGCGTTCAAAGTCGTCCCCACCGTAGTCGAATTTGCTATCTCATATTCACCTGAGTCAGGTGTTATCGAAACGACTGGAAAAGGCTACCGGCTCGATCGCCACGGGGTGGTTGCAGCCCAATTTGTCGAGTCAATACTGGGGCGTTCTGAGGGAAAACTGCAA
>JANMWT010000266.1:0-33770 GCA_031394145.1 Alphaproteobacteria bacterium | reverse complement strand
GCCGGCACGCCGCCCGCCACCTGCGCCGTCCCGCCGGCCTCGCGCGCTGCATCCTTGATGATGTCGGGAAAGTTCTTGAAGGGCTGATGGGCGCTCAGCATGTCGTTGTAGGCGGTGACGATGCCAATATTGGGCGCCGTTCCCCGCAAGCTGAGCTTGTCGCCCAGAGGCATGGCGGCGAAGGCATGGGCGAGGTTGGCGCAGCCCATGCGCGCGCGGCCCGGATCGGCCCGCCGCGCCGCCTCGATGCGATCAAGGTAGGCCTGACGCGTCGGCCGGCTCTTCTCGACGATGCGCCTGGTAACCTCGTCGATCCTTGGGTGCAGCCTGATCATGACATTCTCCGGCCTGTCGCCAAGCCTCTTTGTCGTTTTGCGCATCTGCCCAACGAGGAGGAAGCGGTCTTGCTAGGGCGCCCAGAAGGAATGCACCGGAACCTTCTTCTGGGACAACAGATCACGCAGCGGAGACACGCCGCGGCCTTCCTTGGCTTCGGTGAAGACATTCATCTTCTCCTGACCCATGAACAAGAGAATGATGCGGCGCGAAGAAAGTATGCCGGGCACCGTCAGCGTCATGCGCTCAGGCGAGCCGGCAGCGCCAGGCGAATGGATGCCGGCGACCTTCTTGTTGGTGGCCGGGTCAGCCGCCGCCTCAAAGCCTTCAGCGCCCGGGATCAGCGAGGCGATGTGTCCGTCCGGCCCCATGCCAAGCAGACAGATGTCGAACGGCATCAGCGGTGAGATGCGTTTTTCGGTGACGCTGGCCCCGCCACTTGCGCGTGCATGATTGGTCTTGAACGGCACCATCGTCACTCCGGTGGCGCGGCGACGGATGAGTTGCTCTTTGATCAGATACTCGTTGCTTGCGGGATCCTCCGGGGAGACCCAGCGCTCGTCGGTCAGGGTGACGCTCACCTTGTCCCAGGGCAGGGGCAGGTTGGAGAGCGCATCGTAAAGTGGCCCCGGCGTTGTGCCGCCAGCCAGCGCCAGGTGCGCCTTGCGCCGCTTGCGCACGATCTCCTTGAGCTGCTCGGCCATGTCAAAGGTGAGCCCTGCGAACAGGCGCCTGCGATCCAGGAACGTGGTTTCCTCGTGGTTCATTCGTACCAGCTGTGTCCGTTGCGTTCAGTCAATGCAAAAGCCCCGGCCGGGCCCCAGCTGCCGGCCGGATAGGAGGCGGGCTTCATCCCGGTGCGCGCCCAGCCGTCGATGATCCGGTCGATCCAAAGCCATGCGGCTTCGGCTTCGTCGCGGCGCACGAACAGCGTCGAGTTGTTGTTGATCGCCTCGAGCAGCAGCCGCTCATAGGCGATGCGGCGGCGCGCCCCTTTATATTCGTCGTCGAGAGACAGGTTCAGCGACAAGGGTTTCAGCTCGTAGGCATGGCCCAGCGTCGG
Organism: Alphaproteobacteria bacterium; assembly: GCA_031394145.1. Lineage (GTDB taxonomy): Bacteria > Pseudomonadota > Alphaproteobacteria > Caulobacterales > Hyphomonadaceae > UBA7672. The sequence continues at coordinate 32,371 of JANMWT010000266.1, read as the reverse complement.
CGTCTTGTTCATCAGGGTCAGCGAGATTTCCTCTTCCGGCTGCAGCCGGATGGTCAGCCGGTTGGCGATCAGCGGGTTCGCGCCAAAGATCGAATGCGGCACATCGCGAAACTGGATGACGATCTGCGAGGAGCGTTCGGGCAATCGCTTGCCGGTGCGCAGATAGAAGGGCACGCCCGCCCAGCGCCAGTTGTCGATGTGGGCGCAGAGCGCAACGAAGGTCTCGATGTCGGACGGCTTGCCGCCTTCTTCCTCGACATACCCTGGCACTGTCTTGCCATCGCCGACGCCGCGCGTGTACTGGCCGCGAACCGTCTTGTTCTGGAGTTCTGCGTCGCGCATCGGGCGCAGGCTGCGCAACACCTTCACCTTCTCGCTGCGCACGCTTTCGGGTCGCAGGTTCGCCGGCGGCTCCATGGCGATCAGGCACAGCAACTGGAGCATGTGGTTCTGCACCATGTCGCGCGTCGCGCCGTATTCGTCATAATAAGAAAAACGACCCTCGACGCCGACCGTCTCAGCGACGGTGATCTGGACATGGTCGATGTTGTTCTTGTTCCACAGGGGCTCGAACAAGGCGTTGCCGAAGCGGAGCGCGATCAGGTTCTGCACCGTCTCCTTGCCGAGATAATGGTCGATCCGGAAAATCCGCTGTTCGGAAAAATGGTCGGCGATGACCGCGTTGATCGCCTCGCAGGTGGCGCGCGATTTGCCGATCGGCTTTTCGACAATGATGCGGTTGGGATCGATCGCCAGGCCTTCGGCGGCAAGACCCCTGACGATCGGGGTGTAGAGCGCTGGCGAGGTCGAGAGGTAGAAGATCTTGTCGCCGGTTCCCTCGAGCACGTGCTTCAATCCGCGATAACTTGCAGGCTCGCCAGCATCTCCCGGGGAATAGGACAATCGCTCGGCAAAGGCGCGCCAGGCGTCCTCGCTGAAATACGACGTGCCGGCTCGTTCGCGGATCGCGATTTCAACCTGGGCGCGAAACTCGTTCTCGCTCAAAGCCGAGCGCGCGGCGCCCACGATCCGCAACCCGGGCGGCAGGAGGCCGTCCATGTCGAGGAAATAAAGCGACGGGAAGAGCATCCGGCGGGCAAGATCGCCGGTCGCTCCAAAGATGATGAAGGCCCCCGGCGCTTTCATGCTTGCACCTCAGTCCTGCACGATACGGTCCGTCAATAGGAGATACGCGGAATGGGTTCGCGAGACACCCCGCAAGCGTATCACCCGGCCGGAATTCGCCTTTTTCCCGATTTGGCCGCTCGGTCCGGGCCCCATCTGACCCCCGGCTAGGCAAAATCATGTGGGCGATCGGCCTGCCGCAAACCGATCGAGGACCGTTGAGCGCGCCCGCGGAACCGATTAGGAAGGGAGCGCCGGGCGGGTGTAGCTCAATGGCAGAGCAGAAGCTTCCCAAGCTTACGACGAGGGTTCGATTCCCTTCACCCGCTCCAAGCTTTACCGCCCCCCGAATCACGCGATTACTGATCAGTCCCGTATCGATCGAGCGATAGGCAGGATAACCGACCGGTCGGCCGAAAAGTATACAAATTCCCTCCGCGAATGAACGGTTTAACCTCGATCAAAGCATGGTCGAAGCCCGATTAGTCGGCGCGATCCGACGAATTGCGAGCGTGTGGACCTCAACGCGTCGACGAAAGCTGTTTTTTACTTTCGTAGTTGCTATTGGCGCGGAAGGCGTTAGGTCCAGTTGACGTTGGGGAGAAGCGCTTGGACGAATTGCTGAACCTCGGGGATCGACGCGTAATGGATGCCAGTGTTGTCGCGCGGCTGCTCGAGCAGACCGCTCGAGCTGTTTATGAGAGTCGCGGCCCGAAAGCCGTGCATCCGGGGCAGTGGGCGGTTTTAAGATACCTTGCCCGCGCCGGCCGCCAGGCTCGAACCGTCGGCGGCGTTGCAACCTTTCTGGGCGTGACCCATGCGCCGGCCTCCCGGGCTGTCGCGGCGCTCGCCCGCAAGGAGCTGGTGACGGTCAAGACGGACGCCGAAGACCGCCGCGTCCGCCGCATTGATCTGACCTCGGCCGGTCGCACGCTGCTCGATCAGGATCCGGTCCACCGTCTGACCTCGGCGATCGAAGCTCTGGACGGGCGCGCCCAGACCGAGTTCGCCCGCACCCTCGAAACCGTCTATGGTCGACTGGCGAAGACCAGCTCCTAGAACCGTTCGATCTGGCGACACGGGCGGCGGCACGCACGACGACACGCACGACGACACGGGCGGCGGCAATGGCGACACGGGCGATCCAACTTTCCGACGACAAAGCGACTGCCTATGCCGAGCTCGCGAGCGAGGTCGCGTCGGTCGTTGCCGGTGAAACCTCGCGCACGGCGCGCTACGCCACCACGGCTTCGCTGCTGGTCTCGGCGTTCGGTGAGCGGTTCTTCTGGTGCGGCTTCTACGAGGTCGATCCACGCAAGCGGTCCGAGCTGGTGGTCGGACCCTATCAGGGGACGCTGGGTTGCCTGCGGATTCCGTTCGGCAGGGGCGTCTGCGGGGCGTGCGCCGCCAGCCGCGAGACGATCATCGTCCCGGATGTCCATGCCTTTCAGGGGCATATCGCCTGCGACAGCCGGTCGAATTCGGAGATCGTGGTCCCGGTGTTCGCTGAAGACGGCGAACTGGTCGCGGTGCTGGATGTCGATTCGGTCGCCCTCAGCGCCTTCGACGATGTCGACGCGACCGGGCTGGAGCGCATCTGCGTTGCGATGATGGCGGGTTGAGACCTGGCTATTTGCCGACCGCATCGAGCTTGCTGAGCGACATCCGGCCCTGCAGGTCGCGATAGACGACCACATCATAGGCCTTCGCCCCGGTCATCGCGATGTGAAACTGGTAATTGACGCCGGCGACCACTTGCAGCTTCACGGTGGCGCTTTCCACCAGGCCGCGCTGCGGGAATTTCTTGTAGATTTCGGCGACGGCAAAATCGCGCGCCGCCTTTTGACTGGCGTCGGCCTCGTCGACCGGGCCTGCGCTGGTATAGCCGCCAACGACCGGCGGGCGCGGCGCACCCGCGTCCTCATGAATCTCGGGCGGAGGCGGGGCGGGCGTATGGACCAGCACACCCGGCTTTGCAGGCTTCTCGGACGCCGGTGCAGATGGCGCAGATGGCGCAGATGGCGTCTGGGCGCAAGCGCCGACGCCAAACGCCATCGCAGCGATGAGGGCGGAACGGACGGTGCGGACCATAGCGCGTCTCCAGATGATCTGAGGAGTTTGACCTGAATTCGGGGGTTGCGATAAGCGTCTCAAGCACACACGGTTGAGCCCGGCGGGGTTAACCGTCAGCGATGGGCCAGAGCCAGATCGCGGGCGCCGGGCAGGGGCGCCGGGCAGGGGCGAGGGCAGGGGCGAGGGAGCAGACAATGGATGCAACCGATCGCGGCGGCGTCATCCGCCTTGCCGATACCCAAGCGCTGATCCCGGGGCCGGCGGGTGAACGTGCGGCGCTCGCGCTCAAACGCGGCACGCTTGATATCACCCTCTCCCTCCCGGTTCCGCCCAACCGCCAGACGCCGCATGACCAGGACGAGCTCTATGTCGTCATTCGCGGCCAGGGCGTGTTGATCCTTGGCGACCAGCGGACCCGATTTGCGGCAGGCGATATCCTCTTTGTCGCCGCAGGGACCGAGCACCACTACGTCGAGTTCAGCGCCGACCTTGCCCTGTGGCGCATCTTTTACGGGCGTCCGGGTGGTGAAATCCCGCCGAGCCAGGAAGCGGGCGGCGGCTGATCAGCCTTTCGGCGCAGGCGCCGCTGCCGCCGGCTTTTTCGGCGGGCGCGGCTCGGCCGGCTGATCGGCGTTGTGCAGCGTATCCTTGTACTGCTTGCCCGCCGCTTCCCATTTGAAGGGCAGTATGTCGGGCACGACCGAGACTTCGGTGGTGAAGTTGAAGGGGACAGAAAAGCCGCTGTCATAGGTCAGCTCGACGAAGAATGCGGTGAACCCCTTTTTGGGTTTGCCGATCTTCGCAACATAGGTCCCATCGGCCTGAGGTTGCAGCACGCTCGAGGTGTAGGCCTTGCCGATGTTCTCGACCCGGAAGTCGCGGCCCTTGTCATTGTGGGCCTGCCAGAGCTTCACCTCTCGAGGCTTGTCGACGCTGGTGACCGTGAGCGTCCCATCGCCCGCCTTGGTCCAGGAATAGGTCGGCCGCTTCCCGCCGGTGATAACCGACTGGTAGAAGGCGAGCAGCGAATCCATCGCGTCGGTTTCAGCCAGATTGTGGCGCGAGTTCTCGACATAGCGGATGCGCTTTTCTTCCTGCACCTTGCCGTAATAAAGGTGCGAATTGTCCGGCAGGAAGAACTGGTCGCCCGAAGCGTTGATCTCGAATTTCGGAATCGAAAGCCGTTGACGCGCCAGATAATAATACGGGTCCTCGATCTTCAGCACGGCCTGATAATCCGGCGTGCCAACCTTGTGCGGGAAGAGGCCGTGGCGAACATAATCGCCCAGCGATGGGCCAAAGAAGCCATAGGCCTCATACTGGTGCTTGGTGATTTCTTCGCTGTTGAGCGCATCGATGACCATCGGAATGATGGCGATCACCCGCGGATCCACCGCGCCGACCAGCCAGGTCGTCCAGCCGCGCTTCGAGCCTCCGGTGACGACGAACTGCTTCACCGGCAGCTTGCCGCCGGCGTCGCTGGCCATGAATTCGCTCACCGCATCCATCGCCTTGACGCCCGACTTCACCATGGCGAGGCGGACCAGCCATTCGGGGTCCTTGGTCTTGAAATACTGCACGCGGGAATAGGCGATGAGGTCGTCCTCGTCGCGGCCGACATCGTGGGAATCGCTGAAGAAGAGCGGTTGGTTCGGCACCATGCCGAGGTCGGCGACCACTGACCCGGTTGCCTTGGCGATGCGCACGTCGCGGTCATTCGCTTTGGTTGGCGCCGCGTCATTGTTGTCGCCGCCGCCGATATAGAGCAACGCCTTGTCGGATTTCACCTCGGTGGGCTTCACGATGGTAAGCACGTGTGTCCAGACCGATCGGTCGACTTCAGCCGAGGAGCGCCAGCTCTGCGAGGTCAGTTGCAGCACGTAGGCGGTAAAGCCATCGCCGGGAATCGTGTTGGCGAGTTTCCAGCCATAAGCAGGGTCTGGCTTGGCGATATAGGCGTCGAGTGCGGTCTTCTCGGCGTCTGGCACCGGGAAGAGCGGCGCCGCCTTGGTGTCGACCGCTGCGACTGGCGCAGCGGCCGGCTTTGCCGCCTCCTTGCTGCATGCGGTCAGCAACAAGCTGGCGGCGAGCGCTGCAAGCAGCCTGGTCCGACGATCGATCATGGCGGTCTCTCCCGAACTCTCCCGAAACGTCTTTCAGGAGACCCTAAACCGGAACCTCGCGCCGGCCTATCGGCGCCGTCGCGGCAGCCTGGCCGATCAGGCTGCTTTCTTGGCGAACGAGCGGGCGAAGAAGACCAGCCCTGACAGCACGCCGATCGTCGCCAGCACGCCAAGGAAGGCTTGCAGCACCGCATCGAGGTTTGCCTTGTTCGAGGTGTCCTGCAGGATCGCCACCATCTTGTCGGCGCTGCCGCCCACCCAGGTTGCCGAGATCAGCCAGGCAATGCCCGCGCCGGCGATCAGCAAGAACAGGCCCAGGGTCCGACCATTGTCGAACACGGGCCGTCCGGCTGCCTTCTCGCGGCTGATCATCAGCGCCTCGATGAGGTGGAAGCCGATCCCGAGCAGGTAGAACGGCGCCAGGACGTAGAGCGCCGTCTGCAGGCCATGCTTGCCGGCCGCGGCGACCACCGGGGCGATGTCGGGGAGCCCCTTCAGGACGTCCGCTTTCATGGTGAGGTACTTGCCCGCTTCAGCAGCGGTCACATGCAGGGCGTCCTGAATGCCGGCGCTGGTGAGATTGGTCGAGAGCTGGCCGACGAAGTAGGGCCCGAGGCCGAGACCGATCATGTTCAGCACCATCAACAGCACAGCCCCGGACATGGTGCGCTGCTCGGGTTTCACCGAGTTTTGCACCAGGGCGAGAGCGGGCGCGAGATAGGCGTTATTCAGCATGGTCGGAACCGCGAGGAAGACCAGGGTCAGCTGCCAGGTCGGCGCCCAGATGAAGCCGACATAGAAGGGCGCAGCGATCGTGAGTGCGGTCACCGGCACCAGAGCGTACCAGACCTTGGAGCGCTTCGAGAGCCAGTCGACCAGGTAGCCGGACAGCCAGGTGCCGACGCCCATGCAGATCGCTATCTCGAAAGCGTAGAGCAGGATGAAACCATCCTCGCGAACCGGCGCGCCTTTGACGCGCGCCAGGAGCGGCGTCGTCCAGTTCAATACGGCATAGCCGACAAAAGCCGTCGAGCCGCAGGCCAGCGCGGTGAACAGCGTCATCGGGCGGCTGAAGAAGCTCCACACCGTGCCAAGGAAGCCAGGCCGGTCCATCGCCGTGGTCGGCGCTTCTTCCATATGGATGTCGAGTTCGACGTCCTTGCCGCCGCGCTTGGGCTCGCGCACCACCAGCAGCATCAGGAGGGTCGCGACAACCCCAAGGGCGCCGATCAGGACAAAGGGAAAGCGCCAGCTGTGGTAGATGTCGATGCCGAACACCGGGATCGTCCAGTGCGTGTCGACCTTGGCGAGCATCAGCCCGGCGCCAGCTCCAAGCGCGGTGCCGAAGGGAACGCCGAGCGAAAAGATGGCGAGCGCCGTGCCGCGTTTGGTGGCCGGAAAGTAGTCGGAAATGATGGAGTAGGAGGGCGGAGCGCCGGCGGCTTCGCCGACGCCGACGCCCATCCGGGTAACCGCCATCATCGGCAGACCCCTGGAGATGCCGAAGGCCATGGTGAAGCCGCTCCACAGGAAGGAGCCGATCGAGAGGATCCAGAGACGGTTGCCGCGGTCGGCCAGGAAGCCGACGATGACGCCGAGCACGGTGTAAAAGGCCGCGAAATAGATGCCGCCCAGTTTGCCGAGGTCGGCGTCGGTGAGGCCGGTGTCGGCTTTGATGTTTTCAGTCAGGTTGGCGAGCAGCTGCCGGTCGAGGAAGTTGAACGTATAGATCCCGGTCAGGGTGGCGAGCACGAACCAGCTGTACATGCTCGTGCGCTCGGCTTCGCCCGAAGGCGCGCCTGCGTAGTTAGCGGTGCTCATTGAGTTTCTCCCGAACTCGGATCTTAGCCGTGGCGGGCCCCTTTTTGTGACTTCCCCGGAGGCCTCGCGCGGCCGGACATTTCCACACCGTAACCTGTTTGGCGAGACGGCAAATCACGAGAGCCGCCGCGACGAATTTCGCCTGTGCTTGATCTCGGGCCCCGGGCGGCGCATCTAGGCCGCGAGACCTCCTCCCCAGGGAAAATCGCCCATGCCGGCCTATCAATATGTCTACCACCTCGAGGGCCTGACCAAGGTCTTTCCGGGGGGCAAAAAAGTGTTCGAAAACATCCGGCTCAACTTCCTGCCGGACGCCAAGATTGGCGTGGTCGGGGTCAACGGCTCGGGTAAATCGACCTTGCTCAAGATCATGGCGGGCGAGGATACCGAGATCGTCGGCGAGGCGCGCGCCGCCGAGGGCATCAAGGTCGGCTACCTGCCGCAGGAGCCCAAGCTCGACCCGACCAAGAACGTCTTCGAGAACATCGCCGCCAAATGTCCTGAACATCAGTGGGTCGAGGAGTTCAACGCCATCTCGGCCAGGCTCGGCGAAGAATACACCGACGAACTGATGGAGCAGATGACCAAACTCCAAGAAAAAATCGACGCGGCGGATGCCTGGGACATCGATTCCAAGATCGAGATGGCGATGAACGCGCTGCGTTGTCCGCCAGGCGATAGCGACGTCACCAAGCTCTCAGGCGGAGAGATACGCCGCACCGCGATCTGCGCGCTGCTGCTCTCCAAACCCGACATGCTGTTGATGGACGAGCCGACCAACCACCTCGACGCCGAGAGCGTGGCCTGGTTGCAGAACTACCTCACCAACTTCCCAGGCTGCGTCATCCTGGTGACCCACGACCGCTACTTCCTCGACCAGATCACCACCTGGATCCTTGAACTCGACCGCGGTCGGGGCATTCCCTATGAGGGCAATTATTCTGTCTGGCTGGAGAAGAAGGCCAAGCGTCTTGCCCAGGAAGAGCGCGAGGAAGAAGGGCGCAAGCGCTCGCTCAACAAGGAACTCGAATGGGTGCGCGCCTCGCCCAAGGCGCGGCAAGCGAAGTCGAAAGCCCGCATCAACGCCTACAATGAAAAGGCCTCGATGGCCGAGCGCGAGAAGATCTCGACCGCGCAGATCCGCATCCCGCCTGGCCCCCGCCTCGGTTCGGTGGTGCTGGAGGCCGAGCATCTCAACAAGGCATTCGGCGAAAAACTGCTGATCGAGGATCTGTCATTCAAACTGCCGCCGGGCGGTATTGTTGGCGTCATCGGGCCCAACGGCGCGGGCAAAACCACGCTGTTCAAGATGATCACCGACCGCGAGAAGCCGGACGGCGGCACATTCAAGGTCGGCGAGAGCGTCCAGCTCGGTTACATCGATCAGAGCCGCGACAGCCTCAATGACAAGAAGACGGTGTGGGAGGAGATCTCCGGCGGTCTCGACATCATCGACGTCGGAGGCATCGAACGGCCCTCACGCGCTTATCTCGGCGCCTTCAATTTCAAGGGGTCCGACCAGCAGAAGAAGGTTGGCCAGCTCTCCGGCGGGGAGCGCAATCGCGTCCATCTCGCCAAGATGCTGAAGGAGGGCGCCAATCTCCTCCTGCTTGACGAACCGACCAACGATCTCGATGTCGAGACCTTGCAGGCCCTCGAAGCCGCGTTGGACGATTTTCCTGGTTGCGCCGTCATCATCACCCACGACCGCTGGTTCCTTGACCGGATTGCGACCCACATTCTCGCATTCGAGGGCGATAGCCACGTCGAATGGTTCGAGGGCGATTTTTCGGCCTATCAAGAAGACAAGAAGCGCCGCCTCGGCGCTGCTGCGGTCGAACCCAAACGGCCGACGTTCAAGAAGTTCTCGCGGCAATAGCGATTCCGCGGGCGCGCAGAAGACGCGCCTAGGCGGCTTTCGAGATCCGTCCGACCGCCTTGGGCCAGGTGCGCTTGGCTGTCTCGCGCGGCGTAACGGCTTCGGTGCGCTTGGTGTCCTTGGCCGTCATGTCGCGCATCCGCTCGATCTCGGCGGCGGTCGTCTGGGCGGCTGCGAGGTCGGCGGGCTTGACGTTTTGCGCCTGGGTTTCGGCGGCGCGTTTCGCCGCGGCGCGGATCGCAGGGGCCCGCTTGCCGGTCTTGCGCGAGGCGGCCGTCGCGGCGGCGGCAAGCTCGGCAGCCTCCTTGCGCCTTGCTGCGATGCGCGCTGCTTCATCCTCGGCGTCCATCGCCTTGCGGCCTTCGACGATCCACGCCATCGCCGGCTTGGCGAAGGCGAAAATGTAAAAAACGATGTCGACGGTGGCGTTTTGCGGCAGGCGTGCCCCGTCCGGAGCGTTCGCCTTCACGATCTCCCAACCCATGTGAACGCCGATGTTGGTCGCGAAGACGAAACCGAGGCAGCAAGCAAGCGCCGGGGCCAGGATGGCCCAGTCGGCCTGGCGCCCGTCCCGGTTGCGATGCTTGAGGGCGTGCAGCGCGCCCGCGGCTGAGCAGTTCACCAGGCCGATGCCGAACGCCATCATCCCGGCGAAGGCGGCGACGCACAGCCAGCTGATATTGAGGTGCGGCCAGAACATGCCGATGACGCCGCCGGTCGCGAGCGCGGCGCCTGAAAGGGTAAGGCCCCAGGCAAAAATCGACGACCATCTGTAATCGCGGCGTTCCATGTCGTCAGCATGCCGCCAGCTCGTTTCCGAGTGGTGAACGCCGATTACTGGGAGATGAATCAGCGCTCTCGGCCGGTCAGCTGCAGGACTTAAGAGGGTTTGCGCCCCGGCAGCCGCAAACTCCTAACAAGATGCGAACAGCGCTGGGGGGAGAAGAAAAAGTCTGTGGTTCAGGAGGGCTTGCCGCGCCTGAAGCGGCGGAGGCCTGGCCGCCGGCTTCCGGCTGCGATCACCTGCGTCGGCATCGGTAGGCTGATGATCTCGCGCGCCGGGATGGAATTGGGTTGTTCGCCGATCAGCTTCAGCATCGTGTTGACGCGGGCCTCGAGCATTTCGGGAAAGCCGAGCCAGCGGAACCGCATGCGGGCGAAAGGCAGGAACCATTCGAGAAAACGCCAGGTCGCCTCGTCGTGGACGAGATGATGGGTCAGGATGCCGACCGGTTTGGCAAAGCGGTCCGTGGTGCGTCGCCATTCCAGCTGTCGGCGCAGGGCATTGAGGATCCGGCCACTCGAGCGGAAGCGCGGTGCGCCCTTCCAGCGGAGGAAATCGACCTGTGCCCCGAAGTGCAGCAGGCCCTCTTCCGGCCGGCCATAGATGCCGACGGAATAGGCCGGGTAGCCGGCGGTCTTGATCGCTTGGAGCAAGGGCGCATCGGATTCATTCCACGGCGGGGTGAAGAAGACCGGCGCGAGACCGGCATCCTCCATCCGGCGGCGAGCGGTGAGGACAGCGCGGGCGATGGTGGCGCCCGGCGTGCCAAAGGTGAACTCGCTGCGCGCTTCCCCGTATGCGCGCCGGTTCTCGTGGTCGACGCCGTGTTGCGCAATCGTGACGCCCGGGACCCCGTCCAGTCGCTTCGCCAACGCCGGGAGATCGCCGTCCGGTATGATTGCCAGCGACAGCGGTGCGCCCGAAGCGACGTTGAGAAGTCGATCAAGTTCGGGCGTCGGCGTTCGCGCGTCATCATCGCGCCACCACATCGCCGGCGCCCGTCCGGCCTTGCGCCACAGGGCAAGTTCGCGATCAAGCCGTAGAAGGGCGATGGGGTCCATGAACGACGCCTAATCCTCGAAGACTGGCGGAACCCCGAACGCAATCAGCGCCACACGTGCGCTGCGCATCCCGATCCACGACAGGAAATAGGCCGCCATCGGCGCCTGAAAGGCTGCCCAGAACACGCGTTTGTCGAAACTGTCGCGAAGGCGCTGTACGCGCCGCTGGAAGGCTTGAAGCGCATCGGTGGGCGAGGCGATCGCCCGGCCGCGGACGCCGATGTTCGATTCGAACCTGTCCTCGTGCCACACCGGCAGCGGCCGGACCACGAAGGGAACGATGCCGTTTTCCCAGTAGCGATCCAGCGCCTGGTCGATCGGCATGAAGATCTCGCGGCCATAGCGCAGCATGGCTTCGGCTGCCGGCCTCCGGATCATGTAGGCGCAACCGCCGAGCACGCCGTTCTGAAGCTGGCAGAGGTCGCGCGCGCCAACCTTGCCGACGGACTTGCCGAAGGCGCGGGGCGATTTAGGCGAGGAGACCGACTTCTTGGTGCTTTGCAGTCGAACCACCTGCCAGTGGCCGGCCCGCAGCGGGGCAAGTTGTTCGATGATGTGCTTGAGGTCGTCGACGCAGGAAATGTCGTCTTCGATGATCAACGCCGTATCGATGCCTTCGTGCGTCATGCGAGCATATACGCCATAATGGCTGAGATAGCAGCCGATCTCGCTGTCGGTCATCTCGCACCCATAGATGCGACGCGCCTGCGCGGGGTTGTATCGGTTGCGCTGTTCAGTGCTCAGGTTGCGGCCGTCAACGCCCGAAACAAACGTGACTTGCAGGCCAAGCTTCTGACAAAGCTCTTTCATATGGTCGCGCCGTTCGACGGCGCGATCCAAAGAAATCACGAATATCTTCACTTGCGAAAACTTGCGCAATTCCACCACCACCTGCTCCTTGCGTGGGATCAGGATTTGGTTGACGTACATTATATTCTCAGAAAAAGACCACCCAGTAGCCCTATAATTACAGGGTTGCCGTTCCGCCAGCAAGCCGCTTTGGCACAAATTGTTACAAATGTGGACCCGAGGATACACACGGGTGTGATCGCTCGACTGACGCGACGTCAAATCGGTTCGGACGCCCAAGCGGGTTCGCAGTCCCACCCAGAGGTGTGACGTCCCGCCTCACCGGGGTTCCTGCTTCGGGGTTCCTGCTTCTGGATAAGGCAGAGCTAAGAGCGGGCGATGCTTCGAGGTCCGCCCGGCGTGCGATCGTCTTGGCGTGTGGGCGGCGCGTGGTCCACAAAGGGAAGCAATCCCCGCGTTGCGTCAGGAGCTGGTCAATGGACGTCAAAGGCAAAGTTGTCATCGTTACCGGCGGGGCGAGCGGCATCGGCAAGGCGCTGGTCGAGCGCTTTCACAAGGACGGCGCCATGGCGTTGATCGTGGCGGATCTCAATCGCGCTGGGGCGGAGGCGGTCGCAGCATCGGTGGGCGGCATCGCTGTTACGACCGACGTGAGCCGGGAAGCCGACGTCCAGAAGCTCGTCGATCTCGCTCAAAGCAAGTTTGGCCGCATCGACCTTTTCTGCTCCAACGCCGGCATCTCGATCGGGGATCCTGATATCGACAACGCCGCGTCGACGCCGAACGATGGCTGGGCGCTCGCCTGGGGCGTTAACGTCATGGCCCATGTTTATGCCGCGCGGGCGGCCTTGCCGGGAATGATCGCGCGCGGCGAGGGATATTTCCTCAACACGGTCTCGGCCGCCGGGCTGTTGTCGCAGATCGGCTCGGCGGTTTATTCCACCACCAAGCATGCCGCGGTAGGTTTCGCAGAGCATCTCGCCATCGCCGAGCGCGAAAAAGGCATCGGCGTCTCAATCCTTTGCCCGCAGGCGGTCGACACGCCCATGCTGGGCGGGGCGGCCGGATCGCAGAATGTCGACGGCGTCCTGTCGCCGGCGCAAGTCGCCGCCGCCGTGGTCGAAGGTCTGGCGGAAGAGCGCTTCTTGATCCTCCCGCACCCGCAAGTCGTCACCTACATGCAGCGCAAGACTGGCGATTATGATCGCTGGCTCAAGGGCATGGTGCGCCTGCGTCGCGGTGTGATCGATGGCGCCAAGGGTTCGCGCTAGCCGCGCAAAAAAGGCGCCTCCCCCCTGAAAGGAGGAGGCGCCAAGAAGGCCGGCCAGACGTGGGGCGTCGATGCGCGCCGGCTCCGCCCCGTCCTTCCGGGAAGGGGCTTCAACTTTGGACGGCTAGCGCCGCAAGGTTTCGAGATTCCAAACATACTCGACCGGATGACCGCACACGGCTTGGGCGGCGCCATCGACCAGGCCAGGCGCAAAGCGCGCATCGCGCACCCATTTCAGCGCCGCCTCGTCGAGCCGCGCATGACCGCTGGATCGGACAAGGTCGGCCGACGTCACCCGGCCGCGCCCATCGATGCAGAGTTCGAGCGCCGTTGTCCCTTTCGCGTTCGCCTGGATTTCGGACGGCGGATAGGGCGGAGGGTCCATCGGCTTCATCTTCGGCGCCACACGTACCGGCGGGCGCGGGGGTGGAAGAATGCGTTCGCCGACGGGGTCGCCGATCGGGTCTGCGTCGGCTCCGGTCTTGGGCCTTTCCGGCTCAAAATTTTCGAACGGCGGCTGATAGGGCGGTGGCGGCTGAAGCCTCATGTCGGTCAGCGCATCTTCATTGGGCGTGGGCAGGGGCGTCTTGATCGGAGGCGGCGGCGTCAGGGTCACCATCACCATCGGCCGCTGGATGGCGTTGATGATCGTCGCGCCAAAGCCGGTCAGCAGAACATAGCCGGCGGCGGCAGCGATCAGAAGCGTCGCGGTCACGCCGGTGGCGCGGGTTGAAAAAGGCGCACGTTGTCTCATGGCCTCGTACATCGAGACCTCCTGTTGCTGGAGTTCGGTCAGGTCAGGTCGCGCAGATCAGGCCGCGCAAGTGGGGTGCGGGATCAGCCAGGCGGGGACTTGCCCGGCGGCTCCTTGAGCCGCCGGTCGTAGGACAGCGGCTCTTTGAGCCGCCGGTCGTAGGACAGCGGATAGTTGCAGACGTCGACTGGCTTGCCGTGGCGGGTCGCCGGGTCGAACGAATTCGTCGTCGCCCAGCGCATCGCTGCTTCATCGAGGGTGGGAAAGCCGCTCGATTTCTGAACCTTCGCCGACGCCACGGCTCCAGTTTTGGAGACGCAAAGTTCCAGGGTGACCATCCCCTCGATGCGTGCGTCAGCAGCGTCGGCCGGGTAGTCAGGATAAGTCACGCCTTCGGTGCGCAGCCGCGGCTGGGTCTCGTCCTGCGGCGCGGGTGTGCCAGGCGTCAGTCGAATAGCGCTGCGCGCCGGCGCATGCCCGCGCGGCGCAATCGGTTGCAACGGCAGGAGGATCTCCGGCGCTTCGCCGGCAAGGATCGGCGGGGTTTCGATCGTCGACTGGATCTTGCGTTCGGGCTGGGCGGCCCAGGCGGCTGCCCCGGCGGTCAAGGCGAGGGAGAGGACGGCGGCGGTTGCCGTCATGCGTCGGCGCTGCGAGATCGGCTTGCGGGTGAGCATGTCGATGCGCTCGGTCAAGGGATGGATGCTGGCGTTCTCGTGGGTGGGCGCGGGCCAGTAGCAGCCAACCGGGAGAGGGCGGGAGGCGAGCTGGGTCTTCAGCAGCGTTTCTGCGTAAGCGCGGCGCGCCCGCGGGCGGCGTTCGACGACGGCTGCATCGCACGACAATTCCTGGTCGATGCGCATCGTGTGCGCGCCAAGGTGGACGAGCGGATTGAACCAGCACACGCAGCGCGCCAGCGCGGCGAGGGCGTTGATGCGGGCGTCGTGGCGCTCGAGGTGAACCAGTTCATGGGCGAGGATCAGTTTCTGTTCAGCAAAACTGTAGCGCCGTGTGAAATCGTCCGGCGTGACAATCCGCTGGCGCCGGAAGCCGACGACCGCGGGTCCAGCAAGGCCAAGCGACATGTCGAGGAGGAAGCGCTGCTGGCGCAGGGCGAGGATGACGCCCATGCCGAGGGCGCCGGCGAGCCAGACCAGCATGACGGGCGCAGCGATCGCCGACAGCCAGTCGATCGGTGCGGCGTGATGCGCCGAAACGGCGGAGAGATCCTCCATCCCGGTTGGCAGCCGGACCGCTGGGGCCGCAACCTCGATGGCGCGGGACGGGATGAGGATCGCCAGGACGAGGACAGGGATCACCGTCCAGCTGAGATAGGCGGCGCGGGCGCCAAGAAACTTCAGCACATGTGGGCGCGCCGCGAGCACAACGACGACGCCAATAGCGGCGGCGAGGTTGGCTTTGATCAGGGCTTCAAGAAGGAGTGCGCTCACTTGTTGTCCTCCTCGATTCTGGAGATCAGAGCCTTGAGCTGTTTGAGATCCTTCGCGCTCAGCTGGCGGTTCTCGGCAAAGTGGGCGACGAGCGGCGCGACTTCTCCTTTGAACAGGCGGTCCAGCAGTCCCTGGCTTTCCGTTTGCACCCAGACTGATCGGGCGATCAGCGGCCGGTAGCAGTAAGCCTCGCCCTCGCGCGCGCCGGCGATCGCTTTCTTCTTGAGAAGCCGGGTGATCAGCGTGCGCACCGTACCGGGCGCCCAGCCATTGGCGTCTCCCACCTTCGCGATGATCTGATCGGCGGTCAGCGGCGTCTTCCGCCACAGCGCCTCCATGATCTGGCTTTCAGCCTCGGAAATCTGGTTCGCCATGATACACCTGTACTCTGAGTTCAAAATACACGCGTATCATGACTCGTCAAGCGGCTTTCGCAAGCCGATTTTGCAGGCGTGATGTGACGACTAGGGAAAGCGCCGGGCGCCGCGCGGCGAGGATGCCCCGCCGCGCCATCGCCGGGCGGCGAGGCGTCGGCGGGAAGCGATGCCCGATCAGTATTTCAGGTTGAGCGAAACCCCGATGACGCGGGGATCGTTCACGAAGGCGGTGTTGTTGTTAAAATCGATCGCGCCCTTGATGTTGTCCTCGTCGGTTATGTTGCGGGCGAACAGCGCAAGTTCATAAGCGCCATTGGTTCGCGCATAGCCGAGCTTCAGGCCGCCCTCGAACTGGTGGTCGGTGTGGAATTCGACCGACTGGTAGAGGAAGATGTTGGTCTTGCCCTGATAGGCCCAGTCAGTGAAGGCGAAGAGTTCGCCGCCGGCGCCGATGGGAATGCTGTAGCGGGCTGTGAAGTCGGCGGTCGTCTCGGGCGCATTTGGGAACGGATTGCCGTTGATCAGGGCAAACGTCCCGCTTGGCTTGGTGATCGTCGGATCGGTGACGGTGCATTGGGCGCAGATGCCGACCGCGAGGCCCGGGTCGTCGATCTTGGTGTGGTTGTAGCTAAAGCCGCCCGTGAAGACGAGATTTTGGATCGGGTGATACTCAGCGTCGACCTCGAAGCCATAGGCCTGTCCCTTGTTGGCGTTGATCAGCTGGACAAGATTGCCGGCGCCGCCAACCGCGGTGAGCTGGATATGGTCGACCGTGTAGGTAAAGACGGCGCCGTTGAGGCGCAGCGTGTTGTCCAGAAGCTCCGACTTCCAGCCGGCTTCATAAGAGAGGTTGGTCTCCGAGGTCGCCACCGAAGGCGGGGCAAAGAAGGCGATGTTTCGGCCCTGGATCGAGGGGCCGCGGAAGCCCTCTGCGACGCGCGCATAGACGCTGACATCGGGCGTGAACTTGTACATCGCGCTGATGTCCCAACTTACCTTGTCGTCCGAGATCGAGCGGTTGTTTGCCGGAGCTGCAGCGACGATGAGGTGCTTGTCGTCATTGGTATAGCGCAGGCCGCCAGTGAGGCTGATCTTGTCGGTGAAGGCGTAGCTGGCCTGGCCGAAGATCGCCCAGCTGGTGTTCTTCTGTTCGACCGAGGTCGAGGGCGGGAAGCCGAGCGGGCCGACCGTGGTGTCGATGTAGGAGGTATCGAAATAATAGACGCCGCCCTGCCAGGTCAGGGGTCCGCTGCCGGTGCTGGCGAGCCGCACCTCCTCGGTGAACTGATTGAGCTTGTCGAGGCCATCCTTGGTGTCGCTGTCGAAGGGAATGAAACCCGGCCCAACGCCGGCGACGCCGCCATCGATGTCGCCGCGGCTGGAGCCATGGGTCTCTTCATAGGCAGTGATCGAGGTCAGCTTGGCGAAGCCAAAATCATAACCGATATTGGCGGATGTTCCCCAGCCCTTGTATTTCTGCGGGTTGCCGCCGCCCTGATCGTAGGAGACGCGGTTGCGATCATAGTTGGCGTTGAGACCGTTGCTTCCCTTGGTGATCACGTTGGCGCGGAAGATCGCCGAGGTGCCGTCGAGATCGCGGGCGTGCACGTTGAACAGGACCGAGAGCTTGTCGAACGGCGTATACAGCAGCTGCAGGCGGGCTGCCCGCTCGTCGTATTTGCCGAGATTGTCGCCGCCAGGCTGGGTGGTGTTGTCGATCCAGTCGTCACGGTGCTGGTAGAGGGCCGAAACCCGCGCCGAGAGCACGCCTGGAATGATCGCGCCGCCGACGCCGCCATTCAGGTCGATCGTGTTGTAGGAGCCGTAGGAGGCCGAGCCGTTGGCTTCGAACGTGTCTGAGGGCCGCACCGAACTAAAGCGGATGATGCCGGCGGTGGTGTTGCGCCCGAACAGCGATCCTTGCGGGCCGCGATAGACCTCGACCTGATTGAGGTCGAACAGCGGCGTCGATTTCAGGGCGACGTTCTCCATCACCACGTCGTCCATGATCACTGAAACGGGCTGCGACGCGGCAAGGTCGAAGTCGATATTGCCGAGGCCGCGAATGTAGAAACGCGGCGCGGCGCGGCCGTTGGAGCTCTCGGCGTAGACCCCTGGCACGCGCGCCGACAGGGCGAGCACGTCCGATCCGTCGCTGAACATCGACTTGAGCAGATCAGAGGAGATGGTCGCGACCGAGACAGGCACCGTTTGCAGGTTTTCTTCGCGCTGCTGAGCGCTCACAATGATGACGTCGACCTTGCCTTCGCTCACCGGCGCCGTCTGGGCGGTCGCCGATCCGGTGATGGCGAGTGTCAGCGCGGCCAGGCCGACCGACAGGCTCAACAGGTTCAGTCTGCGCATGGTGGTTCGCCCCCTCGATGTTGCCGTGCTTCGAAGCCGTCACTAGCTGTGCGCGAGGATCTGGTCATCCCCAGTCAGGAGCTTTGCCTGTAGGCCGGCCTGACATGGCCAGAATATAAGCAATACAAAACTGCCCCACGCCAGACTTCGTTGAGGGCGCGGCGCCGATTCAACGAGCAGGGGAATTGAAGGATCTGCGCGGAAGGATCTGGGCGTCAGTCCGGCGCGCCGGAAATCAGCGCATCCAGCCTTCGCGCGCGCACCAGATCCTTCGGCCGGCCGAATGTCCTGCAGAGGGCGGCGAGCTCTGCGACATCCGGAACGAAGAGCGGTTGACCGTTCCAGATCACCTGACGCCGCGTCCTTGGTGCGACCGGCATCCAACGCCCTTGGTTGCAGACGTCAAAGCCGGCCAAGACCTCGATCCGCAATGGCGCGGCCAGGATCTCGACAAGCATGTCCGAACGAAACCGGTCCGACGGCGGGCGCACGACCCGTACCCCGCCAAGCGCGCCGCAGAAGGCGCGCGCGTCGGTCAGGCTGGTCAGGAGATCGACATCGCCAGCCTCGACCTCCGCTCCGTGCAGCGCCATGGCCGCGCTGCCGATTAACCACCACGGGTCGCGAGCAACGCGGCTCGCCCGCCCGACGATATCGAGTGTTTCGGCGAGTGGGGCTGGCAGGGACGGCTGCACGCTGAACCAGGTCTCCGGACCTAAACTGTGGCGTTGGGGAACAATTCGGCGTCACAGAGCAGTTTTTCAATCACATTTGCTCGCGCTCCAAGTGAGAGGCCTTGGCCCGCCGCTTCCGATGTGGTGCCCTTCACATGGGAATGGGAGCTGGGCATGAATACCAACGTCTTTACCAAGCCAGAACTGGCTGGAGTTGAATCGCTGCGGATCGAGCGGCGCAACACACTCCGTGAAATCACCGAGCAGTATCTCGACACGGTCGTCGGCGTGCGGAGCCGCTTCGTTGCGGACCTCGAGCTTGCGCCGGCGGAGTTCATCAACGGCGAACTCCAGCGCCAGGGCGCATCCTGGCGGGTCGGCAAGGTCGCCGGTCGCAAGTGCGATTTCATCGAGATCTGAAGCGCCGGCGCTGACCGGCATTCGCTCGCGCCACTGTTGATCGCATGCGGTTTGATCGCATGCGGGTCGAACGCGGCTGGGTCGATCGCATCGGCGTTCAGCTCATCGGGCGGGTGCTGAGGGCGGGTGCTGACCAACTTGCGGGTGCTTGTCTGGCGCAGAGCCGGCGCGGCGCGCTGGTGAGGAAGCTCAGATACCGCCGCCGGTAATCGAGAATTTGCGACGGGCGCCAAGCAGGCGCTGCGCGTCGCCGATCGCCTGGGCGGCTGACTCGGCCAGCTTGAAATGGGGTTCGGTGCGCAGCGCTTCGAGCGCTTCGCTGAGATGATCAATCGACTCGCGCAGCAGCACCGGATCAAACCGCTTCTCGGCCTTGAGGCGGAGGGCCCGCCCAAGATTGATCTTGGCGGAGATCCAGCGCTCGGGCGCGTCTCCGCGATTGATCTCGTCGATCGTGCCGCGGGCGATCTCGACGGAGCGATCGAGCCAGGTCTCGTCGCCGGCGAAGGCAAGCTGCAGTGCGCCGGAAGCGGCGTCGTCGATCATTTCAGCAAGCAGTCGCGGATCGGCCAGAGGTTTTTCCTCAAGAATTTCGAGGAGGTTCTCGACGACGGGCTGCAGACGTTCGGAACGAAAATCCTGCGGGCGACCGAGCGCCGGGCGGAACTGCTTGGCTGCGGCATAGGCGGTGGCGCGGGCGAGCGCTTCGGTCCACTGCGACTTCTTGGGCGGCATCACCAGCGTCTGGACCGGGCGCTGCTTTTCGAACGGGCTGGCGGGGCGACTGGCAATGCGCACGACCCCGCGCGTTCCGCGGGGGCGTTCCGGCCAGATCACCAGGTCGGCCTCGGTGCGGCGGAGCAGGGCTTCGGCGTCGAATTCATTGTCGATGGCGCCGGGGAAGTTGATGACGCGGAACGGGCCGCCGAACATGAACTGGGCAAGGTGGCCATCTGCCGTCATGCGCAGGAAGCGGCCGATCGCTCGGCGCCGGCCGGTTCCGCCGCGGACAACCAGCATGCGCGCGCCGACATCGGTCGTCCGTCGGACCCCGGCCGCCATCGTCGCGCGATGAGCCGTCCCGAGGAGACGAAGGGCTGCGCTCAGCATCGTGATCACGATGACCACCACGACAAGGGCAGCGATCAGACCGGCGACGACGGCCAGATCGGGCCGGGCAAGGACAAACGCCACGGCCTGCGCCCACAGCGCCTTTGCCTGTCCGATGATCAGGGAAACATTCATACCAACGCCCTAGGGCCGCAAACGCCCGACTCTGCAGCCAATTGTTCATACACGCGACCGCAAACGCCGCGCAACGGTCCAAGGCGCCGCGCAACCGCTTCCGGTTCACCAGCAAGTTCGGCGCCTGCCAAAGCAGCGCCGGCGCCAAGGCCGCCAGCCTCGGCCCGGCTGCCCGGATAGCCAGAAGCCCGGCCAGAAGCCCAGCCAGAAATCCGGCCAGAAATCCGGCCCAAAACCTGGCCCAAAACCTGGCGACCCCGACGCGATTCGAACGCGTGACCTACGGTTTAGGAAACCGTTGCTCTATCCTGCTGAGCTACGGGGTCGGCCTGGACGCTTATGCCCCAGGAACCGAGGCCAGGCCAAGCCGTCCCGACGGCGCAACCCAAGGGAGGCAGCCATGGCGCAAAAGCCGCGTTTCAGCCTGGTCGTCGTGACCAGCAGCGACGGCTTCATCGCCCGGACGGTCGGTCATGCCCCTGCCGACTGGCAAAGTCCCGAGGAGCAGGCATTTTTCCTTGCAACCGTCGCCGGCGCTGACTGGAGCGTGCTTGGCCGGACGACCCATGAGGCAGCCTTCCGCCTCGACCGCCGGCGGATCGTGTTTTCGCACAGCGCCCCTGTGCCTGAATGGCGCTCGCCGACACATCTTTGGCTCGATCCTGAGACGATCCAGCCGGACGACCTTGCCGCCCTGGTCGCCCCGGTTCACCCGATGCGGACAGGTCTCATCCTCGGCGGGGCTGAGGTTGCGGCCTGGTTTCTGGAGCGGGGGCGGGTCGACGAGGTTCTGCTCAGCATCGAGCCCGTCGGTTTTGAAACCGGCCTGCCGATCTTCCCCGGCGACGGCGCAGGCGATCCGATCGAGCTGGTGCGGGCGCGGGGTTTTGAGGTCCACAGCCAGTGCACGATCAATCCAGCCGGAACCAGGCTGATCATCCTTCTGCCGCGCCCGATGACATCCGCGGAGCGCTGAGGGCGGCGGTCAGGTCGAAGGGATGAGGCCCGACATTTCCGGATCGCCGACAATCCGCGTCAGCGACGAGCGCAGCTTCCGCAGCGCCTGATGCTCGATCTGGCGCACGCGCTCTTTGGAGACGCCGAGTTTGCGGCCCAGCGTTTCAAGGGTGACGCCCTGTTCGACCAGGCGGCGCTCGCGAATGATCACGAGTTCGCGGTCGGTGAGATCGCCCATCGCTTCGCGCAGCCAGATGGTGCGCCGGCGGCGGTCACGCTCGATCATCACGCCGTCTTCGGGAAGCTCGGTCTCGTCGGGCAAAAGATCCTGCCATTCAGCGTCTCCCGTCTCGCCGATCGGAGCGTTAAGCGACCGGTCGGAGGCCGAAAGGCGCGCCGCCATGTGATCGACGTCAGTCTCGTGGACCGCGAGCGTCTTGGCCACATAGGCGCGGTTTTCCGGGCTCATATGGACGTCGCCCGCATCGCCGAGCAGGGCGCGCAGACGGCGCAGATTGAAGAAGAGCGATTTCTGCGCGGCGGTAGTGCCGGTGCGAACGATCGACCAGTTGCGCAGGATAAAGTCCTGGATGCAGGAGCGGATCCACCACGCTGCATAGGTCGAGAAGCGCACTTCGCGCGCCGGCTCGAAGCGGGCGGCCGCCATCATCAATCCGACATTGCCTTCCTGCACCAGGTCGGACATCGGCAGGCCGTAATTGCGGAAACGGGAGGCCATCGAGATGACCAGGCGCATGTAAGCAGTGGTGAGTTCGTGAAGGGCGGCTTCATCGCCATAATCGCGCCAGCGGCCAGCCAGATCGAGCTCGTGATCGCGATCGAGCATCGGCGCCGTCATTGCTTGTTTCACAAAGCGGCGATCAGCGCTTTGAGCGCTGGCATCGGCGGTGGCCATTCGGGAACTCCGTGCGGATCACCCGGACACGTCCCGCCCGTCGAAATCAGGCCGGCCGAACCCCGGCGCTCCGGGGAATTCTGCGCCGGTGATTGGTAAACACCCTTGCCGGCGATCGGTTCCGCACTAGCAAAAAAATAAAGGGCCGCCCGATAGGGCGGCCCTTGTCATTCGATCAAAAGCGTAAGGTCAGGCCGCGCGCTTGGCAAGCGACTTGGAAAGCTTCTCGACCGCTTCAGCGTGCTTGATGTTTTCCACCGCCGCCAGCTCGCGGGCCATGCGGTCCAGCGCCGATTCATAGAGCTGGCGTTCCGAATAGGACTGGTCGGGCTGGTCCTCGGCGCGGTGCAGGTCGCGCACGACTTCCGCGATCGAGATCAGGTTGCCGGAATTGATCTTGGCTTCGTATTCCTGGGCGCGGCGCGACCACATGGTGCGCTTGATGCGAGCCCGGCCGCCGAGGGTTTTCAAGGCGTCGCCCACCACACGCGCCGAGGCAAGCGGGCGCATGCCCGAAGAGGTGGCCTTGGCTGTCGGCACGCGCAGGATCAGCTTGTCCTGCTCGAACGCCACGACGTAGACTTCGAGCTTCATGCCAGCGACTTGCTGGGTCTCCACGCCGGTCACCCGGCCGACGCCATGCGCGGGATAGACCACGTGCTGGTTGACCGCATACGCCCCGTCGTCTTTTTTGACCGGCTGCTTCTTCGACATGCTGTTTTTGCCCTCTCACTCACGACGACGTCGCCCCGATGACCAGGGTCACAAATTCGAGCCCGCCCACCGATGCGTGGGCGACCCGACTTCCCGACCTGTTTGCATATGGCGCTCGCCCGTCGGCGAAGATTGAGCATTATCACAATTGTAAGAAATATCAAGCCGTTGTCGCACGCTTATGCCCCCGATCCCCTGCAAATGCAGGGCGCAGCGGCATTTCGCCTCAGACTGACCTAGGGACGCTGAGGCGGGCGGGGAGAAAACAGGGTCTCGAGCTTTCCCTTTACCTTGACGTAATCGTCCGCATCCGCGGGCGCCTCGCCCTTGATGGTAATGTTCGGCCAGATTTTCGCGTATTCGGTGTTGAGCTTCAGCCACTTCTTGTCGGCATCGTCCTCGGTATCGGGCACGATGGCTTCGACCGGGCATTCGGGCTGGCAGACCCCGCAATCGATGCACTCTTCAGGATGGATGACGAGGAAGTTCTCACCCTCGTAGAAGCAGTCCACGGGACAAACTTCCACGCAATCCATGTATTTGCACCGGATACAGGCGTCGGTGACGATATAGGTCATGGGCGTCTCGGTAGGCCTTCTGCGGGCTAGAGCGGCGACATGCGGCCAACATGGCAGGTTGTCAATTGAACCGGCCTGTCAGCTTGGCTGAAGGGCGTCCAGATCGGCGCAACGTCAACCGCCGAACAGCGCCTTCCAGATCACCACGACGCCCCAGTGGATCACCACGGCTGGCCAGATCGATCCCGACCGCAGGCGGCTCACCGTGCAACACACACCCAGAAAGGCGACCAAGGCGAGATAACGCGGATCGGCGAACAGCGGCTCGGCGAAGGGCGAGCCGATCAGGATCTGGATCGGATGCCACGCCACGAAGGCGACCAGCGAGATCGCCGCCGCCACCGGTTGCCCTCTTGGTAGCCAGCCCCGGAAGATCACTTCTTCACTGATGCCGGGCACGAAGAAGGCGATCAGCGAAATCTGGGTGATGGCGTTCTGGTCGGTCAGGGGGGCGAAGGTCAGCACGCCAGCCTGCGCCGCCCATGCCCCCGCCAGCAGGACGAGGATGAACAGCCCAAGCGCTTCGATCGCGCCGCGCAGGTCCGGCAGGCGGATCAGGCCGCTGATCAGGTTGGCGAGGACGACCGCAACAGGATTCCGCCGCTCTTGGTTCATGCTCACGCCTTCATCCGCCCTGGCATTCGCCCTGGCATCCGCCCTGGCTTGCGCCTCGGCGTCCGTCTCGGCCAGCGACCTGCGGCGCCGCCGTCACGGTTTCATAGCAGACAGCCGCTTCGGATGCTGGGCCTCTTCGCGGCGGCAGGCTGAGCACGCGCAAGACGTACGGGCCCGAGGGGTTGACGAAATTGACCAGGTCGCCGGAACTCACCAGCGTCGCGGGCTTGTCGATCCGCCGCACCTGACCGTCGCGTTCGACCCGGGCGCCCTCGCTCTCGATCGCCGCACTCGCGGCGGTTCGCGTCTTGAAGAAGCGGGTGCGCCAGAGCCAGACGTCGAGCCGCATGCGGTCCTCGCCCGTCATGGCGTCGCCGTCTTCGGTTGCGGCGGTTTTACTCGGTGGCGACGACGCCGGCGCGGGGCGCCAGGCGGCGGGCTCGCCAGTGCAGCGAGCGCGGCGAACGGACCGGTCGCCGTCGCCGTCTCGCGCTTGCGATCGTCGCGGCGTTGTACGGTCTTCTGCGAAGCAAAGCGCCAGCGCGTCACCGCCTGGCTCGCCGGATCGCGCTCGGCCGGCTTGAGGCCCAGTGCGCGCAGCACGTCGGGAAATTCTCCGATTGGGCAGCCGATCTGTGCGGCTAGCTCCGGCGGCGCAGCGAAAGCCGCGGTTTGCGCGTCCCGCCGCGCCTGTCCAAGCAACCACGACAGGCGCTCGGCCATGTCGGCGCGAACCGCGCGAGGTCCAAGGCGGAGATAACCTGCGGCCTGCAGCATGGCGTCGGGCCATGGGTGTCCTAACAGCGCGAAGGACGCCGAGGCGGGGGCCGGCGGGGCCGGAAGGCCGGAATGCACCGAGCGGAGCGTCATCGTCAGTTGGGCTGCGGCCGGTTTGAGCAGTCCGGGAAGCCAGGCTGCGATCCGTCCTGACTTGACCCCCGCCGCCTGGAGTGCGGCGCGGTCTTCAGGACCCAGCGGATCACTTTGCCGCCGGTCGAGCGCCGCGCCGGCTTCGACAAGCTGGTAGGCGGCCCCGCGCGCAGGCCCCGGCAGGCCCGACCCCGGCAGGCCCGACCCCGTCAGGCTCGCCTTGAGGTCGTATAATGGCTTCAGCAGGACGCTTCTCCGGTCGCTGAGCCAGCGCTCGATGCGCGCGATGGCGGCTTGCCGATCTGCAGGCGAGGCGTCCGGCGCACCGATCAGAACGAGGCTCGGCGACAGCCAGTTGGCCCCCGCTTGCAGCTTGGCGATGACCGCGCCGTCATGCAGGATAAAGCCGTCGAGATGGCGCAACGACAGCGCGCCATCCTCGGCGCCGGCAATCGCCGACAATCTTCGGCCGATCACCGGGCGCAGGCCTTTGAGCGCGGCATTGCGCAGGGCCCGACCTTCCAGCGTGTGCCCGGTGGCGTCGGGAAGAAAAGACAGGCCGTCAAGCCGGCCAATGTCGTGTCCGCCAACCAGAACCCGGCCCTCGGCGCTGACCTCGGCGGGCGCGTCCTCCTCCGAGTTCAGCGTCTTTAGGAGCGCTGAGGTGCGGCGATCGACGAAGCGCTGCATCAGGCGGTCGTGCAGGGCGTCCGACAACCGGTCCTCGATCTCGCGCGTCCGGCCGCGCCAGGTTTCGGCGTTCTCCAGCCAGTCGGCCCGATTGGCGGCGTAGGTCCAGGTGCGGATGCCGGCGAGGCGCTGTTGCAGAACGTCGAGGTCGCCTTCCGTTCGGTCGAGACGATTGACCTGGTCGAACATCCACTCGTCCTTGATGCGGGCGGCGGGCTCGATCAGCTTCTCGACAAACGCGCCAACCAGCTTGAGGTGGGCGTCAGCGCCTGATTTCCGGAAATCGGGCAGGGTGCAAAGATCCCACAAGCGCCGGACGTGGCCCGGCGTGCGCACGGTGCGACGGATGTCTTGATCTTCCGCGAGCGCGGCCAGGGTCGTCTCATCCAGCGCCTCGGGCGCGCGCCGGAGGATGATGTGTTGCGCCGGCCGGCGCAGCGAGGCCAGCAGCGCCTCGATGCTTGACCAGTCGAGGTTCGAGTTGCGCCAGTTCAGCGTCGCGGTCGGCTCGAAACGATGCTCGACGATGCGTTCGATGATTTCTTCATCGAAGGGTTCGCACTCGCCCGTCTCACCGAACGTGCCGTCGTCACGGAAGCGGCCGGCGCGGCCGTCGATCTGTGCGGCGTCCTCGGCGCTCAGCAGACGGCGCCGCCGGCCGTCGAACTTGCCGCGGCTGGCGAAGGCGATGTGCTGGACGTCGAGGTTGAGGCCCATGCCAATGGCGTCGGTGGCGACGATGTAGTCGACTTCGCCGGATTGGTAGAGCGCGACCTGCGCGTTGCGGGTGCGCGGGCTGAGCGCTCCCATGATCACGGCGCAACCGCCGCGCTGGCGCTTCAGCAGCTCGGCGATGGCGTAGACTTCCTCGGCCGAGAAGGCGACGACGGCCGAGCGCTTGGGCAGTTTGGTGATCTTGATCGGGCCGGCATAGCTGAGCTGGGAAAAGCGCTCGCGCCTTTCGGTATCGATGTCGAGATCGAGCGCCCTCAGCGCCGGACGCATCGTATCGGCCCCCAGCAACATGGTCTCATGACGCCCGCGCGCGTGCAGGATGCGATCGGTGAAGACGTGGCCGCGATCGGGGTCGGAGGCGAGCTGGATTTCGTCGACGCCAACAAAGTCGAACGGCTCCCCGGGTCCGAAACTCTGCGGCATCGCCTCGACCGTGCAGGCAAAATAGCGCGCGTGTTCGGGCCGGATGCGCTCCTCGCCGGTTATCAGCGCGCAGGCGCGCTCGCCCTTTTGCTTGACCATGCGGTCATAGACCTCGCGCGCCAGCAGGCGCAGCGGCAGCCCGATGGCGCCGGTCCCGTGCGCGAGGAGGCGCTCGACGGCGAGGTGGGTCTTGCCGGTGTTGGTCGGGCCAAGAACGGCGCGAACAGGGAGGTTGGACAGGGCCAGGGCGGACGACTCCGGTGGACGTCGGCAGAGATCTGCGGAAACGGACGAAGGTCAACCGCCCTGGCGCACGGCCGGCGCCGGCTCGGCCGGCCGCCAGGTCAGCTTGGTCGCCTCGATGCCGATGCGGCCGTGTGACTTCGATCGCGCCTCGATCCGCAGCGGCGGCTTGACCGCGCCGCCGTCGAGTTCGGCGAGGATCATGTTGGTCCACTGAACGTCGGACTTGTCCTTTACCCGTTGTTCCGGGGTCTTGTTCTTGAAGCCGGCGAGTTCGACGTATTCAACATCGCATTTCAGCGCGGGGCCGGAATAGGCGGCCGACCGGAAGGTAAAGCGTTCGACAAAGGTCAGCCGAAGGTCATAGCGCTGCTTGCCGTCATAGGCTCGGATCGGGCCGCCGCAAGGATTGCCAGGCGTGACGTCGGCGGCGAGCGCCAGCTGGAGGATGGCCGCCAGAGGATCCATGGAGCCCATCTTCTCCTCGTGACTTGCCGGCGGGAAACCCATGTCGCCAAAGTGCGGGGTGGCGCTGGTCACCACGTCATCCGCCAGATAGTCGACCAGGACGTGGCGGTTCTTTTTTCCGTCCCGGTTGAAACTGTCATAGTGGGACGGTTTCACGCCGTCGGGCCCGATCGCGCCGGTCGAGGAGATAGTGAGGTTGTAGTCGACAAACCAGCCAATCATGCCGGCCGCCTGCGCCCGCGAGACAACATTGTAGGCCGAAGGCCCGATCCAGGCCGAAATGCTGGCGGTGGCCGCCTTGATCCGGGTTCCGATCACCGGCAGCGGCAGATAGCCCTCATAGGAAATGTCGAGGCGGCGCGGCCCCAGGGTCTGAATGGCGGTGATCGCGCCGTTGAGCTCGATCGGCAGGAAGGCAAGGCCTCCGGCGGCCAGGGCGGTAGTCAGGATGGGCATGAACAATGCTCCTTGCTGTCTGGGGTGGACCCGCGGGGGGACGTTTGCCCGGCGGGCCATCACCCCACATCCTTATAGTAAGTCCAAACGAGGCGAATTCTCGACGGGATCGGCGCTCTTTGGAGTAGCGGCGCGCGCCCGCCTTGACAGCCCGGGCCCCGGCCCTTATCCACCGCCCTTCGCTTTCAGGACGAGCCGCCGGCCCCGTCGCTACGGGGATTTCGGACGGTTTGTCGACGGATTTGAGACTTCAGGAGAGGCGACGATGTCGCGCAAGTGCGAACTGACCGGCTTGAAGCCCATGGTCGGCCACAAGGTCAGCCACTCGAACATCAAAACCAAACGGCGTTTTCTGCCGAACCTGGTCAATGTGACGGTGCATTCGGACACGCTTGGCCAATCTTATTCAACCCGCATCGCCACGTCGGCCCTGCGCACCATCGACAAGCGCGGCGGCCTCGACAGCTTCCTGGCCAAGGCGAAGGATGAAGACCTTTCGCCCAAGATGCTGAAGGTCAAGAAAGAGTTGGCCAAGAAGCGTGCGGAAGCCGCCGCCTAGGCCTCTCGCTGCTTCCTATCCCATCTAAGTGATCGTAGCCTTCCCGACAGCAATGCCGGGGAGACGTCATGCGTGCAGCGATCGCGGTTGGAGGGCTCTTGAGCCTGATCCTGGCAGGATGCCAGAAGCCGGGCCCTGCACCCGACCTCTTGATTTCCGGTGGAGCGATCTACACCGGTCTTGATGCAAGTCCGACGGTTGAGGCGGTCAGCGTCAAGGACGGCCACATCCTGGCGACGGGTCTTGCCAAGGACCTCGCGAAGACCGCCGGACCCGCCACCAAGAAGATCGATCTTAGAGGCGGCGCCCTTTATCCTGGCTTCACCGATGCGCACGCGCATCTTTATGGCATTGGCGAGCGCGAGGTGACGCTCAATCTCGACAAGGTCGCCTCGATCGCGGAGCTGGTGAAGGAGGTCGGCGTGGCTGCCGCCAAGGCGCCTCCCGGACCATTGCATGGACGCGGCTGGATCGAGACGCACTGGCCAGAAGCCCGCTTTCCAACGCGCCAGGATATCGACGCAGTGACAGGCGATCGCCCGGTCGTCCTGGTCCGCGCGGATGGCCACGCTCTCCTCGCCAACACGGCCGCGCTCAAGGCCGCCGGCGTCGATGGCAAACCCAAGCAGCAGCCGGATGGCGGCCGTATCGAGGTCGACAAGGCGGGCCTGCCCACCGGCATGCTGATCGACAATGCGATGGGGCTGCTCTCTGCGCTCGCAGCAAAGCCCAGCGACGCCTATCGCGATCAGGCCTACGAGGTCGGCGCCAAACATGAGGTGGAGCTTGGCTGGACGGGCGTCCACAATATGTCCGTGCCAGGCGCCGATGTCGCAAGGATCAACGCGCTGTCGAAAGCCGGCAAGCTTCCGCTACGCATCTACAACGCGGTCGAGGCGTCTGATGCAGGTGATTTCAGTCCGGAGATGTTCGGCCATGCGTCCGGCGGCCTGGTCACCACGCGCGCCATCAAGCTTTACATGGATGGGGCGCTGGGCTCGCGCGGCGCGCTGCTCGAGACGCCCTATTCGGACCGGCCAGAGATCACCGGCCTGATGCGTTCGCACGAAGCGCCGACGCTCGATCTGCTGAAGCGCGCCTATGACGCCGGCATCCAGGTTTCGATCCACGCCATCGGCGACAAGGGCAATCAGCTCGCTCTCGACTGGATGCAGAAGACATTCGAAGGGGCGACGCCAACCGAACGGGCGCGTCGCGATCCGCGCTGGCGCATCGAGCATGCGCAAGTGCTGCGTCCGGAAGACATTCCGCGCTTCAAGCAGCTTGGCGTCATTCCCTCGATGCAGCCTAGCCATGCGATCGGCGATCTTTATTTTGCGCCGGCGCGGCTCGGACCGCAAAGGCTGGCGGGCGCCTATGCCTGGCGCTCGTTGATCGATGCCGGCTCGATCATTCCCGGCGGGTCGGATGCGCCGGTCGAGAAGGGCGATCCGCGGATCGAATTCTATGCCGCGGTGGCGCGCAAGGACCTTGAGGGCAAGTCCGGGCCCGACTGGCATCCCGAACAGAAGGTCACGCGGGCCGAGGCGTTGAAGATGTTCACCGCCTGGCCGGCTTATGCATCATTTCGCGAGACGGAGTTGGGAACCATCGAGCCGGGCAAGCTTGCCGACTTCACCGGCTTCTCCGCCGATTTGATGACCCTTCCCGAAGCAGAAATTCTCAAGGTCGAGCCAATCCTGACCATTATTGGCGGCGTCGTGGCCTTTGCGCGGCCCGGCTGAAACGATCGGGAGAAAGGGCGGCCCGTTTCACGGCGCGCCGGGTGACCCTTGCAGCGCGAGCAAGTTCACGGCGATGAGCTTGCCGGCTTCAGTTTGCCGGCCAGGACATCTCCAGGTTCCGCGAGGCAGCGGCCGCGCAGCATGATCCAGTCGCCCGGGAAGGTGTCCTGCGCAAACATGATCTTCAACCGGCCCCAGTTGTGCGTCGCCCGGCCTCGGCCGTCGATGATCGCGAACGAGCAAGCGCGAACGCCGTCGTCGACATCGTTATCATGGCTGACGTCAGGTTCGGACCAGTAGCCATCGAGCGGTCCGGGTCCGCCAAACTCGCCGGCGAGACCCTCGATATAAAGCAATCCGAGATTGTCGCCGAAGGGCAGGGGATATTCGAACACCCCGAACGCTCCATCCTCCTCTGCATAGGTGACCTCGCCGATCGCAGTCTCCCAGGCGACCGGCTTGGGGTCGTCGGCTTGCGCTGTGGCGCAGGCGGAAAGCAGGATCAGACAGACAGCGGCGCGACGCATGAACCGGCTCCCGACGCGAAGCGCCAGCAGACCGCCGCCGGTCCCACGGTGCAACCCGCAAGCGCAGGTTGCGCTGCTCGCAACCGCGATTGCGCCGACCGGCCTCGCCTCGCAGGGGATGAGGCTCACGGCCGGCGAGGCCTCGTCGGCGCCAGGGACACGTCGCTTCGGTTTCCGCGCCGCATCATGGCGCCGCCCTTCCTGCTTCCGGGCGAGGGGACTAGAACCGACCAGCGTTTGCGCTTCCCCTGAAGCGCGCCTGCCATGCCGGAGATCTGCGCCTTGGACGAGACCATCCCAGCCGTCCTGCCGCCCGACCCTCCGGCCGACCCGCCAATCGCCGAAGCCGTCGCCGAAGCCGCCGCTGAGCCAGGCGCCGAGCCAGATGCCGTACCAGGCGCCGAGCATGCCGACGCCGCCTACGACCGTTTCGTCATGGACAATCTCAAGCGCAATTATGCCGGCCATTACCTGCACGGTATGCTCGGCATGACCGGCTTCCGGCTCGTCAACGCGCCGACCTTCGTACCCGCCTACCTTCATTCGCTGACCGGCTCGGACGCCCTGGTCGGTCTTGGTCTGTCGCTCCAGCAATTTGGCAGCATCGTCTCGCCGATCGTCGGCGCCGCCCAAATGGAGCATCGCAAGAAGATCCTGCCGATCTCTGTGGCCCTCGGCTCACTGATGCGCCTCCAGATCCTCGGACTTGCGCTCTCGGGCTGGTTTTTGACCGGCTCGTGGGCCGTCGGCATGGCGCTCCTGTTTCTGTTTTTGCTGGGGCTGTTCCAGGGACCGCAGCGCGTGGCGTTTCAATTCCTGCTGGCCAAAGTGATTCCGATCCGTCTGCGCGGTCGCCTGCAGGCCTGGCGCAATCTCACCGGCGGCATGATCGCCGCCGTGCTGTCCTACTTTGCCGGCGACTGGCTGGTCGCCCACCACGTGCTCGGCAATGGCTATGCGACGACCTTCTTTCTTGCCTTCATCCTCACCAGCCTGGGTCTCTCCGCCCTGCAGATCCTGATGCGCGAGCCCGAACCGGCGACGATCCGCGCGCGCGTGGCCTTTCGCGAGCGCATCAAGGACATTCCTCGGCTGATCCTGGCGGACCGCGGGTTCGCCTGGTTCATGGCGGCGCGCTCGTTCGCCATGGGCAGTCGCATCGGCCAGCCTTTCTTCTTCCTGTTCGCCGCTTCCACGCTCGGCGTCACGACCAATGGCGACCCGCATGCCTTCGGCCGCACGCTCGCCATCCTGTCTTTCGCCTACATGAGCGCCGACACGGTGATGAACCTGGTGTGGGGCTATCTCTCCGACCATGGCGGGTTCAAATCCACGTTCGTCATCGCGATGGCGGTGAATGTCGTCTCGGTTGCGGCGCTGATGATGGCCGACAGTTTCCCGGTCGCGGTCATCGCCTTCTTCGGGATCGGCGCTGCAAATTCCGGCTACCAGATGTCGAGCACCAACCTCGTGCTGGAGTTCGGCCATCGCCACGATATTCCGATGCGCATGGCGCTGTCCAACACGGCCGAGGGATTGATGGGTTCGGTCGCACCGCTCTTGGGCGGCGTGATGGCCGAGATCTGGGGGTACAAGTCCGCCTTCTTCGCGACCATCATCAGCGTCGCCATCGCGCTGGTGATC
>JANMWT010000231.1:0-2541 GCA_031394145.1 Alphaproteobacteria bacterium | reverse complement strand
GTTTCCCGCCACGGCGAGGACCTGCATCCGCTGATCCTCCCCGCCGACAAGGCGCGGCTCTCACACTTCAAACGGCCCTGGACCAAACCGCCGGACCCTTAGGGCGCCGTTGATCCCGTCCCCGCAACGACGGACACTCCGGTTATCGGAGACCCTCCCATGCCGGCCCTGTGCCGCGACTGCTTCTGGACCGGCGATCAGGCCGTCTCGCGCTGCCCACGCTGCGCCTCGCCGCGCATGGCCGCGCACGACGAGCTGTTCGCCCTCTCCATGGCCCACATGGACTGCGACGCGTTCTACGCTTCCGTCGAGAAGCGTGATCGGCCGCAGCTGCGCGACCAGCCGGTGATCGTCGGCGGCGGCGTGCGCGGCGTGGTCACGACCTGCTGCTATATCGCCAGGCTGTTTGGCGTCCGCTCGGCCATGCCGATGTACAAAGCCAGGCGCCTCTGCCCCGAGGCGGTGATCATCAGCCCCGATTTCAGCAAGTACCGCGAGGAGAGCCGCCGCATCTTCGCCCTGGCCCGTGATCTGACCCCGCTGATCCAGCCGCTCTCCCTCGACGAGGCCTGGATGGACCTCTCTGGCACCGAGCGCCTGCACGGCGCCCCGCCGGTGGTCACTCTGGCCAGGCTGCAGGCCAAAATCGAATCTGAGATCGGCCTGACCGTCTCCATTGGCCTCGCGGCCAACAAGTTCCTGGCCAAGATCGCCTCGGATCTCGACAAGCCGCGTGGCCTGTCGATCATCGGCGCGGCCGGCGCCGCCGCCTTCCTGGCCCCCAGACCGGTCGGGATCCTGCCCGGCGTCGGCCCGGCCTTCGTCGCCTCGCTGGAGGCGGCCAACTATCGCACGGTCGGCGATCTGGCCCGCGCCGACCCCAAGGAGCTGGTCAAGCGATTCGGCGCCGGTGGCCTTCGCCTGCACCAGTTGGCCCACGCCCGCGACGCCCGCGCGGTCAATCCCAGCGAGGGCCGCAAGAGCATCAGCGCCGAGACCACGTTCAATGAGGACATCCGCGACCTTGAGGGTCTGGAGGATCAGTTATGGCCCCTATGCGAGAAGGTCGCTCGGCGTACCCGGGCTGATGGCGAGGCGGGCAAGGTGGTCACCCTGAAGCTGCGCCGGGCCGATTTTCAGATCCTGACACGTCGTCGCACCCTGGCCGTACCAACCCAGACCGCCCGCACCCTGTTCGCCATCGGCCGCGAGCTCTTGCAGACCGAGGCGCGGGGAACCATGTATCGCTTGATCGGTATAGGTTTGTCGGACCTTGTGGACGCCGCGGACGCGGCTTCTGATCTCTTCTCAGACGGCGAGACCCGCGCGCTCGATGGCGAAAGGGCGCTCGATCGCTTGAGGGCGAGATTCGGAGTCGGGGCTGTCGTGTCCGGCCGTTCACTGAAGCGATAGGATCGGAGGCGTAGGGTTCATCACAGGCCGCACCGAGTCGCAACCAGTCGCGGCCAGAAAGGATGTGGACCTATGGGACAAGCTCGCGGCGACGGCCTTGAAACCGAGGCGCAGCCACCATTTTCAGCGATGCGCGTTCAAAGATCGCAGGTCGACGATCGGCCCTTCCCTTGCGCCGCAGTTTCCATATCTAATCCTGGTGTGAGGTGCTTCGCCTCACCGCGTTGGAGATCCCGTCGTGGCGGAGAAGATTCAGGGAGATCAGGAGATCGGGACGGGCACGGCCATCGTCACCAAGACGAAGACCAAGACCCGAAAGCCTTCGATGTATCGCGTGCTTTTGTTGAACGACGACTACACCCCGATGGAATTCGTGACCTACGTCCTTGAGCGGTTCTTTCACAAGAACCACGAGGATGCCTTCCGCATCATGCTGCACGTGCATCAGAACGGTGTCGGTGTCTGCGGTGTCTACACCTACGAAGTGGCCGAAACGAAAGTCGCCCAGGTAAACGAAACCGCCAGGCATCATCAGCACCCGCTTCAATGCACCATGGAAAAGGATTGAGAGGCTCCCTTGCCGTCATTCTCGCGTACCCTCGAAGAGACCCTGCATCGCGCCGTTTCGTTCGCGAACGAGCGCAAGCACGAATATGCGACCATGGAGCATCTGCTCCTGGCGCTCATCGACGATAAGGACGCTGCCGGCGTGATGAACGCCTGCGATGTCGATATCGAGGTGCTTCGCAAGAACCTCACCAACTTCCTCGACAACGAGAAGTCACTGGTGGGCGACGAAGGCGAAGACGCCAAGCCGACCCCGGGCTTCCAGCGGGTGATGCAGCGCGCGGTGATCCACGTGCAGTCGTCGGGCCGTGACGATGTCACCGGCGCCAATGTTTTGGTGGCGATCTTCTCCGAGCGCGAGAGCCACGCCGCCTACTTCCTGCAGGAGCAGGACATGACCCGTTACGACGCGGTCAACTATATCAGCCACGGCATCGCCAAGCGCCCCGGCGCGTCCGAGGCGCGCCCGGTGCGCGGCGCCGAGGAGGAGAACGAAAACAAGTCCGGCGAGGATTCCAAGAAGAAGGGCGACGCGCTGGACGCCTATTGCGTCAACCTCAA
>JANMWT010000199.1:0-2381 GCA_031394145.1 Alphaproteobacteria bacterium | reverse complement strand
GGGCCTTGGCGAGCTTGACGCGGCCGACATAGCTCAAACGGAATTGCCCCGGCTGTTCCATCGCCAGGATCGCCCCGAACGATTCCGACACATAGACTTGGCCAACCGGGGTGACCGGCTCGATCCGCGCGGTGCGGTTTACTTCCTCGCCCAGCACGGTCGGCACGCCGGTGACTGGGTCGGTCAGCGAATAGACGGGTCCGAGATGGACACTGACCCGCATCCCGGCTTCTTCCCCGAATCGCGCCAGCGCCAGCTCGACCAGCGCCTCCTGCAGTTCCAGCGCGATATGCGCCGCGGCGGATGCGCTGGCAGTTACCGCGAACAATGCGTCACCCCAGGTGTTGCGGCACAGCACTTCGTCGCGATGTCGCTCGATCACCGCCGCCACACCGCCCATCACTTCCTCCCAGAAGTACGGCAGTTCGGCTTCGCCGATCTTTGAGAAGCCCTTGAAATCGGTGAAGATGATCGACCGCACCGCGCGCGAGGCATTGCCTGGGGGCGCGGCGCCTTCGGGCCTCGGCAACTCCCGATCGAACGCGCCGGGTTCAAGCGTCACGGTTTCTCCGCCATGATTGCGCCAGCGGCCGACGTCGGCGCCCGTCCCGGCGACGCCAGCGCTCTCGACGCCGTCCCAGATTGCGAGCTGCCATGCGTGCGTGTTGAGGAACGAGGCACGCAATCGGGCACCGCCCATCATCAGCTGCGAGGCATAGGCGAACTGGTTGTCGTCATGGAGCCAGGGTGTGGTCGAGGCGATGGTCACGCTGCTCGCCTGCTCCAGACAGCGGCGGTAGCGTGCGACCCAGCTCGTTCCCCCCGGGCGGACCGACTGGGCGAGGAAATCGTCTTCCGCGAAGGGCAGAAAAACGTGGAGCCCGCAGCCTCGCTTGAGCACCGCCTCGGCGACGAGGATGTCGGCGCCACAGGCCAACGAGCCGAAGGCGGCGGTGCAGCCGCGGCTGTCGAGCGCCCCGGCGATCGCGCCGGCAAGGTCAGCCTCGGCCTCGGCGTCGGCGAGAAACATATGGCCGCAATAGGTCAGCACGGGCGCGGGCCGGAACAGCGCAACCACGTCCTCGCCCGCACCCATGGCTTCCGCCAAACTTGCGAGCTGGCGGCAGGTCGAGGATCGCGCTCCGGGATCCGCGTCCGGGAAGCCCAGCGCTGCCATCGCCGCCGCCTGTGCCTCGGCGGTCCGGCCGAGGATGAGCAAGGCCTCCGCGGTGGTGGCTGCGGCGTAGTAGCCCTGTGGCAAAGTGATCGCCGGCATCGCGAGGACTTCACCTGCAAGATCACGTGCACCTTCGCGCTCGCCGGCGAGTAGCAACATGCTGGCAGCATTGATCGCCGGGAAGTAATCGCCAGTGCGGCGATAGACGTCTCGATATGCGTGGGCAGCTTTGAGAAGCAGCCCCATCCGGTCGGCGACGTCGGCCGTTGCGAGGGCGCGATCCTTTTCGAGCCGCGCCCACAGCGAGAGCGTGTCGCTCTCGTCCACATTATCCAGGCCGGCCTCGCGATAGGCGGCGTGCGCTCGATCAGTTTCGCCGAGGCGCGCCAGCGCGAGGACCCGCCAATAGTGCAGGCGCTTGTCATCGGGATGGTCGGCGAGCGCAGTCGCCGCCGCCGCGTAGGCTTGAAGTAGATCGCCGTTGCGGATCAGCACATTGACCCGGGCGGCTTTGGCCGCGGGATCGCCCGAGCCATTAATTATGTGCTCATGCCTCACGGGCGCTCCCACCTTGCCGACATACTGAAGCGCATCGTGGCAACCCGACGCTCAAAAATACAAACCGCCCGAACTCTTTCAATTCGCTTCGTCGCCTCGATCTGATCATGAGGCATTTGAAACGCTCCTGGCTTGCAGCCGTCGCATGCCCGACGAATGTGGGTCTGACCATTCGGATCTCGTCCACAAAGCCCGTGGATGGCAATTTGCGCCATGCTATCTCGAGACGCAATGGGCTCCCGCAGCAGTACCGGCAGGTGGCCGCAATCGGCTCGCAGGGACGAAGGTCGGGATGATGGATGCGGATGGACTGTTTGGCGCATCGCAAGGATGTGTGAAGCGAGGCTAGCAGCGTCGAAATATCCGAGAGGATCGAACTAAACTGCGGCAATTTTACTTTTCTCCCGGTAAGAAGTGTCTGAAAAAGGTTTGTAAAATCAATTGGTTAAAGGAGATTATACCGGATGTCCTTCACCACCCGCTCACCAGGGGTCGCTTTGGCGCTTGAGGATTTTGCTCTCATCTTCGTTCCTTCGTCACTGCGATGAGACCAGAATTCTCCTCTATCGAATACCCTCAATCTGTCTCATTGGTGCTGACGCCGGACAGAATAAAGGGCAGCTTGTCGTGAGCGCTGACCCGCAAC
>JANMWT010000288.1:0-5989 GCA_031394145.1 Alphaproteobacteria bacterium | reverse complement strand
GAAGGTCCTGACCGGCAAGGGCTTTCATGTCTTTGGCAGCGTCCGGAAGCAGGCCGACGCCGATCGCCTCGCCAAGGAGTTCGGCCCGCCCTTTACCCCCCTCCTCTTCGACATCACCAATGAAGCGGCGGTGAGGGACGGCGCGCGCGCCGTCGCCGACAAGCTCGGCGATGCGCCGCTCGCCGGTCTGGTCAACAATGCCGGCATCGCCGTTTCAGGGCCGCTGCTTCATCTCGAGATCGCCGAGTTCCGGCAGCAATTGGAGGTCAACGTCACCGGCCAGCTGATCGTCACCCAAGCCTTCGCTCCCCTGCTCGGCGCGAGCCCCGATCGCATCAGCGCTGCGCCCGGCCGTATCGTGATGATCAGTTCGGTCGGCGGCAAACTCGCCTCACCCTTCGTCGGCCCTTATAACGCCTCCAAATTTGCCCTCGAAGGTTTCTCGGATTCCCTCCGCCGCGAACTCTTGATCTACGGCGTCGATGTCATCGTTGTGGCGCCAGGCGCCGTCGCTACGCCGATCTGGGACAAAGCCGACAGCGTCGATGTCGCGCGCTACGCCAACACGCCTTACGCCAAGCCGCTCGACGGCGTGAAGCGCTATATGCTCGAACTCGGCCGGAAAGGCTTCCCGCCTGAGAAGATCGGCGAGGTCGTCCACACCGCCCTGACGACGCCTGGCCCCAAAGCGCGGTATGTTGTGACCCCTCAGCCCTTCCAGAACTGGCTGATGCTCTCGCTGCCAAAACGCGTCGTCGATAATCAGATCGGCAGCCGGCTCGGCTTGAAGCGCAAATCCTAGGAGAGGCGCATGACAGATATCTCCAGCCGCATCGACGGCGTGTTCCAAGCCGCGCTCGCCGAAAAGCGCGTCATCGGCGCCGTCTCGATTGTCATGCGCGAGGGGGCGCTCGCGCATCGCAAGGCCTACGGTCTTGCCGACCGCGAAGCCGGAACGGCAATGAAGCCCGAGGCGCTGTTCCGCTATTCCTCGCTGACCAAGCCGATCGTCACGGCGGCGGCGATGCGGATGATCGAATTGGGCGAGCTTGCGCTTGACGCCTGCGTGACCGACTGGCTGCCCGACTTCCGGCCCAGACTTGCGGATGGATCGGCGCCGGCAATCTCGATCCGTCAGCTCCTGACCCACACCTCGGGGCTTGCTTATGATTTCATGCAACCGGTGGGCGGGCCCTACCAGCAGAACCGCGTCTCGGCCGGCGCCGACCAGCCGGGCCTGGCGATGGAAGAGGAAATCCGCCGGCTCAGCGCTGCAGGGCTGACCTTCCCGCCAGGGGCTGCGTGGTTCTATTCCAACGCCATCGACGTGCTTGGCGCCGTCATGGAAAAGGCGTCCGGCGAAACCCTTCAGGCCACACTGGAGCGCCGGGTGACCGGCCCGCTCAAGATGACCGACACCGCCTTCCATGTTGTCGACGCGAAGCGATTGGCGACGCCTTATTCGAACGCTGCGCCCGAACCGATCCGCATTCCCGAGCGTTACCAGCAAGCCTTCCTGCCCAACCTGGCGCCAATCTCGTTCGACCTGCGGCGGGCTTTCGATCCGACCTCCTTCCCGTCCGGCGGGGCGGGCATGAATGGCGGCGCGGACGATATGGCGCGCTTCCTCGAGGCCATCCGCACCGGCGGGGGCGGCATCGTCTCGCCGGAAAGCGCATCGGCGATGATGGCCAACCAGATCGGCGACAAGCGGATCCTGTTTGATCCCACCGGTTCGACCGGCTTCGGCTTTGGCGGCGCCGTGATGCTTGATCCGGCCTCGGCGGGATCTTCGCTATCGCCGGGCGCCTGGTACTGGGGCGGCGTGTGGGGCCATTCCTGGTATGTCGATCCAGCGCGCAAGCTCACCATCGTCACACTGACCAACACCACGCTGGAGGGCATGTCCGGCCAGCTGGCGCGCGACGTCGTTCCTGCGGCGGTCGGCCCTTGAGATCAGGTGCGGAGACGCCCTAGAGGCGATGCCGGGTGATCACATGCATCGCCGCAGCCTCTGTCTGGTCGGGGTTGAGGTCGGTGGTGTCGATCCGCACTGCGTCGTCGGCAGGCTTGCTCGGGGCATCCTTGCGGCCGGCGTCGCGGGCGTCGCGCTCCTTGAGCTGGGCGAGGACGCCCTCCGGCGTCACCGCCTCGCCCTGCCCTGAGAGTTCGAGATAGCGACGACGGGCTCGCACTTCGAGCGACGCATCGATCCAGAACTTGAAACCCGCGTCAGGTGCGATCACCGTGCCAATGTCCCGACCATCGAGCACGGCGCCAGAAGTCTGGCGCGCAAAACCCCGCTGCAAGTCCAGCAGCGCGCGGCGCACCAGACCATGGGCCGC
Source organism: Alphaproteobacteria bacterium (assembly GCA_031394145.1). Classification (GTDB taxonomy): domain Bacteria; phylum Pseudomonadota; class Alphaproteobacteria; order Caulobacterales; family Hyphomonadaceae; genus UBA7672. The sequence continues at coordinate 3,644 of JANMWT010000288.1, read as the reverse complement.
GATCACCGACGCTTCGGCGCCGACCTTCGAGCTGCGCAGCTCGCGGGCGTCGAGCTCGCGCAGGTCAAGGCTCTGGGCAAGGCGCGCGCAAGCTGCAGCGTCGCTCAGGTCCATTCCCTCGCGCAGGGCTTTGGCGGCGACGGCGCGATAGAGCAGGCCGGTGTCGAGATGCGGCAGACCGAAATGCGCCGCCAGGCGCCTGGCCAGCGTGCCCTTGCCCGACGAGGTGGTGCCGTCGATGGCGATGATCATCGAGCGCTCCGCTCGATGTCGGCGCCGAGGGCGGCCATGTGAGCGAAGAAATCGGGATAGGAGGTGGCGATCATCGTCGCATCGTCGATGCTCACTTCGTTTCGGGTCGCCACGCCCATAACCAGCGCCGCCATGGCGATGCGATGGTCGTGGCGCGTCTCGACCAGGCCGCCGCCTGGAACGCCCGCCGGCCCGCGACCATGCACCACGAAGCCGTCCGGCAATTCCTCGCTTGCAACTCCGTTGGCGCGAAGCATGTCGCAAATCGCCTTGATCCGATCGCTCTCCTTCACCCGCAATTCGGCGGCGCCGGTCACGCGGGTGACGCCCGTCGCAAAGGCGGCGAGCGCGGCGAACACCGGCAGCTCATCGATCATCGAGGAGACCAGCGCCGGATCGAGGTCGATGCCTTTCAGGCGTGAAGCGCGCACCGTGACCTGCGCTGTCGCCTCGCCCGTCGCCTGCCCGTCGGGTGCGCGGCGAATGTCGCCGCCCATTTCGGCAATCGCGTCGAGCAGGCCCGTGCGGGTTCGGTTGTCGAGCATGCCCGAGACGCTGGTTTCACCCTCACGTGCGATCAACCCTGCGGCGATGGCGAACGCCGCAGAGGAGGGATCGCCGGCGACGGCCGCTTCGATGCCGGTCAGCGCTTGTCCGCCCGCGAGCGAGACGATGGGCCCGCCGGTCGCACGCGATTCGATCGTCACGCTCACGCCAAACGCACGCAGCATCCGTTCGGTATGATCCCGCGTCGCTTCGCGCTCTTCCACGATGGTGGTTCCGCTCGCGCGGAGGCCGGCGAGCAATACGGCTGACTTGACCTGCGCCGAAGCTTCGGGCGGGGCGTAGCGGATGGCTTTGAGGTTGCCGCCTGCCAGTTGAACCGGAAGCTTTCCGCCGGGCGCGGTTTGAGCCCTCACCCCCATCTCGCGGAGTGGCTTCAGCACGCGCTCCATCGGTCGGGAGGACAATGAGGCATCGCCAATGCAGCGAACGCTTACGTCGTGGCCGCCGATCAGACCCATCATGAGACGCACGCCCGTCCCGGAATTACCGAAATCGAGATCATCTTTTGGCGAGCGGAAGCCGGCCGGCCCGACACCGGTCACCCGCCACTCGCCGGGCGCCATCCTCTCGACCCTGGCGCCCAGCGCCGCCACGGCGCGTGCGGTATCGAGCACATCCTGGCCTTCGAGCAGGCCGGTGATCCGCGAGGTTCCCGCAGCGACCCCGGCCATCATAAGGGCCCGGTGGGAGCAGGATTTATCCCCGGGGGCGCGAATCGCCCCGGCGAGCTTTGCGACAGGTCTTGAAACAGCGCGCATGGGGCTACATCTGGGCTCCGCGGGACAGCCGGGAGGGCCTCTCCCGACCAGCCGGAACATGAGCGCTTTACAGGCGTGCGCGAACATGGCAAGCGCCCGACCCGAGTTATGGGGAATGACATTGGCGAACACCACTCTCGGCGAAAAACGCACGTGCCCCGAATGCGGGGCCAAATTCTACGATCTCGGCAAGCGTCCGGCCGTCTGCCCGAAGTGCAAGACGACGTTCGATCCGGTGGTCGTCGAAACGGCCAAACCCAAGCGGACGCGGGAGAAGCCCAAGCCTGTTCCGGCCGTCAATGAGGAAGTCGAAGACGACGAGGACGAGGACGACGAGGACAGCGCCGAAGCCGGCGATGAGGACGAAGAAGAAGAAGAACCCGCCGAAGTCGTCGATCTCGACGCTGAGGAGGAAGTCGTCGAAGTCGAAGAGGAAGGCGAAGAAGGCGCGGCGAAGACGCCCAAGCGCCCTGCGGCCCGCGCTGGCTTTCCCGCCGATGAGGACGACGTCGAAGTCGAGGTTGAGGACGATGAGGAAGACGGCCTTACCGTCATCGACGCCGACGAGGAGTTCGAGGACGAGGACATCGACCTCGAGGACGGGGCCAGCGAGGAAGAAATCTAGCCCTGGTCGCCGGACTTGATCCCAAGGGGGGCGCGGTATAAGCAACGCGCTCCCAAAAACTGGACTGCCGCGGCCTTCGGGCCCACTCAGGCGGAAAGGGGCCATAGCTCAGCTGGGAGAGCGCTTGCATGGCATGCAAGAGGTCAGCGGTTCGATCCCGCTTGGCTCCACCACGCCCGACGCCGGGCGCACGCGCCTGACATGATTTCTAGCCACTGTGGGTCTTCGCCACTGTGGGTCTTCGCCACTGTGGGTCTTCGCCACTGTGGGTCTTCGCCACTGTGGGTCTTCGCCTCGGTGGGTCTTCGCCCCGGTGCACTTCAAGCTTCTGTGCACTTCAAGCTTCTGTGCACTTCAAGCTTCTGCGGGCTTCAAGCTTCTTCCGGTTTCTAGCCCTTGTGCTCGCTGCTGGGGTTGGCGGCCTCAGACTGACCGATCCTCACATCCCGCCAGCTGCGCAAGGACAAGCGGCCGCCGGCGTCGCCGTGACGCTCCAGCCAGGCGTGCGACACGAACACGAAACGTGGCCGACCCGCGCCATCGACTTCAGCCGGCACATAGGCGGCCTGGAACCGGTTGGAGCGCTCCAAGCCCTTGAGTGCGAGGTCCTCAAACCATCCGACCCTGACCTCGTGACCGGCCGGAGGGCCAACCGCACTGGAAACGAGCAAGTCCGGCGAGGCGCGCCAGAATACGGCGGGATCAAACGCGACGTGGCCGGCCACGCCCGTGCGCGGGGCCTTGCTGTGAGCCATCTCTGGCCAATTGAGGCCGAGGACGTCGTAAACCGGGCCACCGCGATAGGTGAGTGCAATGCCGCCCGCCGCTAGCACCGAAAGAGAGGTTGGGCCGGCCGCATCGGCGATGTGGTTGAGCCGCTCGCCCATCTCACGCCCTTCATTGGCGATGATGAATTCCTCGCCAAGTGCGTTCTCGCGGAACTGGAAATCGGAATAGGCGAGCCAGACCATCAGCGCCGAGAGCACTGCAGCCCCGGTCGCCACAGCGCGCGACCGCCGCGCCGGCTCTGGAAGAAGCATGGCGACAATTGCCGCGACCCCGATTGCAAGAATGGGAAGCGCGGGCTGAAAGAACCGCTGGTAAGCAAAATGATCACCGCCCGACAAGGTTGATGTCGCCAGCAGGCCAGCGAGGCCAGCCGGAAGAAGAAGAAGCGCGCCCTCCTCCTGCACCCACCCGCGAAGGTCTCGCCGTCTCGCCCAGAGGCGCATCGCGATGAGGACAAACCAGCAGACCAGACCCACGCGCAGCAGCTGCCAGCGCAGGATCGAGTCGATCGTGTAAGTCGCGCCTCGGGCGAGGCGAACGCCGAGATCGGCGACAACCTTGGCATAATAGGTATTCGGAAAGGGCTGACCGAATATGGCGAGGCGAGCGAGCGTCAAGCCGATGAAGACAAACCCTGCCGCCAGCGCGATCCG